>JBGTMQ010000019.1:0-156762 GCA_041743505.1 Candidatus Saccharimonadia bacterium
TAATACCCACCGGCTTACTTTCCGAATGCGCCGGTTGCCAAGTCTGTTACGATGTTGCTAATGACGAAGGCAGCAATAACAATAGCTAAGCCTATGGCCGACCAGACGAGAGTCTGCTTTGACTTGTCCAGCTTCTCGGGATTACCTGAGCTAGTAATATAGCCGAAGCCACCGACCACAAAGAAGCCTGTAGCTACCAGGCCTGCAAGCCCTGCGACAACTTTGATAATACTGCGGATGAAGTTCTCAACTTGAACAACATTGCCATCGGCAGCAAGCGCGGGGTGAGCCAAAGCAAATGGAATCGCCAGCGCCATGATGATGGCTACGAATCTTAGGCTTTTGTATCTCCGCACAAGCAGTCCCTCCTTAGGCCACGCTGTTCTTGTAAATCTAACCATAGATATAGCACACTATTTACAAATGGTAAATAAGGTGTCAATACATAAGCTTTTTCAGATGAGTGATATAATCGGGACATGCATGAAAAAAACTTGGCAGAGCACAGAAGCCCCAACCAGAAAAAGAGCAGAGTAATCATAGGAGCCGCTATCCTATTAGTAATAGTCGCAGCGCTACTAATCTCTCAGCTTATAGCACCTCCGCGCTCTGTGGCGGCTTACTGCAAGGTCTATAAAGAAGAAAAGACCCGACTAACTACCTTGCCTGGCACAACATGGCCCTCTGGCGTATTTGACGACAGCTTGAGCGATGCAAGCGAGTTTACTAAATCGTTCGGCCGTCTAGAAAAGGTAGCTCCCAACGAAATTCGTCCAGATATTGCTACTTTGCAATCCATCTATCAAAAGATGCACGACGACCCTTCCCAGGCCATAGCGGCCAGTCTCAGCGGCATATCAGCCGAAACTAGTGTTAAAAGCTGGACAAATAGCCATTGTACTCGCTAGAGCTTGTCTAATTTTCATTCAATAGTTTTTTAAGATTTGTAATGATCTGCCTAGACATTTCTTCTGAAGCAACATGTCGTACTTCACCTAGTAGCTTTACGACCAGTGCAACATCTTTGGGACGGCTCGGTCGATCATCAATTCTCGCAAAAGGGCCATCAGTCTCAGTTAGCAAACGATCTAGAGGAATTAGCCGTAATAGCGATTCGCTACGCTTGTTTTGCAGCATAGGGGCGTTGAGAGAAAAATAGCAGCCAAGCTCGATCGCTCTTTGTGCTTGCGCAGGTGTGCCGGAAAACCAGTGTAGTACTACTACACCTCGGCTGCGCGGCAACAACGCCTCCACCATGTCAAGGACGGTACTAACTGAACGTATGGCGTGTACCGAGAGTATTTTGCCGCCTGCTGCAGAACATAAGGTCAAAATACGCTCAAATATCTTCTTTTGCTCATTTAACGTGCGAAAGAAATCTGGCCCAGAGTCTAGTCCAACCTCACCAATGTACTTTGTTTGTGGTAGGAGTTGCTCCCATAAAATAAGCTCCTGTGCCGTGTTCTTGCCAACCAGTTGTGGGTGCAAGCCCAGTGCAGGGCGAACGTACTGAAGCCTTTTTGTTAGCTCGTTGTTACGCTGCCATGCTCGCGGCGTCGTCGTCACAGCGAGCGTGTAAACACCGGCGTGCTCAGACTCTTTTATCACGTTTTCAAAATCTGGGTACAAATCTAGATGGCAATGGAAGTCTACTAAGACGTATGTCATTTTGCTTGTGTACGAACGCCTTTAAGAATGTTCTCTACTTCGCCAAGTCCACGCTCGTATACTTCACCAAGCGCTACTTGCCGCTCAGGTGTTTCATCGCTCAACGAACCCGAAAGGTGGATAAGCGCGTCAGAAAGTTGCGGACGCATATTTAGCCGATGAATGGCGTACTGGAACGAGCGAATCTGCATACCTTCCGCCTCAGTACTATCAAGAACCCGTTCGCTTAGGCTGCTCATGGTATAGGTTGTTTGATCCCCATTTTTACCGAATCCTTTTTCAAGCGCGGCTCGCCGAATCAAGCACGGTAGACAGTAGCCGCAATGCTGCGCGGGTATTTTTTGCCACCGTCCTTTAGTGGCGGCGGCGCAGGACAGGGAACGGGGGGCGAGTATTTTGAGTAGCTCTTTGTTCACGCAACTTGCGACCATTTCGCCCTTTGTCTTATCCCAATAAGGGTTTACGATTTTGCATGGTAGACCCAAGATATTTAGCATTTCGTTCCAGCGAGCAATATAGAAAGGGTGGGTCGTTCGGGTGCTGTGTGAACCTAGTCGCATTGGGTCGAGCGGAACATTAAGCGCTATGAGCCCATTTTCGGGGACTTTCAGCGTAAAAGCTTTGTTAATACCCGTGCCAGCAAAAATGCCGGTGGCAAAGAACAAAAACGAGCGCCCCCTGGTGGTCGTCTCGTGATCGCTACCATCAACCTCTACTCCGCCCATATCCATCCAAAGACGTAATCTATTAAGCTGGTTACCCGAATAGTATTCTTTGAGGGTGTTATAGCAATCGGCTTGAGCGCTACTAGTTGTGCCATCTCCTGCATGACTGACAAGAAGCGGGACCTTGCCACCTTCAAGCATATCAATGGCTCCGATGAGACTATCTAGGCCACCAGAAAATAGTGATATTTCATTAAAAGGGGCGTCCTGTAGTGGAAGTGTGGCGGGTATCACTGCAGGCATTGATTCAGGCTTCGGACGGAATTCGAGTGTCCAAAGGTCGCCAGTTAAGAAGTTTAAGGCGCGTTGTGCCGTGAACCGTGCTTTATCCCAGGCCTCGGTATCACTAACTGGCACAACAAGGCGAATTTCCCGCGTCCAACTATCTTGGGATTCTGTATCACGAGATATGCGAGTATCGGCGGCATGCACGTGCGCGGCAAATATGAGTAAATCTATGCCCACTGTCGTGGGTGATAACCCCATTTTGTGCAAGTCTTCAATCGCTGTACCTATGCCGTGTTCCAGCTTATTTTGCCCTGAATATAATTTTAGCTCCGTACCCATTTCGTCGTCTCGAACAGGGATGTTTACTGTATCGGTGGCACCGTAACGGCCGTATATAACGTGCCGCCTCATGCTTGCTCCTTCGCAGCTTCGCCCATGGATTCAAGCACGGTATAGGCTTTCACATACATCTCATCTACTAACGCAAGCACTTTATCTTGTGGCAGGTCTTGTAATCGACCCTTCATCCCACTTAAAGCGTCAACGACGCCATTACCTATAAAGTCATGCAGCTGGGCTTGCACGTTATCAATCGCGGCCGTGTCTGCGGGAAGTGTAATGGCTTTAGTGCCAATTTCGTTATAAATACGATCTTCAATGGCGTGCGTGGTAAACATCTCGAAAACTGTCTGTACTTGGTCTATAGTCAAGTCTTCCAGATCGGTGACACCATTTTTCTCAAGGTCAACCATGGTGCGGAAGAATGCGTCGCGCGCGATTCCCACATCCACACTACCCCCTTCGGGGCACATATAATCGGATAAACCTTTAAAGATTTCATTAATTGGGCGACCGGCTAGACCTTCAAGGTTTAACGACTTTAACGCTTCGACTACTCCACGAGTTACGGCGTCATTCAAAAATCCTAGGAGACGACTGCCGGTGACACGCGAGGAACCCATACGTTGTGCTGCGCCTTTGGCACCTCCTGAGCTACGTGATACATAACCAGAGACTGCGCGACCTAAGCTGGAGCGATTCGTGCCGCCAGAACGGGCAAATCTTGAAAAAGCCGAACGAGGCGCGCTGTAGCGATTCGCTTCAGCGGGCGGAGGCACAGGAGAGGGTGCGAAGGGTGATAAACCACCGGGTATTATTGGTTGATTTAGCTGGCCACCCGCGTCATCTAGCCAAGAGGGCACTAAAGGCGTGCCGCTACCACTAGTGCCACCGTTTGTGGTAGAGGTACCCATGAATGTCTTAACGAGCTCCCTTCGTAAGCCCGATGGCCGTCTTCAATGATTTGCTGCCTGTCTGTTCCCACCGCCCAAGAATCTCGCTGAGCCGCTCTTTATTGTCAGCGTCACGAATGCACGCTTCCCATCCACCAGCAGCCCAAAGACCTAGGTTGGCGGCTGGGAGCTCATCCAGCAGATCAAGCAAGTTACTCTCCAGGTGAGTGTGGGCCCCAACTAAAGCAACCATACCCTCCATGCCTTCTGGTTTGGTGTTATAGGAATCTTTGCTCAAGATGATAACGCGAAGCTCGTCAAATAGCGCCGACGCATCAGGTGGCACCAAGGACTGTAGCTCGGTTGTCACCGATTTGGCGGCAAGCCGTTCGCCTTGTAGTTTTCCCAATAAATCACCCAGTTTACCCAACGCCGCGCTACCGCCGAAGTAATCCTTTTTGTCTCTTGCTACGAACAAGTAGGGCCGGAGGTCTACATCGGCCAGCTTAGGCTCCAATTTGGACCAAGACATGATTGGCTCAGAGCCAAGCCAAGCGGCCAATATCTTATTACTTGCGGCAACCTCTTTCTGATCTTTGGCGTTGGCTTCGAGCATACCCAATTCTTTACATATACCATTCGGCTCGCTAGAGGCACTTTTTGCAATTTGGTCGAATAATGTTGGTCTAAACCGTTCGGCGAGCATGAGCTTGGCGAGAACCGGCAATTTAATTTCCTCCCCAAAGCCACGGGCGTCTGCGATAGCTTTACGAAGCAAAAGAGCGTTCAAGAAACGCTTTATCTGCCGAGGATTGCCCTTCGTGCCACTCGCCAGGATTGGACTAACCTGATTACTCAGGATTAACATTTCTAGTGCTGCCGTGTTATTGCCCAGCTCGGCTTTTACGGCGGTAGAATCCAGGGGCTTGCTGTCCCACGGTCGCTTTAGCCGCTCCCGTCCCTCGGCGATTAGCTTCAAAAACTTGGGATCATCTTCCTCAAGAAGAGAGCCTATTAGAAGTAACGTGATATAGATGCGAGTTTCAGCCTCACCTAGCGCGGGGATGCGGAACGGCACCTGTATGAGTTTTTCAAGATAATTGCGGGCGTAGTCCTTGGGGCCAGTCATATCTGGTAGATCAGGGAAATGCTTGCGAACCGCGTACTCAACCATGGCTTCATCCGCGCCAACGATAAACGCTGTCCGCTTGGTAAAAATAAAGAGTCTTATAGCTTCGAGTGTTTCAATGGTTGTCACTGGCAGGCAGCGATCGAGATCATCAACCAACACAATCAGCTGATCGATCTCCGCCTCCTTCAGTAAATTGTCGAATGCCTTGCGGAACTCATCAATCTCTTTCGGTATGCGTTTTGCTTCCGCAGGCTTGAGCAGGCCGCTAAGATTCTTAACGGTATTTTCGGTATTTTCCTTGCCGACGAGTCCCTCGGGATTGTCTGCCAAACCCCTCAAGATGCCTAAGGCATCGCTAATTTGGTCTGGGGATGGCATACCAGTCGCCACGTTCCAGGCAAGGCCACCCCCTTTCTTGGCCAGTTTAAGGGTGTCGACACGCTTAAGTAAATCCTTCGCGGCCGTCAGCGCTTTTGTGGTCAGTGACCGCTTCTCAAGCAAACCCTGTACCACACCCTCAATGAGCGCGATCTTCGCGTCTTCAAACCCCTGAAAGCGCCAGCCGTTAAACTTTACGCATAGTACATTTTTATCAGTTTCCAGAGCGGCTTCAATCATTTCGAGCACACTGGACTTACCGGCACCCCAATCACCATGTACGCCGAGCGTCACAGGCTTTTCGGGCCGGGCACGGAGTATTTTAATGATAGTGAGGGCGATTGCCTCGTTATTAAGTAGGTCTACTTTTGTCTCATTGTCGACGAGAATCATAAGTGTACTCTGATTACATCTCCATTATACGCTTGCGAAGGCAAAAACTCGACTCCCACCCTAAAAGATGGGATAACTACATGCTTATGCTTATTTGAATAGTCCCGACCTGAAACGCTATATTAGAGCTATTATCCTGGATTACGGTACAATTAACACATGCCAAGACTAGATTTCAAAGGAAAGACATTCGTACAAAATCACCACCTAGCGGTTCCGTTTCACCAACTGGTGCCAAATGCCAATAAAGGGCTAACTAGGAAGCCTTCTCTTAATGATAATCTCATCGTGAACGGCGATAATTTACTAGCTCTAAAGGCACTACTCCCTACTTATGCCGGCCGCGTGAAATGCATTTATATTGACCCGCCTTACAACACAGGCAACGAAGGCTGGGCGTACAATGATCGAGTCAATAGCCCAATGATGAAAGAATGGCTCGGCAAAGTCGTAGGAGGTGAGGGCGAAGACTTAACCAGACACGACAAGTGGCTTTGTATGATGCTGCCACGCCTTAAACTCCTCCGGGAACTATTGACTGAAGATGGCGCGATATTCATAAGTATTGATGACAATGAACAGCACAATCTGCGAACCCTTATGGACGAAATCTTTGGAGACCAGAACTTCGTTGCTAGCATTGTTTGGCAAAAGAAGTACTCGCCCCAGAACGATGCACGGCATTTTTCGGCAATGCATGAATACGTAGTGGCATACGCAAGAAGTATCGACAAATGGCAGAGAAATCTAATGCCAAGAACTGCAAAGCAGGATGATGCCTATAAAAACCCCGATAATGATTCAAGAGGTCCGTGGAAGCCCAGTGACCTAACACGAGCCGAGCATCGTGATCGTGATTACTACGTCATAACCACACCGTCCGGAAAAGAAGTACTCCCTGCTAAAGGCAGGAGCTGGAGCAGGCCTGTAGATGAAATAAAGCGACTACGCGAAGATAATCGTCTATGGTTCGGAACGAGGGGAGACTCAATACCGTCCCTTAAGAGATTCTTATCTGAAGTCAAGGAAGGTGTGGTGCCTGTCACGCTATGGTTCCAAGATGATGTCGGGAGCACTGACTCTGCAATGAAAGAACTTAAGAGCATATTCGATGGGAACGGTCAGATTGAGACCCCGAAGCCTTCCACACTTATTCGTAGAGTTATACAGCTCGCTACAGATCCCAACGATATTATCCTAGATTCATTCGCTGGATCAGGCACAACAGCCCATGCGGTTTTAGCCGCAAATAAAGAGGATGGCGGAAATCGAAAGTTCGTTCTGGTTGAAATGGAAGATTATGCCGATAAGATCACCGCTGAACGGGTACGACGCGTCATAAAAGGAGTGCCCGATTCGCGTAACGATCTACTGAGACAGGGTCTGGGTGGCACGTTCAGCTACTTTACTCTCGGCAAGGCTATCGAAACCGAAAGCCTATTAAGTGGCAAACATTTACCGAGCTATGAAGAACTTGCTAGATATGTTTTCTACACCGCCACAGGCGAAGACTTTGACCCATTTAAGCTTAATGAAATTAAGCATTTTGCTGGATCAAGCAGCTATCATGATGTATACGTCTACTACAAACCAGACCTCGAGTATCTCAAAAGCACAGCCTTGACGCTTGATGAAGCTCGCCGCTTACGCAAAGAAGTGGGAGATCGACCGCTACTGGTATTCGCACCAACTAAGTACATCGAGCAAACCGAATTGGATAATCTCAAAATAAGCTTTTGCCAACTGCCCTTTGAGATATATAAATTGAAGGTATAATCCGCTATGGAGCTAAAAGAATACCAAAAGAAAGTTGTAAACCGCCTCAGCGAATACTTGCAGGCTCTTAGCACTGAAAAAAACCGCTATGAGCGGCTGAACGCCGTTGAGCCAGACCTTGCCGCCGAATTCAACTATCCCAAACGAGCTTGGGAGACAATCGGGCTACGCAATTACCACTCAGCGGTGAACGGCATCAACCAACCCTTGCCACACCTCTACTTCAAAGTGCCTACTGGCGGAGGTAAAACACTACTTGCATGTCACGCGGTTGATCTAATCCACAAGCTCTATTTACAAAAGCAGCACGGCCTTGTCCTGTGGATCGTACCAACCACACAGATTTACCGCCAAACTCTCAAAAGCCTGCGTGACCGTCACCATCCATACCGTCAAGTACTCGATGTATCTAGTGGTGGGCGCACAATGATCTTAGAAAAACTAGATCAATTTAACGTTGACGACGTAGCTAGTAACCTTTGCGTGCTCTTACTCATGTTGCCCTCAGCTTCTCGTCAGACCAAAGAAACGCTCAAAGTATTCAAGGACAATACCGGCTACACTAGCTTTTTTCCTGCCGAAGATGCGTACAAGCTCCAGAAAGAGCTTCTAGACAAATATCCCAACTTAGACACCTTTAGCGAGAGTGATGGTCTTTTTGGGCACATACCAAAAACGTCACTTGGCAATGCCCTCCGAATGCTAAGGCCAATAACAATCGTCGATGAAGGTCATAAGGCATATTCGGAGATGGCCCGAAGCACTATTTACGGCTTTAACCCCAGCTTTGTGCTTGAACTATCTGCAACGCCTCCCGAAAACACCAATCGCCTCGTCGCCATTACGGGCCGTGAGCTGAATGATGAGCAGATGATTAAGCTCGATCTACATCTGATTAATAAAAATACTTCTGACTGGCAAGACACCATGAATGAAGCGGTTGCATGGCGGGCCGAACTTGAGCAAAAAGCCAAAGAGTACGAGCAAAACACTAATAACTACATCCGCCCAATCATGCTCGTACAGGTTGAGAGAACTGGCAAAGATCAGCGAGACGGCAAGTTTATTCATGCCGAAGACATCCGCGAATACCTGATAAAGCAATGTATGATTCCGAATGAGCAAATCGCCGTCAAGTCTTCTGATAAAGACGAGATTGAGAATATAGACCTGTTAGAACGTGGCTGCCATATTCGCTTCATTATCACCAAACAGGCACTACAAGAGGGCTGGGATTGTCCTTTCGCCTATGTACTTACTGCACTTACTAAATCTCAATCCGAAACGGCCATGACACAACTTATTGGCCGTGTATTGCGTCAGCCCTACGCCCGCAAGTCCGGCATAAAAGAACTTGACGAGTGTTACGTATACTCTTTCCAGCACGACACCGCAAAGCTCGTTGGTGGGATTAAAAAAAATCTAGAGGGCGAAGGCCTGGGTGATGTAATCGGCCGCATCAATGTTGAGTCAGATGGTGACGAGAATCCAGACTATGAACCAGAAAGAACCCTGCGCTACCGGAAGCAATTCAAGAAGTTTGAAGGCCGCGTATATTTGCCAGTATTCGCGATTGAATCAGAAAGCTCATGGCGTGAACTGAGCTATGAGACCGATCTACTTGGCCGGCTCGACTGGTCAAAGGTTGACCTGTCAGCTATAGACTCGCTCAGCCTAGAGCAGCGCACCGTAGATGATGATATTCGGGCCTTGGGGTATGGCGCTAGCGGGGAGCTAGACATGACAGCGCAGCAAGAGCGATCATTTGAGTCAGAACTGAGTGACGAATATGTGACACGCCAGATTATCGATATCGTGCCTAACCCGTGGCTCGCATATGGTGTGGCGCGGGACTTTCTAATCAGACTTCAAAAACGCTATGACAAAGAAATTGTAGCTTCAAATTTAGTGTACGCAGTCGAACGGCTTAAAAGTCTCTTATTTGAGCAACGCAATATACTATCTGAGCAAGTATTTCGCAAACTCCTAAAAGGAGGCACATTGCGCTTCTACTTATTGAAAGGCGCCAGTCATTCAATGATCCCTAGTAGTATCACTATGCAAACCAGACGACGCTTGACCCACGCGGACGGTGAGCAGATACAAGCCAGTCTGTTTGATTATATCCCAGCCGAGAGTATCAACGGACTAGAGGAAGAAGTGGCTTTATACCTGGATCGTCAGCAAAAGCTACTGTGGTGGTATCGCAATATGGCCAAAGCTGATTATCGCATTCAGGGTTGGAAACCCGGTCGGGTGTATCCGGACTTTATTACGGCCGCGAAAGCCGAGGACGAAACGACTTACGATAAACTTTATGTCCTCGAAACCAAGGGCGAACATCTGTTGGGTAATGAAGACACAGAGTATAAGCGGCAGTTACTAGAACTTTGCAACGAGCAAGCGGTTGAGAAAAATTGGCAGGAGCTTGATCTTGGTTTTGGTGAGTCAGATTTTGTATTTCAGATGGTCAATGAAGATGGCTGGAAATCACAGCTTAGTGGTCTGCTGGCTAATAGCGATAAGGCCTAGTAATACAACAATTAAGGTTGCGTGGTAAAATATACCCAATGGGTAAAGCAACGACACCAGGACAAATTTTAAAAGAGGCCCGACTTAAAAAAGGATGGACTCAGGTTGAACTCGCTAAAAAGGCCGGGTTGGGCGAAAATACATACCCCAAGATTGAGCGTAATGTCAGTAAGCCTGCTCCTGAGTCAATCAAGAGACTCATGAAAGTTCTTGATATTGATCCCTCGAAGCTCCCGTATTTGCTTGGTTAAGGTGCTATCTCCCTAATAACTTGTCAAGCTTCACAAAACTAATCATTTGGCGCGTAAGCTCCTCCGACTCAATCCGGCGCATTACCTCGCAACTATCGTTCTGAGAAAGAATATTTAGGCTACCCTCGTACAGGATATAACCGTCAAGGATAGCCAACTTGCGGTGATGATTACCGGTAAATAGCACTGAAACTCCGATATCCTGAAGCAATGAGACTACCTCATTGGCCACTATGTTCATCGGGGAGTCATGTTCTATAGGATCACGGGTATTGATTACTACACGAACCCCTCTTTTCGTAAGCCTACGAAATGAGGGGTAAAGCGCATTCATGCGCTTATGGGTTATAAACGGACATTCAATAAATAGCACACGTTTACACTTCTCAATATCCTTCATGAAAGCTGGATAGAAAGTCTGTTCGTTGAAGAGCTTTGATTGCACTAGATTGTCGTCCGCCCGACGCCGGAATATACTTAGCATGATGGTTCCTCATCGGGCTCGTCCAAGAGTCGCCGGACTTCTTCAACATCACACTCCTCATCCTCTTCAAAAGGTTGGACTACGCCCTCTAAGCCCAGCCAAGAAATTATTTCAACATCCGGCATATGTAAACAGCACTATAATGCTTGCAATATATCAGATAATATGGCATATTAAGGAACGACTTGCATTACGCAGTCGTTCTTTGGTCTAGAAATATCCGAATCAATCCCCCGATCGGAAGGAGCTGGAGATGAAACCTCTGGCTAGACAGTCCTTAGGCAGTAGTCTGGTAGGCCGGACCTTGACCGTACTAAGTGTTGCAGCATTAGCGGCGCTTGGAGCTACTCCCGCTGCATCGGCAGACGAGGACGAGGCGCTGGAAAGAGCCAGTGCTATCGCCAAGTCGGCGTCCGTTAAGATAGTCACCGAATATACCGGGTACATCTACTACACAAACGCCGATGGCTTTGTGTGGTCAGACGATGCTTATGTCATCAAAAGTGGTTGCACCGGCTTCGCGGTCAGTCCCGACGGCCACATTCTCACCGCCGGCCATTGCGCCGATCCTGGCGAGGTAACCGCGAAATTCTTCGAAGGTTTCCTCACCGATCAGGTCAAGGAAGGCCTGATAACGGTACAGACTGCTAATGAATTGCTGGCTGACCCCACCGCCACCAAAGGCTGGAAGGTCGCCGGCTCTCCGAGCAGCGCAGCCGCCAACGTGAAAGTCGAGGTTACACAAACCGTCGCTGCCACAGGTATCTCGGTTGGTAAGCCCTATCAGGCAGTAGTCCTTGAAAACCAACCACTCGATAGAGGCGACATCACGCTGCTCAAAGTGGAACCAAACGAGCCGATGCCGTCCCTGCAAATATCACGCGCCAAGCCTAAAAACGGCGATTTCGTCGTCGCGGCAGGATGGCCGGCTTCGGTTGAGGGAGTTGTAGACCCTGGCTCAGAACCCACCGTCGAGGACGGACGAGTCACGAACGACAGTCAGACCTCAAACGGAAGCCCGTTCATCCAGACCAATGCACCCGTAAGTCAGGGTATGAGCGGGGGACCGGTCGTTAACAGGCAGGACGAGGCCGTCGGTCTCAACAGCTACGGCCCAAGCAAAGAGACCCAGTCGTTCAACTTCGCAGCCGGTCTCTCTACGCTCCAGGGCGTAATTGACCGTCATTCGATCAGCCAGGAGCTCAGTCCAGCCGACAAAGCCTTCCGGGACGGGCTTGATGCCTATTTCGAAGGTAAATACCGCTCTGCAGCTGAGCACTTCACGAGCACACTAGACACCATCCCAAGCCACGCGCAAGCTCAGAAGTACAAGGGCTTAGCAATCCAGAACTACCCGAACGAGAAGACAAGCTTCCTCTGGATCGCGATCTGGGCACTCGTCGGATTGGCAATCATCGGTCTACTCGCGCTACTGGTAATTCGAGTCATACTTCCCCGAAGGCGCCAGCGCAATCAAGCAACGCTAGCGGGCCAGTCGGCTCCGGCCACCAGGAAACACTGCCCCGACTGCGGGCAAATGTACTCCACAGCCGGAAAGTTCTGCACCGCTACTGGCCGGTCACATGACGGTCCTCAGGATTACCCAACCGAACAGCTGGGTCCCATCAGCTGACGGACAAGATCATTCTACTACCACCCGCATCAACCAGATGCGGGCTTTTACTTATACAGACTTCTTATCTTTTTTGACGCTCTTGGGCTTCTTCGTTTCTTTTTTCTTATTTTGACCCTTCATGACGCCTCGCTATTCATAATGCTGCTGCTTACTATAACACGAATGCAATAAACGTCTATTGCGGTTATGGTACATTCCTGCGACAGTTAACGCAGTAACGCGGGCTCACATGCCAAACAAAAGTCACCACCGGCTTAAACAGAAAAATCAAAAACCCGTGAGCACTCTGGAGCAAGTAATGGTTTTGGTAGCCATTACCGAGCCACTCATGACAATACCGCAAATTATCGATATCTATGCCCACCCCGGACAAAATCAAGTCTCATTGCTAACCTGGGTATTATATTTATTCGCATCGGTCCTATGGCTTTTTTATGGTATAAAAATGCGCAACCGCCCCTTAATCTGGAGTGGTATCCTCTGGATGCTCATGGAAGGCGCAGTGGTCGGCGGCATACTGCTTTACTGAGTAATTCACAAAAAAATAGTCCTGAGATAAGATGCAATCTAAACTGCAATCTCATCCCAGGACATTCCTAGAAACTAACGCTGCTTCTGACGAAACCGGAGGTATCGCTCGTACAGCGATACGCTGCAGAGCGTCTTGCCATCGACCAACCCGCACTGGGGCAGGGTGATCAAGGCATCCTCGAGAGGAACGACAACCGGCTCTGTTTTCTCGTTCTCAATATCCAGTCCACCAGACTGCCGGCGAAGCTCAGCCAGCTGGGCGGGCGTCACAACCCCTTCAGCAGCCATGTACCAGGTCACTTCGTTGGTCATACCTGGGCTTACCAGTGCTGGGCGAGTGCTACCAGTAGCAGCTTCGGTCAAGTTAATAACCGGCCCCCACTTAATGCCATCGGTACCGCGAAGCTCTTCACCGCGTTCTCGAATTGCAGCGGCAATCGGGCTTGCGTCACTTGAGTCGATAATTCCGGCCGGATTGGACAAAACCCAGTCATGAGCGGCTAGCGTGCGCGATTGGCGCACGAATGCTACATGCGGACCGGAACCATCATCGAGAACGGTCAAAATGTCCACGGTCGGGTCACGCAGAATACCAGCCGTCAATACTTCTCGACCATTTTGACCAAGCGTCGTGACTGCAACCTGCAGCATCTTGATCTCTTTCGGCTCCCCCCAACTGAATGCACCCTTAATCCGCACCCCGGTAAGGTTAGTATTCGGACCAGTCTGAGAGAATTGGTTGATCCACTGACGAAACAAACGCGAGCGTAGTACCGCGTCAACGTTAACACCGGCATCAGGCGCACAGGTAATATCAAGCTCGGTAACAGACATCGGGGTTCCTCTCAGTATAGAGTACCAACAGCCATCAGCGTCACTACACTGAAATCGTCCAGTGTCATCCATTTTATACATTAATTTTTACAAGCTGTCAATATATCGTAATGGTTCAATAGCTTTGCACCAAGGTTGTGCTTAAACTGTTGCCATGCCATATACCTCAAACCCCAATCTGGAACGAGTCCGCATGCAGGCGGTCAAGCTTGTAAGGGGTGGGCAAACCACCCGTGAAGTAGCCCGTCATTTGGGGTATTCTCATTCCTCGGTGGTGCGCTGGGTGCAGCGGGTAGAGAAAGAACGGCTACATGGCAATGGCGGCGTACCGACCCGTTCCTCGAAGCCTAAGTCGCATCCCCGTGCCCTCGAACCGGCAATTGTTCAGGCCATTGTCAATGAGCGTCTGAAATCCGGCCGCTGTGCCGAAGTCGTTTACGAGGATCTCAAAGAGCGAGGAGTCCAGGTTAGTTTGTCGAGTGTCAAACGCACTCTCGACCGACATGAGCTACTCAAGAAAAAATCAAAATGGAAGCGGATCCGACAATCGTTACCAAGACCCGACATAACCGCTCCCGGAAGCCTTATTCAAATGGATACGGTTCATTTTGTCGACTGGTCTACCGGAAAACGATTCTATATTTACACCGTTATTGACCTGTATTCCCGCTGGGCATACGCCGAAGTCCACGACAACTTGAGTCAGGCGCTGAGTCTCAAAGTAGCCCTCCGGGCCCAGGTCAAAGCCGGTTTCGGATTCCAGATGATGCAAACGGACAACGGACCCGAATTCCAAAAATACTTTCATGACATGCTGGCTGCCAGAAAGATTGCCCTGAGGCATTCACGGGTACGACAGAGCAACGACAATGCTCATGTGGAGCGGTTCAACCGCACCTTACAAGATGAGTGCGTGAGTTCGTATCCGCTACGGAGGAATGTGACTCAAAGACGACTAGATGAGTATCTGGATTACTACAATAATGGCCGTCGGCACATGGGAATTAACATGCGGAGACCGGCGGAAGTGGTGCAAAGCTATTGAACGCTAAACGACACCCTGCTAACCGGGGGGTCAGCAGGGCGCCATTTGTAGCAGCAGGTATCATTAACCGGTCCCCGGCTCGAGGCCACTGACCTTCGCCGGATCGAGCTTATTGCCGCCCTTCGGGAATATGGTGCCGTGCCCAAGCAGCGGTATTGCGAAGAAGATGCGGCCGTCGCCTATGTCGCCTGGCGGCGACATCTCGGCATCCACAAAACACTCAACGGCGCGCCGTTTTTCCCATACGAAATCCAGGCTAAGCTGTGCAGCCCAAAGCAACTTGAAGGTCACTCGTCCATTCTCCAGTGTGATGCTCTCTATGGGACCGCGATAGAGAATTCCAGACTCATGGAATTCGACATCACCACCAACGAGATCGTCCCGTTCCAGGACCTGCTGCCAGGTTGTCACTATAAAACATCCCTTATATGTCGAAGAGTATTGTCAGTGGATCTTAACTCTCCAGCGGCCTTCCTCGTGGGATAGTATTGCAACGTGCAGCCAGTCGGCTTTTTTGGGCTGGAGAGCGATGGCCAACAAGGCTACTAGCGCATGTTCTCGTAGCAGTAGCAGGATGACCGGGCGGCCTTCTGTTCCTCCTTGGCTCGTGATCCGCTCTAGGGCTCGCCGATTACCAATGGCTTCTTTGCCATGTGCTGACCTCCTTACAAAGGTGCGGATATGGTGCAAAGCCTATAAAATAATGACACAAAAAATAAAAAAGTAAAGGCTCCGCTGGCGGCGGAGCCTTGTGCACGTTAGTGCGGTGGGGTCTTCACTCCGGCTCAGCCGGAGCAATCAAGTCCAACAACCTGCGGGTGGCACAGGGCCAAGCCTGTACGGTGCCTTGCCGGTCCCGGCACTGGGCAGCACAGATCACTGGCGCGAACCTGGTTCCATCAACGCGGTTGTGGAGTGCGAGCAGCTCAGCCAGCTGCGCGCCGCTGACCGTCAGTACCACGGGTGCACCATCGGTGGAGTCCATAGTAGTCCCTTCCTGTCCGGTAGTATTGCCTAGCTAACTACGACGCTCAAACCGGATCAACCGGGGTCTGTGAATGCTCAGAGGGAGCATCAAACCTATCCAAGTGCGGATCTATACATTATAACACATATGCGAAAATTATGCAAGTATAAGGCCCCGCCAAATTGCGGCGGGGCCGGTGTGTAGGCTAGTCGGCCCACGGAGCATACTATGGATTTTCTGACCACCTAAGTCGCTAAGCGGCCTGCATATAGGCCCGCGGCCAAAGTGATTTGGGTATCCAATTACCAGCCTCATTTCTAAGCGCCAGGAAGATACACGGTCCCGAGGAGTACTCTATGGACTGCACCGCTTCGACATACACCCGCCCATCCGGGAAGGTGTATTTATAAAGCGGGTAACCTTCGCACATTCCCGAATAGTGCTCGCCACTCGGCTCCCGCGCCACCGTAGAGCCAAGTACCTGGCGTGGTTCCTGCGTCTCGCGCCGTCCGTCCGGGTACACCCGCACCACCTCCTCGGTGTACAGGAGAACTTTCTCGCCCCCGACCAACTTCTGCGCCCATGCATTTAGACCAAAAATTTGGTCCTCACGGATCCCCATGTCGGCTCCTTCGGCTCGTAAACGACTGGTCACTGCCGCACAACGAATGCGCCAGACTCGGCCTCATAGACCATTACCTCAGCTTCTGCGTCTGCGGGCCAGTCTTCACCCACCAGTACCAGGCAGAGTCGCTGCTCCAGCATCTCCAGCTCTCTCAGCGGCATTTCGTCCCGAATATCATTATAGAAACTTTCGGGAGTCGCGAAACCCAGGCGCCGTAAAGCGTACTCGCTATCAGTTTCGAATTCGCCGTCATCACCGAAGTAGCCCCGGTAGTAAGAGCTGAGCTCGGCGTAACTTTTCCGGTAGTCGGCGTTTCCAGGGTCTTCATCGCCGGTAGTAACCTTCCGGTAAAGCTCCGCTTCGTCATCATCGACCAAGACGAACAGAGTGAAGCCGTCATTTTCGCCATCAGTACGCTCCGCGCTACCCAAGAAGACACCTTCAGCCACCTCCAGCTGCAAGAGCTTTCTTGCCGCTCGGGCAGCCAAACCAAACAAGGGCTCATGAACTTCCGTATGCACTATTGCCATTATCACTCCAAATAGTAGGCCAACGGGATGCCCTAATAAATAACATAAATATTGTAAAATGTCCAATATAGTAGCCCCGTCTCAAGTTGAGTGACCCCTCAAATAAAAACCCACCGAAGCGAGATCACCAGTAGGTGAAATCTCGCCCCGGCGGGGGTTACTACGATCCTTTGAGGCGCTTCAGCCAGTAGGCAGCTCGGGTGGACTCATCCCGGTCACGGAGATTCTCGAGTGTGGCAATGACCATTGCCTGCTCCTCGGCAGTGAAAGCATGCCAGCGCACTGAGGCCAAGGTGGCAGAATTGTCTTGCTCGAGGCGCCAGGCGGCGTTTCGCCCCACTTTCTTGACCTCTGTCTTAGCGAACGAGTCCCAGAACTGGTGGTTGTCGTACAGCGTTACCATCTCAATGCCTCGTTCATCCCGGATAGAGGTGAGGTACATGCTTAGCACCTCGACCGTCCAGTCCTCCGGCGGCACCACCGTCACGTAATCCGCCGGCCCGGGATTCTCGGCCGGCTCCTCAAGCCAGACGAAGCCTGCGGCTTCAAGGTCGGCCCGAGTGCCTCCAATAATGTGCACTGGAATCTTGATCGCCCGGAGGTTGTCGTGCTCCACGTCGTGAGCCTGCAAGACACTGAAACCCTCGGCCAGGTGCATGGCACTATCGGGGTCGTTGCTGCTTCCAATTGCGCTCAACGCAACTTGGAACGGGCTGGGTGATGCGGTCATGGGTTCTCCTCTTAGGAGTGTAGTTACTCGTGCATCATGTAGACACTTGCGTTCGGCGCCTTGGTCACGTTCTCAGTCATTGGACTCCATTTCTTCGAGGCTACGCCATGGACCGCCGCGATCGGCGTTCATTAGCAACGCCAACGTTGGCGCACTGGGTATGCGCCCACTGGCCAGATACAAACTCAAGGCTGGCCCGGCGCCGGCTTCAGGCTGCTGCTCAGGGGTCGGGTCTGCGGGCGTAGTGGCCCGCCTCTTCCATCGGCCTAACATTCCCAGCTCCAATCGCGTGGTTAATACCAGAGTTCGACTAGATCCACAGCCATCCTCTGCTAAGGCTTCGCAGCGATCGCATAGAGGATGAACATAAAGAACGCCATGGCGCCAAACTGGAGCAGGCTTGAACATACTAGCCGCTTCCAGAACGCCCTGGCCGACGTAAACGTCATATCATCCGAGGTAAACATTACCATCACGGAACTGACCAGAATCATGGCCAACCCAAGAGGCAAGTTGACCAGTGCGCCAAAAAACATGCCGCCGAAACCAAGAGTAGTCTGGGCTAGAATGAACCAAAGGTTGTCACCCAGTCGCTTACTGAGCCGGCCAAGGTATTGAGTATCCAGTGACGAAGTCATTCTGGCTCCCTTCGGAAAGCTAGATGTCAAAGAAACCTCAATATAATACCATATTTAGGGAACAAAAGCAACATCAAATTCAATGAAGACATAAAATACTCGGCCAGAAGTGAAAACCCCGCTGGCTGCGAGGCTCACCCATACGGGTGGTCTCGCCCTGGCGGGGCAAAAAGCGGGGACTGTTACTCCCCGAGTCGAGATTTCAGGCTATGCCACGCCGTCGCGGCAACCTTGGCCCAGTGGTAAGCGGCCGCCGGTATGAGCTCCGTTGGCGTGGAGGGGTAGCAATCCATTCGCTCCTCCGCCCGGCGGCTGGCTTCAGCGAAGGTTAAACTCTCACCGGGCGCCAGTAACTCCAGTTGATCGAGGTAAAACATCTCAATTGTATCCTCGTACGTCTGGTATCCGAACTGCCCTGCGCTGTGACATTCCCCCATCGTAGTGAACCGGCTCTGCAGCGCGTCACTGAAAGCCCTCGGCCGGGTCAGCTTGTCGTTCGGGTCGACCGGCTCAAAATCTGGGGTCACGTTCAGGAGGCGGTAGTACCGGTCTCCCTCAACCAAAGTAATTGTGAGGCTGCCGTCCGGGTTGACCTCAGCCGCCACCAACCGGATTACGTTCTGGGCATCAACTACTGAAACGGACATGGTTGTCCTCTCGAGCATGCATCACTACAGATGCGAGCAAATGCGAACACATACATAATAACATAAATCCTATGACTTTGCAAGCAAAATAGTGTAAAATGATGGATTGTACCACGTCGGCCACAGTCGTAACGGACACTTCACTTATCGTCAATCGAAACGCCCCGCACATTAGCGGGGCGTAGTGGTCTCGGCCTACTTGAACTCGGCCAGCCGTTAGAGAAACAACGTCAGCGCGCGGCCACCTCACGCCTAACGCTCAAACCGGCCTGTCCGATAGATCTAGGACTTGGCAACGGATCACCTCCTTTCTCTTAATACAATCGCTATCTTATAGGGCCCCCGCCAAACGGTCAATGCCATCAGCACATGCCAAGAAAAACCGCCGGAGCGAGATCACTAGTAGGTGAAATCTCGCCCCAGCGGGGTGGGTTAGAGCTGCCGCTCAATAATCAGGTCGCCCGAACCTCGGCGGCGCTTCTGTATCTCGCCCTCGACTATGTTGACCTTGAGGTCTCCTGAGCCATTCAGCTTCAGGTTGGCCGTGCCGGCGGTGCCATCGATTGTGAGTTCGCCGGAGCCATTGTTGGTGGCCGTCAGTCTCGGGTGGTAACCAAACACAACCGTCAGATCACCTGATCCATTGATCTCGGCCTCAACCGGACCATTAACCCGGACAACCTCGATCTCGCCGCTGGCGGATACATTGGCATCCAGTGAGGTGGCCGAGCCGCCCAAGATATTGATATCGCCGCTGGCCCTAGTCTTGGCTGTCACCGGTCCTGAAACCGCTGCAACCTCGATGTCGCCACTTGCGAGAGTGGTCAGGTCAGCGCTGCTGACCTGACCTGCCGTGACATTGCCACTACGTGCTTCCACGAACAGTGGACCGTGAGTATCGCCAATCACGACATCACCCGAGTCACCGTCCACGTTCACGGAGGTGCCCGGCGGCACCTTCACCAGAACCTGAACGGACGGACCGCTCTGGATGGTCGTTTGACTGAAAAAGCTGCCAAAGCGGAGGCTGCCAACCCGCATGTTGCTGGTACTGAGGCTTGCCGGCCGCGCCGCGGTAGAATCCTCGTCGATTCGGAGGACCGAGCCAGTTTCGCCGGTACCAGTGGCAACATTGCACCGCACCGCCCTGGCCAGATCATCCGGACCCGTGACAGTGACTTCGAAGCCGCTGACATCCGCTACTTCAACCGTGACATCGGCCTTCAGCCGGGACAGGATCAGGCGGTCGGCTTGGTAACGGGTAGGGCCGAGCGTGACTCGGTCCGGGCTAACGTCTGTGTCGAGGTTGATGTAGCCCGGTCCCCCGTTGTGCACTTGCCCGGTTCTAACGTTGCACCAGCTGCCGTCCGCGAAATACACGGTGTCGTTGACAATGCTCCGGACTGCTTTGTCGGAATCGATAACGCGGTCATTGACGGTGAAGGCCATAGCCATCCTTTCAGGGTACGAGCAGAGGTTTGCTAGCTTCCTGAGCTAGGCACAGGATTTTAAATCATAACACAAAAAATGAAAGTTGTCTACTATAGGCGAATAACAATCCAATGTTGCCAAAATAAAGGCCCCGCTGGCTGCGAGGCTCACCCATACGGGTGGTCTCGCCCTGGCGGGGCTAGGCAGGCTGAGCCCGGCTCTCATGTTCGAGCATTATCGTCCCAGCCCGGATGAAACGGTCTGTGTAATTCGAGTCCGGATTGCTATCCTCGAAGGTGGCATGGCCGCTCGGAAATATGAATCCAAAGGCTTCATCACCACCCTCCTTGTCCGAAGGCTCGCTGGTGACTTCACCCTCGAACATCTTGCCAGACTGGCCGTTTTCCTCCCATTTCAACTCGCATGGACATATCTTTGTGATACGGACAACGACTATCTTCGAGTAGGGATTGTCAGCCTCAGGCTCTGTCGTAAAGGTTACGACGCTACCAACACCCAGCGACTCGTAGGGTTCCGGGTACGTGGCCATGAAACGGCGCATGGAGAACATACCAATCGCTTCAGCTTCGGTAATCCGGAAACTTCTCCAGTACCAACTAGGATCGTACGTTGCATCCGGTATGCCCAGAGCTTCCCAATCCACGCGTGAAAGCCGTTTGAGGAAACCATCAATGAAGTCAACGTTTGGTCGTAAGGCATCAAATTCCGCCTCACTCAGTTTGTGCCGGCTTGTCAGCAGGATCTTGCGCTCATGGCGAACAATCAAAACGAGGTCAATACGATCTTCGACGCGAACAATCTTACTGGTGAGCAGCCGGTTCAGGATAGCGACTTCGTCAGCAAAGATCTTGAGACATGATGTGAGCTCATCGCCTTTGAGATCTTTCAGGAGTTTGGCGTCCCTAACCACGTTTCGCTGCAGTGTATTTGCTAGCCAGGAAAGCTCTTCCGAATGAAGTCCGTAACCCTCTACCTCAGCGGACATTACTTGCCCTTCTGTGAGAAAACAATCGAACATATATATAAAAACGCGAAACCAAAATAATTACAATGTGGGCCCGGCCAACGATCAGCGCCGCATAAAAATAAAGGCCCCGCTAAACTTCAGCGGGGCCATCAGCGGCTGTTGATAGGCAAACGTGGTGTCACGCCTTATCAGATTCCCATGGGCCGAACCACAGTCCAGTGGCGGCCAAGAGCGACCGGCGGGCCATATCCCGGTCACTGGCCTGGTAGGCCGGACTGAGCGCGGCGTAGCGCAAGCGGGCCAATGCCCGCCAGCGTTGCACCTTTTCCGGATTCCACGCTAACAGCATATAGGAAACCCAGTGCGTGGTCTGCTCCCATTCCTGCCGCTCCATCGCCTCAAACCGCACCGGCCGGATCGTGGTCCGGCACTCGGTCTCGATGATGTGTTGGGCAATCCGCGCCCAGCGTGTGCAATAGATCTCACGCTCATAAGGTGTCAATTCTTCGAAAGATTTGCGCATTAGGATGCAGTAGGCTGCATCCTCACTTGGGACAGCGTGCATCCAGGGCTCAAACATATCAATCCATTGTTCGTGTTCGAGGTCCCCAAGTAAATGCAGGAGCGGGAAGTCTGGGTCAAATGCCCGCAACTCCTCATCCCGCCGGTCATTACTGAGCGAGTCGAAGGCGAAAGTGGGCCGCCACTCGCCCATGTCAGCGTACGGGAAACTTGGGCGGTCAGTCATCGTGGTCCAATCGGCCGAATTTTTGATCTAGGACCGCTATATAATACAATATTTAATTGACAATTGCAATAGAAAAACCCCGCCAAACTTCAGCGGGGCCAGCTCATGGTCTAATTTCGAAGCTTGGTCCTGTGGCCTAAAGCCGGATTGGGCGCCTGACCACGCTGATGAGTCCGGACGTAGGTTTCGCCTTCAGATAAGCTAATTCCTCGCTCCTCCCAAGCTAGCTGGCGCGCCCTTTCGGTCGCTGTGCACCCCGCCGGTAGCGGGCGGACGAAGCCGGTTACGGAGTGACGAGCCGTCGGCTCACGGTCCAAACGCTCCGTCTCGGCCATAGCATCCGCCATTTCTCGCTGCAGAGCGAGCCGTACGGCTGCTGGATCCCCGAGCACGCGCAGGCGGGGAAGCACCAGGTCGCGCAGACCGGCTCTCCATCGCTGCCTGTGCTCGTCACGTTCGCGGTGTCCCTTTGGCAGTACCGGCCAGGCCGGCACTGCCAAGCCAGGCGCTACGTACTGCGGTACAATCAAGTTATACAGCCTCAGTAGCTGAATAATTCGGAAGAGCGTGTAGGCTACAGTCCGGTCCGCCTGAACAAAGCATTCGCGCAGTGATACGGCGCCAATCCCAACATCAGTCGTAAACTCGCCGGCAACGCCAATGGCGGCCATCAGCTTACTCCGAAAGTCGAATTCAACGCCGGCGTAGTCGAGGTTCTCAGCCCGGTGCGCCACCCTCGTTGGTTCAAGGTGCCCAATTTCGCTCCTTGCAGCCAAAATTGCCAACGCCAATGGCTTTGTCAACTCGAGACGGTCGTCGCTGTCTATGTCACGTACGACGTCATAGCCGTCCACGAAGACCCAGGCGTCCTCATTGCTATGCAAGATACCGTCTTGAAACAAACAGGGCTTCACGCCATACGCCCGGTGCTCCGCCAAGGCCGTCGCCAACTCGGAGATCACTCGCTCGCCGTCTTTGATGCCCACAGCAGCCAGCTGTTCGGCCGCTTCCTCGTCAGCCGGCATCTGCCGCTTCAGTAGGTGCACAGCGTAGTGGTGGGCCACGTAACTCTTGTAGAAGCTACCCGCCTTGAAGTAGAGCCAGCCGTGGAACTGTGACAGCCGGAGCGACTCCACGAACTGCCCTAGCTCTTTCAGGTACGACTCGTCCAGAGGTAACCGCACCGCGCCGAGCCGCGCCAGCGATACCGCCAGCATATTGCTAATAACTGACGCATGCTGGTAACCCACAACCTCCTGTTTGATCGTGTCGATCGTGTCCATAACATCCAGGAGGCGCTGGAGTTGGTTGCGAATCGGCCCGGCTATTTCGAACCAGCCGTATATCCGGTGAACCGCCGCGGCTATTTGCGCAGCCGATACGGCATCAGGCTGGCGCAGCAGCTTAGTAACCAGCAGCTCCAGCGAGGTGTCACGCACTCGTCTCGGTGCCTGGATAGGCCACGGGATAGTCATGGCTACCTTCTTCCGCATCCGATGTAAATGACCAGTAAACTATACTTCTATAGCATAAAATAAACAAAAAGTCCAAAAATAACTAGCCGGCCCCCAAAGCGGGAGCCGGCCATTGTCGCTGTGCAAGATTCAGGATAGGTCGCAGTAGGCGCTGTACTCATGAAGCACGTCGGGGCCCAGGTATGCCCGGACTGAGTTGCCCGAGGTGCGGCAGCCGGTGGCCACCGGGTCTTCAATCGCGTTGTGATAGTAGCCGGTGTTAGAACCGTCCGTATTGAAATAGACCTTGGTTAGGCCTGCAAAGTGAAAACCCCGCTGGCTGCGAGGCTCACCCATTCGGGTGGTGCTCGCCCTGGCGGGGCGGTGTGGAAATCTATTTTCCGGTGATGATCTTTTCGAGCCGCAGCCAGACCGTTGTGAAGACCTTGAGGGCCTCGTAGTACGACCTGTTGGTCGGCTCCACATCGTCCAGCCTACAGCTGATGAGGTAAGCCTGGAAAGCCGGTCCAAACGTCTGATCGCGTTTTCTGAGGAGGTCTAGGATGAGTTTCAACTCGCAGCGCTCTTCAGGCAGGAAGTACCGCCGCGATACTCCGGTGTTCTCGACTTCGAGACGCCGGTCGTCCAGCCTGTCGCCTCCGGGGGAGTAGATGGAACCGGCAAACACCAGCTTGGCATCGTCGGGCACGGCAGGGAAGTCTGGACGGATGCGCTCGGCAGTGTAATACCTGCCGTCGAGCAAAAATGTGATGGTGACACTTCCGCCGTGAAGACTCAAATCCACACGCTGGGGCGTGAAACGGGCGTTCAGCTCAGCCATACGGTCATCGGTAGTGCTGGCGGTCATTTGGACCACTCCTCACTTGGGGCTAGGTCATCTTGGAGATGTTTAAGGTCCTGTTATCCGAACAGTAATATAATAACACACAAGGCGTAAAAAGTCAAGGTGAAATTACTGACAGTCAATCGATATCGTCCTTAACTCTGCTTGCTCTTGATCTAGGCCACCTCAAATGAAGCCTACCTGCCAGCACCCACCCCGCAGCCGAACCTGGTTTGCGGGGTGATTATTATTAAAAAGGCTCCATAAGTACAATCAAACTTCCTTTTCAGGGTGAGTTAGTTGACACAATGACAATCATATTATAGAATACCAAATGTTACTTGAAAGAATATTGTGTAGCGTTAATTGATCTTTTACTCAAAAAGCTTAGTTAACGCTACACAAGTAGCGACAAACATGCACCAGGGCACTGGCGAAGCGCGCACTTGCCACCGCCTGCTGCATGAGTAAAAACGGTACTCCAGTCTGGCGGGACCCTCCGCACCTCCGCCTTCGGGCTGAGGTAAGTGCCGTTGCATATCGTACCTTGCTGAGAGGTGCGGTCAGTGCCTTGCGTGGTGCTGTCATACTCAGCCGGGCCAGGGGTTAGTCGCCTGTCCCGTTTGCTAAGAGCCGGAAACGACTGCTGTGCCGTGGTGCATTCCCACGGCTGACACTGATTCAGTGTTGCTCGCCCGTAAGCGGGTTGGAATGCCCATTGGGAACATGTCAGGAGGTAGCTCCTCCGCATGTGAGCCGCCCAAAGGCCTACGCTCAGTCTTAGGCAAACTGAGGCAGCACAGCCCATCAAGGGCCTCCCCGCTGCACCAAGAGGGGATACTTCTCGGGTAAGGTTCTAGCGCCATTGCGCACCCTATAGAGCGGAACCGGGACGCAACTCGGAACCGTGGGTACTCGCCAAGCCTCCCGCTAAGTCGGGGAACGAGCGATAGATGGCTGCAACTCTGTGTGTCCCGAGGACACAGAAGCTATCGAACAATTACCTACGCCTACGGCATCTGCCGCCGGCCGGCCCCTTCGGGGGCCTTTTTTTGTCAAAATCATCGGAGCACTGACCCTGATCGCTTTGCACAACTACAAAGTTACCAGCCTCTTTGAGCTGCCTTGTAATAATACCGCCAGTCTTGACGCCACTAAATCGGCTATGAGCTGATGACCTTCATCATTGGGGTGGACACTATCCGGCAATAACTCAGATTCTAATTCCGCCTTTGAAAATGGCTCAAATATATCAACAAATTCTAAGTTGTTGTATGAGCAAAAATTACCCAACGTATTGTCAAATTCTTTAATTCGCGCTATCGCAACTAAAATTCAGAGACAAATTCAGGCAGGTACGTTTACAGTCTGGCAACTACAACAACGATAAATATTCCTGCAGCATTCAACAAAAAGGTTACTACGAAAAATTGCCAGCGTCGTATTTTAGATAGCCCCAGCATACTTACTCCAATCTCATCAGGGAGCGGAGAGGCAATAATAGCTGCTCCAATCACAGGTAGCGTCCAGGCAAATAGTGGAGTTTTAAAAAGTGTTCTTAGGTAAGGATGATTAATTTTACTAAACAATGGCTGAAGCTCGTCAAAAACTCTATCTTTCATAAAACGAAAAATAATGTAATCACCCACCATTGCTCCGAGGCCAGCAAGAAGTGCTACTTCAATAGGGTGTAGGCTGTCGGCGAGATGATATAGGACAACCGCCGCAGGAGCAACCGTAAAAGTAGAAACAAAAAATATTCCTGTAATGAAGGCACCGAGATAGCCCAGGTTACCAATCTGGCCAATAATACTATCTACGAAAGGTGTCTGTGCAAGGATGAAAAACAAAACGAGACTTAGCAATAAAAAACATGTATTTTTATATCGCCACCGACGCCAACGTCTACGCATCTGTTTGTAATGCTTGTGTTTCGGCATTGTTTATGGAGTATCTCATAATGACGAGAAAAGAACATAATACAGAGGTCATTTCGCTTATGCTTGGAGGGCCAGATCAGATTCGAAGTAACAATCACAAAACAAAGTGAAAACCCCGCTGGCTGCGAGGTTCGCTCATAGCTAGCGGGGCGGGTGGTCGGTCACGACAACAGGTTGAAGCTCAGAATGGCGTTCCATGAGCTCCTCGTACTGGCGATCAAGCCAATCCATCATGCTCTGGTCATGCCATTCCGCAAACTCGCGGTCGGCAATGCGCCGGTAAATGGCGTTCTGCCGCTCAACCCATCGCAGGTAACGCCTGTAGCGTCGGCCTCGCGTAGGAATGGGATGACGCGGCCGCTCGACACCGAAGTGGTCGTACAGGATCACTAGGATGGACGGCACCGGCAACGCGTCTTCGAAATCATGTGGATACTCCTGCCCCTGCCAGAGCATTACGCGCTGGAAATGCTGGACCGTACCCGTCGCAAGCCACTCGAAGAGCAGGGTGTCACACTCCGGACAGCGGTTACACTGAGCGCTGATCTGCTTGTACGGGATGAAATGACCACAGTGGTCGCACTTGGCCACCAGCGGCAAGTACAGCACGTACTCGTCCGCCCAATTGAGCGGACTGTCAAAGCCGCCATCGTAAGAGTAGCCGTAGCTGCACAGCTCAGCGATGAGTTCATCCAGCGTCTGCTGGATAGGTGGCAGGTCAGGCCGGAAGTGTTCACTAATCATGATGTGAACATTGTCGTCCTCCACAGTGCTCCAGCGAACATGCCCAGTCGTAATGCGCAAACCTTTGCGCAGCAAAGCTGCAGCGCGTGCATGCTGCCTACGAGTAGGGCCGCTAGGACAGCGCAAGCGCTTCAGGGCCTTTTTCGCCTTACGGGGGAGCTTCTTGGTTGGGTCCATTACGAACCTCACTCTGTCGGTGGGAGATGGATTAGGTACGAGACAATAATTATATTAACATAAAACACAAATAATTGCAATGGTGGGCCCGGCTGGACTTGAACCAGCGACCAAGCGGTTATGAGCCGCCTGCTCTAACCACTGAGCTACGGGCCCCTGGACACCTAAGCAGTATACTATACTGTAAATATGAAACTGCCCGGCCTACCTAAATTCGAGCTCAACCTGGTGAACGTCCTGAACGTAGCCGGTGCTGCCGCTATCATATATTTGGTCGTGATTCTTGGCCAGACCATTACCAAGAATTACACCTTAAACAAGCAAGTTTCTGACCTGCAAGAGCAAATCACGCAGCTACAGGACCAAAAAGACACGTTGGCGTATAACATCGAGTACTACAAGACCAAATCGTATCAGGAGCGCGAGGCGCGCGCTAAACTCGGTTTGCAGATGCCGGACGAGACCGTCGTCATACTGCCAGCGCCCAAAGTAGCGCCCACCCCGGTTCCCGAATCGCCAACCACCGCCATCAAAAAGAAGTCCAATTTTGCCCAATGGGTCGATTTTCTGAGCGGTAAAAGCTAGGCTCTCGCTTCACGCAGGCTCAATCCAAGGGCGCCTAAAGCCCACCAGGTAGCCACCAACCACAAAGTCCAACCCAGGATCGGTATGGCAAATATCAGAATAGTCGCAGGAATGCCTATGACAGCAGCCCACACTAGCGAGTCACGAGCTTCTTGCCAGTCAGTCCGGCCAAGAATCCAGCGGCCGGCCGCAATACCGACAAGTATGCCGCTTACACCCCAGGCAAGCAGCCAAGCGCCGAACGCCAGCAGGGCCAGTGGTATGCCAACAAGTGTGAAGAGCAGGACAAAAGCTGCCAATGGCACCACAAACATCACCACGACGCCCCAGCCAATACTGGGCCCCGGCCGGTTAGCCATAATGCCCGTAACCGTGCGGACAGCCCGCGGTAGAAGCCAGATCAGTAACAGCGCAATCACCAGCGAGGCCAGCATCCAGTAAACGGCTCCGGCTACCCAACCCAGAAACTCATCTCGCGGTGAGTCCTTCGGCTGCTGCTCCTTGGGCGGCTCGTGGCGGTTTATGTTGCCACCAACCCTGTCGTCACCAACACTCGCCGTCTTAGCGCTGGTGTAGTTGAGGTCGCCATTCACCCGGCCGGTCGAGGTCACATTAAGGTTGTCCACGTGCGCGTCCACACTGCCCTCGATCGCCGCCGCCAGCGTCAGGCTCTCCATAGCACCGTACAAGTCCCGGCCCACCGAACCATTGATGGTACCGACCTGGCTCAGCGTAGCCACCTCGCCGGTAACTCTCGCGCTGGAACCTAGTGTAAAGGTCTGCGATGCCACAGACACGTTGCGGCCAACGGTACCGTTAATCCCCACGGTCTGCGCGGCCACCCGCACATTCCCCTCAACCGGGCCGTTAATCGTCACGGTCTGCCCGGCACACAGCACGTCACCGCGCACGCTACCGTTGACGGTTATGGTGTTACCAGCGCACCACACATCGCCGTCCACATCGCCGTCAATGGTGATATTCTGCCCGGCCGCATACAGCGAGCCGCGGTGCGTTTCGCCCTTGGCTACAGTCACATTATCGCCTGATTTAAGGCTAAAACCGAGCGCAACGCTCGGCACCAGAACAAGGGCCAGCGCCGCCAACCCCGATGCAACAAACAGATGAAATCGCTTCATGTTATCACTCACTATTATCACTTATTAGCATACTCCAAGCCTTACCCAAGCTCAAACATAAGCCGGTAGTTTGCTGACAAAGGGCCGGTCCACCTATGAAAACTTGCCATTACGAATCTAATACTGTATAAGTGTGTCAGCATGAATAAAGCGCTTTCCTCAATCTATCAACACATCGCTCCGGCCCACCGCGCGATTTGGCGCTTTGGCATATTGCTATGGCCTGGTTTCTTCTGGAAATATGCTTTGGCATCGGGCAGTTATAAGCCGGAGAGCTTTTTTTCATTTGTCGTGGTGGTTTATCTGGGACTTGAACTGGCAAATATTATCCACGAATACCAACGCCCTCGACCGGATAAACTTGGCGTGTCCCAATCTTCCAAAGAATTTATAAAATCATTAATCTGGATTCACGGGAGCTTTACGATCGTTTGTCTGGTTATCCAGCGTGATCATCTCCTGACCAGCTTACCTTGGCTAGCACTAATATGGCTTGTCGCAGTAGGAGCTTATTTCCTCCGCCCCAAGCCAATAACTGACAGCCCAAAATTTGCTATTGCATAGTAATTAATGTATAATATAATTATGGACCAAACCATTTCTACCGCTTACAAATATATCGCTCCGGCCCACCGGGCGATCTGGCGACTAGATATTATTTTCTGGCTTGGCATTATCTTCTGGTACGCCAACAATCCGGGTTACCGTACCCTGGCGGACGCGCAGGTATATTATTTATTTGTCATCATACTCAGCATTTATCATGTTGTGTCAGAGTATCGGCATCCGCGCCCAAATGAACTGGGGCTCTCTGCACCAAATGAGGCGAGGTATTGGTTCGCAGGATTTGCCGTTATTATTACAGTGCTTTTGTTGCTTGTTAACGTGATGATGAATAAACAAAGTGATTTGTTATGGCTTCTAATGGCATTAGCCGCTACGGGTGTAGCCTACACTATCCGTCCGAAGCCGGTAGCTTGAAGTCCTAAATTTGCCTTTACAAAGCTAACACTGTATAAGTGCATCAGCATGAACCAGACGCTTTCCTCAATTTATCAATACATTGCTCCGGCCCACCGGGCGATCTGGCGCATGCCTATCTTTTTGTGGCTTACCTTAATCTTCTGGTATGCGAATAACCCGGATAAATGGACTATTTGGGGCCCCCTGGAATACATTGTCCTTTTTCTCGGCTTTAGTATTTATTATATTGCCTCAGAATTCCGCCATCCTCGACCAGCCGATCTAGGCTTCTCTGGTGGAAATGAGGCGAAATACTGGTTTATCGGAGTTGCTGTATTAGGCATGGGAGTATCGGTCCTTATTAACGGACTCTTGCAAGAGCAAAACGGCTTGCTATGGCTTCTGCTCGCATTAGCTGCCACCGGTGTAGCCTACGCTCTCCGTCCGAAGCTCAAAACTTGACAATCACAGTATAAGCACGTACCATAATATATGCCGGGAAAGCCCGGTGTTTTTTCACATCCATCCGACATCTATTGGGGGCTGAAATGATTCAGCGCAGGATTGGCATTAGCATAGCGGCTTTAGTGGCCGCGGTTTTTATGATTGTCCTGGTAGGAAGAAGTTCAGTATTTGCGAATGCTGCTGACAACACGCCAGATGTGGAGTCCTTCGACTCTACCTATATCTATAACCAGATCGTTAACCATAAGTTACCGATTCAGGCGGATGACCAGCCCACATACGTCCCGGGGTGGGGCCGCTACTATACAGGCACTAACGGGCTAGAGCTTCGGTTTAACCGCGCTGGCACCCTAAAAGCCACGCAGCTCAACTTCTTGATCGATAGCGCTATTATAGGCACAGTCATAGTGCGTGCTTCGGGTGCTGTTACGGCCGGCGGTAGCGTTTCGCTACTAAGCGATGTGGTATTGTCATCCATAACGCCGGCAAAGCTCAAGGGGGCTGCCGGTATAGCAGCTGCCGCAACGGGAATCATTATTAGCAATGAACTCTTCCAAGATGCTCTCAAAGACGACTGCATCGGAGTAACCATCCCAAATCGGGATGCGCTTAATCAGATACTCACCCGGGTAGACGCACTGGCACAATTGGGTGTGCTCCTCAAGCTCACTGAGGACCCCAGCCTCAATGACGTCTGGCGGGCTAACCTGGCAATGCTGAGTATTCCTTATGCCAACGCTGATATCCGGGTCTGGTTCGAGCCGTGTACTCCGGGTGACAAGGCAAGTGATATTGTGACCACGCCTCCGCCCCCGGTTGCTGACACGCAGCCAGTGGTCAAGGCAGAGCCCATTCCTGCTCCCGTCCAGAAGGCTCAGCCGGTACAGGCATCGTCAACACCCGCGCCAGCAGCTCCGCCGGCCCCGCCACCCGCTCCGGTGCACAATGAGGCGGTTAGTACGCCAAATGATGTCTGCTGGACGCCAGGGCCGGACTACAGGACTTATGTGAAGCCCTGGGACCATAGTTATCTGTGGTTTTTCGTTCGGGAGCATGGACCGACCACCCAAATCCAAACCCCTACCTGGCGGCATTGGACGCAGAACACCGATGGGGAATACCGACTAGAGGGCCAATACAAGGACTCAGGCGGCAACGACATGTGGTCAGAAGGCGACTTCTTCTCGGCTCCGTTCTGGACCGGCATGGACCAGTCGGAACAAAACAACCAGCTAGAAGCCTATGATCAGCTCAGGAATAGCTGGGGACATCACATGAACGCAATCAACAACGCTCCTCAATGCTGATGGGCTGGCCGGTGATGAACGAAAGTTCGTTACCGGTCTTTTTAGTTCCTAGCCAGCGCAACATGCCTTGACCAGCGGCCGAATTCCTGCTAAATTGTTCAGGTTGACGCGGGGTGGAGCAGTGGCAGCTCGTTGGGCTCATAACCCAAAGGTCGTAGGTTCGAATCCTGCCCCCGCTACCAAGCAATTATCATCAAAAAGATTAGCCTAACCGCTAATCTTTTTCATCTACAGCTCCGACTGTACAAACTTCATCGATGCCACGGCCAAGTCCGCATAGCTCGCCTCATGCTCAAACGGCACCACTACCCATTGCTTCATCACCGGGCCTTTCCTGCCATGCATCTCCGGCTGAAACAAATGCGCTCCGGACATTGCCAGCGCCTGGTCATACGCTGGGCTACCCACCGGCAGCTTAAAGTTAATCCCGTCATCAGCCAGTCCGGCAATCGGTTTCTTGCCCAGCTTCAACACCGGCATCCCAAACATATTTGACTTTACAATCCCGGCCTCCGCCATCGAATTAGCCAGCCGGTCATATGCTTCGTGTTCTCTCATCTTTTTCCCTTCATTGACGTAATTTTACCACCGCCTGCGAGGCTATGGTATTGTGGGAGCCATGATCGGACATTCAAGCATTCAAGTCGGTAATGCGGCCGCCGACTCAACCAAAGGCTGGTTTATCGGCAGCTTTTTTGATGAATCACTTGGCCTTAGACGTACCAAGGACGTTGAGGTCAAATGGGGAATTCATCCAGCCGGCGAAGAACGGCCGGAGTGGGTCACCGGTGAAGCCCGCACCACATTAAGCATCCTCGTCTCTGGAAAGTGGGAAATGATATTCCCAGATCAAACCGTAGTGCTCTCCAAGCCGGGTGACTTTGTTATGTGGGGTAAAGGAGTTGAGCATAAATGGCGGGCCATTGAAGATACAGTGGTCATGACCGTCCGCTGGCCCTCGATCAAACAGTACTAGGCTAGTAAGCTCCGTACCCGGCTGGCGCCCAAAGCGCCGGCCTTTTTGTTATCATAAAACCATGAAACGAGCTATCATCATCCACTGCTGGGGCGGAAATCCAGGTTATTCCTGGTATCCATGGGCCAAAACTCAATTAGAAAAACACGGCTACCAAGTCACCGTTCCCGAAATGCCCGACACCGGCGCACCCCGGCTCGATAATTGGCTGCCACACCTCCAGCAGGTCATAGGCCAGCCGGATGACGAACTGGTCCTCATCGGCCATAGCATCGGTACCGTCACCATCATGCGCTACCTCGAAACCCTCGGCGATGGGGAGCAGGTGGGCAAGGTCATACTAGTCGGCGGCTACACCGACCAAATCGGCTTCAAAGAGCTCGAAAACTTCTTCGAAGGGCATCTCAACTTCGAGCAAATCAAAACCAAGAGCGCCCACGGGTTTGTCGCTATCCAATCGGATAATGACCCTTACGTATCAGCGCAATACGGCCACCGGTTCAAAGCCGAATTAGGCGCAAAACTCATAATCAAACCTGGTGCCAAACATATGTCCGGCGAGCTCGATGGCGAAAAACCTTACCTGGAGCTTCCAGAAGTTATCGCAGAACTTTCCTAACCTGTGTTAACCGAAGTCATTTTATCCATCCTGGCCGGATTCCTCGCTGGCAACATGAACGCCATTTCCGGTGGCGGCACGTTCATTACCTACCCATTTTTGTTACTAATGGGTAATAGCAGCATCGTGGCCAACACTACCTCCACCGTAGCGCTCTGGCCCGGAATCCTGGCCAGCCTGCCTGGCTACAAAAAAGAACTAGTCCAGGTCAAATCCTGGATCAAGCTGTTCATCATTCCAGCGCTCATCGGCGGCCTTATCGGGAGCTTTATCCTCACGCATACTCCCGAAAAAACCTTCAACCTCATCGTCCCGCTCCTTATTATCACCGGCTCACTAATTCTCCAGTTCCAGGAGCAAATCACCGGCTTCTTCCAGCGCATTCACCTGGACCGCCGAGCCCAGCGCATCATGTTTGTGCCACTGCTCCTAGTCATTGCCATCTACGGTGCCTACTTCGGCGCCGGTATCGGCATCTTGCTGTTAGGTTGCTTGGCGCTGGTCGGCATCAAGGACATCTACGAGAACATCGCTCTCAAAAACTCCCTGTCGCTCATCGTCAACTTCACCGCCGTGGTCTACTTCATCGCCGGCGGCTTCGTGCATTGGGCCATCGTCCCCACGCTGGCCCTGGGCGCCATAGTCGGAGGCTACACCGGCTCGCATCTGGCTCACCGCGTCAATAAACGCACCGTCAAAACCTTCACGGTCATACTCGGCTTCGTCATCGCCATAACCCTCTTGGCGACAACCGTCAAATAGCTTATGCTTGAACCAATAGTCACGGGATCCTTTGTGCTTAAATCATTGCTAAAAATTCGCATCAGCACCATAGCGGTGGTTTTGTTTGTATTCTACCTGGTATTCATTCAGCTCAACGTGCCCATGAAGCTAACTCCCGGCCAACTAGCCCTCTTCTCCGTCAATTCGTTCCTGTTTGGTTATTACTTCGCACCCATGCTGTCGGCTCAAAAATCCCGTGTTGCGGCCCTCATTGCCGCCGTCCGCCAGGAGGAAACAGCCATCCTCGATATCCTCACCCAATCCCACTTGCTATCCAAGCCGGTCCGCCACAAGCTCAAGGTTAAACTGCGCGTCTACCTCGACGACATCATCGGCAACACCCATGTCAAAGCCGACAACCCGTACTATGACGAGCTACTCTACTACTCCAAAAAAGCCACCGGCGAAGATGCGGCGGTGATGAATGTTATCTACGACCGCCTGGCCAAGACCCTAACCAACCGCGATACGATGAACAACCTGTTTGCCACCCGGGTTTACAGCCATGAATGGCTGGTCGGCACCGTACTATTCTTCATTACCTTGTTCTTCTCCCTCCAAATCGACTACAACGGCTCGGTCTTATTCGGGGTCATGATGGCCATTTTGTGCACTGGCCTAACGCTTCTCATGGTCATCCTCATCAAGTTCGCCACCCTGACTCATAAAGAGGCCAAGCGCATGTGGCGCCCGCTAGAGGAGCTCATCGTTAACCACTTTGAGGACATCACCCCGGCCGAAGCCAAAGCCGAAAAAGCCCGCGTCGACAAGCAGGCCCTCGCACCAAAATAGCTTTGAGCACAAGAACCTTTGCCCCCAAGCGCTTTCGTGGGTATAATAGGCGGGTTATAAATTATGGCTGCGTAGCTCAGTGGTAGAGCAGAGGACTCATAAGCCTTTGGTCGGTAGTTCGAATCTACCCGCAGCCACCATAGAACTCATACTTTATTTCAACTTATCGCTTTGATATTGACTTATAGAAGCAACTGTATTATAATTACATATACGTCCGGATTAGGAATCGTGCGCCCTTTGCGCATCCGCACTCTTCGAGGAGTCTCGTGTTCACAACAAAGTCAGTGCTGGAATTCGATCGGCATGAACTGATGGATCTTGTACATCAATCAGCCGCCTGCGTAATCGTGTTCTGCCAGCGGTCACTTGATGAGATGAGTCAGGATCCAATCGGCCAGGTACTCAAGGAGTACTTAGACTGCGGAGACCGCGTGCTAGCCGATAAGCTGTTCGCTCAGGTTAGCCTGATCTACGACTTCGCGAAGCTGGCTCTTGACGATAAGACCGGCGACTACCGCATCTACAATGAAGATGTGTTGATCATTACCATCGCGCTCCAGTATTTTCAGGGCTGGAAGACAGCCTACGTCGCCCCAATCGACCGGGACCATGGTCATTGGGGCCGTGGGTCGATCGTCAACCAGCGGGATTGGACGGGTCTCAACAAGTTGCTCGTTCAAAAATTCACTAGGTAACAATCCACAACACCTGCATAAGGTGGAGCCCCGTCAAGTAGGACGGGGCTTTTACTTTTTATGTCGGCCACCGCATAACAACATTGGACTTATTAGAGTTTATATGCTATAATAATTAATCCATCTGGATAGCATAGTGCTCACTTTGAGCACTCGTACAGGAAGGAAAAATTGTGGCCGCCCTCGAGCGTGTCCTGCCCGATGCCACCGGCTTCACGCCCAACGGCTATGTTGATCCGTACCCTCACAGTGACCTCCAGCGTCCATGCACAGGACCGTGCTGTGAGCCCGAAGCATACCCGCAACCATATCGCTGGTGGTGCCAAGGCGACAAATGCATGGCGGTTCTGCTGGAGCCGGGCGAGTGCATCAACTGCTACCCGCAGGACCACACCGTCACACGGCTGATGCCGATCCAGCACTCATGTTAGAAAGGAGACGCACCGTGTCTGGTCATGATGGGCATGAGACGCTCGTAGCATTGCGTGAGGGCAAAGTCGTCGATCTCGATGGCGTCCTGCTCGTGATGGACGACGGCGAGCTGGCTCCCGGTGACACCTACATCGGCGCCCGCAACACCGTCGACGTCTACACCTGCAGGAGCATCAACCGCGAACAAGGTTGGGTCAACTCCGAAGGGCGAGGTTACAGCTTCGATACCTGGGAGTGCGTCAAGGTACGCTTTGCTACTGACGGCGCCACCGCGGACTACGTCGTCCCCGGGCATTGTCTTCACAAAGCAGCCATATCCTAATCCGGCACAATACATCCTAACCAGGTGGAACCCCCGTCAATTGGCGGGGGTTCTTACTTTTACCTGCTTGCATGGCAAGCTCTCTGGACTTCTTGCCCATTTTATGCCATATTAATACATTCCCTTTTCAAATCTATCAGCATCATCTGCAAGGTACTCACCCGAGGAGATAACATGCAGGCACAGATGTTCAGCTTTCTCGTCGAGCGCTTGCTACCTTTCGGGTATAGGAGAGCATGGAGGGAAACGGAAGAATCCTTCCGCGACGTCCAGGAAATACTGGCCCCATCCTGGAATCCGTTCGAATATGTACCGGAGGGTTCCCGCACACAGCTCTTCGCCGCCCTCGCCAACGGTGTTGCACCGTTCACGGCCGTCATGAGAGTCCTTGTGACACACCCCGAAGGGGCCTGGCCGGCCGGGTTCAAGCTTCTGTATCAGAGCGACCAAGCAGCCACCCGGGCTTTCGACGAGCACGATCAGTCGAACTGGCACCTTCGCAATGCTTGGGGCAATTTGGTGCCCACCGCCATCGACCCACCTTCGTGCGGCTGCACTGAGTGCCTTATCGGGGAGTACATTCCACTGCAGAGCGTCACTACGGGCATGATGCGTGACATGGTGGCCGGCTACATCCGCAATAACACCTATCAGGACTACTGGGTGGAATTCGAGCAAGACCCCGAGAACTACGGCGGCTGGCGCCAAAAGCTAGTGTCCGCGTATCACTAATCTACCGGTCCCGCTAAACATGGCGGGGCCCTCTTTTTAATCTGGTTGAAACAACAGCCAGTTCAAAACTTGACTTTTTACACAAATAATGCTATTATGCATACGTCCATTGGGGTTTACCCCCACAGAAGCATGGCCAGCGCAAGGAGTTGTCATGACCAACGCGCCAAGCACCACCACACGTATCCCCGCCGACTGGACCGTAGACACCGCAACCGGCCGGTCCAACAGTTCGGCTGAGTTCACGAGCCTGGTCAAGTTCGTGGGTGAACTCATTCGCGGCCATGCTGCAATGCTCATGGGCGGCCAGGCGGACGCTGTCGGCCAGCTCATCATGGCCCAGCTTGCACATTTGAAGGGCCTCGTCCCCTCGCACTACGATCAAGGAGTTCAGATCGAGAGCGTGAGGCTCGAGGATGGCCGGCTCGTGGGCATATTGTGGTTCGGTGGCCAGCGTCTGACGTTCACGACCGAAACCGCCCCCGACCCCATGCCGTAAGGCATCGCCCCGCCAGGGGCAGCCGGTAACACCACAAGGTGGAGCCCCGCTGCTTTTGGCGGGGCCCTCTTTTTATAAATACCCCCAAATGAAAAATGCTCCCAACAAAGCCAAAGGCCTCATCGGGAGCTGTGTCGTCACGCCTTACTTGAACGATGCAGCCCGCTTAGCAGCATGCCGAGCCATTGCCGAACCGTCAGCGGAGCACGCCGGATACGCGACAAGGCTGCCTCGGCCCGCCAACCACCCAACAGCAGGGCTTTGGCCCGGCGCAAATGAGCAGGGGAGCCATGGTCCGGTATCAGCGTCAGCACCTGGCCGATTACCCGCATCATGTCGTCATGCCGCCCGAGCCGGGACAAGGCGCTAGCATAATGAAGCTTGTTATACAGCTCACGTTTATGAGCCCCGGCCCGGTGCAATTCCCGATCTGCTATCTCGAAGGTGGTAACCGCCTCATCCAATTGGCCTTGCCTTACTTGCAGGCGGCCCAAGAAGCCCAGGCTTGTCGCATGTTCAGCCGGATACTGGTCCACCGACAAAATCAACAATGAGCGGTTAATGCAATCCTGTGCCTCCTGGAGATCACCCATCGCACCGTAGGACTCGGCCATATCACGGAGTATGGCGGACAGCTCCGTGCCGAAGGCGCGCAGAAGGAGCTTCTTGTAACGCACAATTGCTTCTTCGTACCAGCCCGTCATCTGGAGGCAAACACCAATCATGTGTTCGCAATGCCGGTCTCGCGGGCCCCCGCGTGCCAGCGCGCATTCGTAGTAGTCAATCGCCATCGCCGGCTTATGCACACGCTCCCGCAGCCTGTCACCCTCGTCTACAAAGATATCGTAGGCAGTCATCTTGGCTCCTCCGCTCGCTCCGTACGATTTGCCCACTTGCGCAGCCGCCGGGCCAGGTCACGGCCTTGCGTCACGGCGCTATCAGCCCGCCAGCCACCATACCGGATAACCAGGGCCCGGCCCAGGTCCACCCGGGTGCCGTGCTCAGGTATAAGCACCAGCGCCTCACCAATAACCCGTACACACTCAACCCGCCGCCCGGCACAGGATAATGCCGTAGCATAGTGGAGCTTATTATGTAGTGCATGTGGCCCGGCCCGTTGATCATCGGCCACCGCAAAGTGTGCCAGAGCGTCTGCTAGTGCGCCCATCGATACCAACAGCCGCCCTCTAAAACCGAGTGTAATGAGATACTCTTGGTAATATTGCCTAGCGGGCAGAAGGTCAAATGACTCTTCCAATAGAGCCTCAGCCGTTTCGTATTCACCCAGGCACCGGTGGCACTCCGCCATGCTGCGCAGAGTCAGTCCGGCCGCGTAATTAGGGGCGTGCTTGGCGCCTTCTTCATACCAGGTCAGAGCCTCACGGTCCTCACCCATAGCGTGGCAGCAGCTACCAATCATACCCATAAAATGCCGGTTAAAGGCGTGGTCAGTCGTTAATCGCCTTAGGCTGTTGTTCATAATCTGGCGGGGACTGGAATGCTTTTTTCGAAGAACTGCAACCACAATCTTGATCATATCGCCACTAGTCATTTCCGCTCCTTGGGTTGGCCGGACGATGTGCGAAATTATGACTCAACAATCGGCACTTGTATAGATCGTGTATTATTAGGGGCATGGAAGCACTATCCAAGAAGTTCAATCTGTTCGGCAAGCATCCCGATCGCACAACCTTAATCCTGCGCTGGGTCGTGGCGGTAGTGTTAGTCGGGCTCGCCGTAGCAGCCGTACTGGCCGGCATCGCCCATGCCATGTCGCCGGCAGCTATTCGGGCGCCTAAGTCTACGCATTATCATTTTCGGATGCAACTCATCAACGATGGCCAACCGGTTAATTTTGGCGATAAAGCCTTTCAGACGCCACTCAACCACGATGTTTGCAGCGCAAAACTAACCAAAGAGCCGGTTCATTTTCATGATAGAGTCGACCAGTTCGTGCATGTGCACTGGGACCACGTTACGGGCGCTTTATTACTCAAAAATTACGGCTGGAATCTTAGCGGTGGACTGCCCGGCAGTCTCGGATACCGGTTTGACAAGCTGCCTGGCGTAACGAATGTGCCAGTTCATGGCAAAGTACTGCCGCAAGCACCCCAAGATGCCCGGTATTACATCTATACGGGCGATGACAGCAGCTACCGTGAGCGCGATTGGAATAAGTTTCTAAACGAAGACCTTAACGTGTTCTTCGGCCACCCGAAAGTGACAGCATCGTCAGCCTCATCGACGGGGTTATGGAGCTGGTTAGTTCCGGCAGCCTCGGCCACGAGTTTTCCCGAAGAAACGCAGGCCCCCCCGGGGCCAGCCAAAAGTACGCAGCCGACACCCGCGCCTGGCAAAAGCAGCAATAGCCCCACTCCACGACCACACAACCATAGTGGTACTCAGGGACAAACGCCCAGCCCGAGCCCTGCTAGCCAGGCCGGTGGCGGGCAGTCGCAGGAGGAGTTAGCCAAAATTAACCGTCTAGTAGGTAATGTAGTGATTTTCGTCCAAAAGGACCGTCCGTCGGACCAGGCGGTCAAAAAACGGTTTACAAATCTGGTACCGATGCTTCTTAGCGCTTGTGGCGGCTAGATCGTGCTTGATCAGATTGTCTGGCCCAAGCCGGGCCGGTACGTGGTGGCCGTATCTGGCGGCTGTGACTCGATAACACTGCTAGATCTGGTCACAGCCGCCGCTAGCCGGCGCGGCTACCAGCTGGTTGTGGCCCACTTTGATCATGGCCTGCGCTCAGACTCTGCCACCGACCGCCATCTGGTCAAAGCCGCCGCCGCTCGTTACGGCTGGCCTTTCGCCACCACCGAAGGCCGGCTCGGCCAGGCCAGCGAGGATCAGGCCCGCACTGCGCGGCACCGGTTCCTGGAGCGCGTCCGCCATTACTATGATGCGCACGGCATTTTAACGGCCCACCACCAGGACGATCTTCTCGAGACCAGCTTGCTCAACCTGGCCCGGGGGTCAGGCCGGCGGGGCCTGGCGCCCATGCCGGCCGGCAGCCGCATCCTCCGCCCCTTGCTGGGCATTCCGCGACTTCAGGTCCGGGAGTACGCCCATACGCATAAGCTATTATGGCGCGAAGATTCCACCAACGACGACCGGTCTAACCCGCGTAATTTTATCCGTCTCGAGCTCCTGCCCGCGGCCGAAGCCCCCTGGCGTGAACAATACCTGGAACTGGTCCGCCGGCTAAGCCGGCTCAATCAGGATATTGATCACCAGCTGGAAACCATTCATACTGACGGGGAGCTGCTTCCCAGGCCGCTCGTTTTAGAATTAAGTCTCGAAGAACTAGCCGAACTCATTATCAACATTACCCAAACGCTAGCACCGGGTATTGAGCTGGAATCACGTTTGGTTCAGGAACTGGCAGTCTTTGCCAAAACCGCCAAACCGGGACGCCGCCGCCCGCTGCGTCAGGGCATTAGCGTAAAAATTACGCGCGACGGAGCCTTGCTTTATCGGTCCTAGCGCTAGCCACGGCGACTAATGTCGGCGTATACTGTATGGGTATTTCGAAAGTAGGATGATATGAAGATGAAGAAAAGTACCCGGAGTTTCATGTTTCTGGTGGGCGCCATTTTAGTGGCGGCCGTTCTCTTGGTGCTAACGTTGCCCACGACGCGCACCGAAAATGTTTCACTGTCACAGCTCGTAGATGAAGCCAAGTCTGGCAAGGTTGAACGGATTGAAGTCGACGGCGACAAGCTAACTGCCACTCTCAAGGATTCAAACGCAGCTAAACAGGTGGCCTACAAGGAGAGCGGCACCAGCTTAGTTAAAGATTATGGCATTGACCCCAAGAAGGTCGTCATTGATCCCAAGTCGAGCGAGGGCGGATCAAATATCTGGCTGCAACTGTTGCTGACCCTGCTCCCAATCGCGCTGATTATTGGTTTCTTTTACTTCATGATGCGCCAGGCCCAAGGGCAAGGGAACCAAGCCATGAATTTTGGCAAAAGCCGGGCCCGGTTATATGGCACCGATAAGAAGAAAGTCACTTTCAAAGAGGTGGCCGGCGCCGACGAGGCCAAGCAGGAGCTAACCGAAATTGTTGAGTTCCTCAAATACCCCACCAAATTCGAGGCACTGGGAGCCAAAATCCCCAAGGGCGTCCTGTTATACGGCCCTCCTGGAACCGGTAAAACGCTGTTAGCTCGAGCCGTAGCCGGTGAAGCCGGCGTACCGTTCTTTAGTATCGCTGGTTCGGATTTTGTGGAAATGTTTGTGGGTGTCGGTGCCTCCCGCGTACGCGACCTGTTCATGAAAGCCAAGAAGAACGCACCCTGCATCATCTTTATTGATGAGATCGACGCCGTCGGCCGCCAGCGCGGCACCGGCATGGGCGGCGGCCACGATGAGCGCGAGCAAACGCTCAATCAGATTCTGGTCGAAATGGACGGCTTCGAGCAAGGCACCAACGTCATCGTCATGGCGGCCACCAACCGGCCTGACGTCCTTGACCCGGCCCTCCTGCGTCCTGGCCGTTTCGACCGCCGTGTTACTCTAGACTCGCCCGATTACAAGAGCCGCAAAGCTATTCTGGAAGTCCATTCGGAAGGCAAACCGCTCGATAAAGACGCTAACCTCGACGAGGTCGCCAAAAAGACGCCCGGCTTTAGTGGCGCCGACCTGGAGAACCTCATGAACGAGGCGGCTATCTTTGCTGCCCGGCAAGACAAGAAGAAGATCAACCAGAAGGACATGACCGTATCACTCGAGAAAGTCCTCATGGGACCGGAACGCAAAACCCACGTCATGAACGCCGCCGAAAAGGAGATTACCGCCTACCACGAGGCCGGTCATGCCATCGTGGCTCATATCTTGCCCAACTGCCATCCGGTTAACAAAGTCTCGATCATCTCGCGCGGCCGCGCCGGCGGGTTTACCTGGACTCTGCCCGATGAAGACCGCCACCTAAACAGCATTGCCGATTTCAAGGATGACCTCGCCCATATGCTAGGCGGCCGTTTTGCTGAGCAAGTCGTATTTGGCGCGACAGCCATTACCACCGGTGCCTCCAACGATTTGCAAAAGGCCACCCAACTGGCCCGCAGCATGATCATGGATTACGGCATGAGTCAAAAATTACCTAACCGGGTATTTGGCTCTCAGAGCGATGCTGTTTTCTTGGGCCGGGAGTTAGGTGAGCAGCGTAATTACTCGGAAGACGTCGCCAAGATCATCGACGAGGAGGTAGCAGCGCTCATCTATGAGGCCGGTCAGCGGGCCGAGAAGGTTATTACAGAGCACCGCACCAAAGTCGACAAGATCGCCACCAAACTTGTCAAAGACGAGGTCATTGACAAGGAAGAGTTCATTGAACTGGTCGGCCCGCGTCCCGCTAAACCCAAGAAAGATGACCCGCGCGAACCTGACGTTCCTGGTCAAGAAATCGGACCAGACATCTCCGGGAGCCCAGCGGCAGCGTAGCACATGGTAAACCAGGCCAAGCGGATTCTCGGGCGGGCCACAGCGGCTCAGACAGTCGGCGCCGCCGCCATGCTTATCTCGGTAGCCTACCTGGTCTCTCGTCTGCTTGGCCTGCTACGTGACCGGCTGCTGGCCGGCCACTTTGGCAAAGGCCCTCTGCTCGACGCCTACTACGCCGCTTTCCGCTTGCCCGAGCTGTTATTCGCCTTGCTCGTAACTGGCGCCTTTGCAGTCGCCTTCATCCCGGTGCTCACCGGTTATCTCGAAAAGAAACAGCAGGACGAGGCTTGGCGGGTGACTGCCAGTCTGTTCAATATTTTGGTGCTCGCGACGATAGTCGGCAGCGTTATTATTGCTATCTTTGCCGGTCCGCTGACCAAGCTGCTAGTGCCCGGCTTTGATCCTGAGCAACAGCGTCTTACCGTCGAGCTGACGCGTATTATGCTCATCGCTCCGGTCTTTTTTGCTATTTCCAGTGTGCTCGGCAGCGTGCAGCAGGCCTTTAACCGCTTCCTTATCTTTGCCTTGGCCGGAGTGTTCTACAATCTGGGTATCATTGCCGGCATCATCTGGCTCGCGCCTGAGTATTCGGTTTACGGAGTTGCCTGGGGAGTCATCATCGGTGTTGTGTTGCAGGCGCTTCTGCAATGGCTTGGCCTCTACGGACTCGGCTTTCGCTACCGTCCGGAAATCAACTTTCGTTTACAAGGTGTCAGGCAGACGCTCAAGCTGATGGCGCCACGAGGCATCAACCAGGGCGCCGAGCAGGTCAACTACATAGTTGAGATTGTCATTGCTTCTTTACTCAGTAAGGGCTCCATTACCGCCTTTACACTGGCCAATAACCTCAAAAACGTCCCCTTAGTGCTAATTGCCGGGTCTATCACTACGGCGGCTTTCCCGCTCCTTGCCTCGCGAGCCGCCAAAGGAGCCCGGACCGAGCTAATTGAAGGTTATGTGCAAACCGCTCGTCTTATTCTATTCCTGGCCGTCCCGGCCGCTATTTTTATGGTGGTGACCCGCGGTTACCTAGTGCGGCTCTTGTATGGCTTTGGTGACGTTGACACTGCTAACACGCTCGGCTGGTTTGCTGGCACCGTGGTATTCACCGGCCTGTTTCTATTGGTGTCGCGGGTATTTTTTGCCATGCAAGATACCCGGACGCCGCTGTATCTAAGCTTGGCCAGCATCCCGCTCAATATTGCATTGAGCTACTTCCTATCCCAAAACTTCGGTGTATCCGGATTATCCATGGCCGCCAGTATTGTAGCCTTCTTAGAAATGATTGTGTTGATGTGGCTACTAAGGCGCCGCCAGGGTGACTTCGGAGAGAAAACCATCTGGCAAGGCGCCTGGCGTATGGGACTGGCCGGCGTCTTTATGGGTGGCATTATCTACCTGACCGTCAGCCGCCTCCTGCCGCTCTACGCCGACGACCGCGGATTCATGACCTTGGCGCCCAAGTTCCTGCTTCTGCTCATCATCGGGGCCGCCGCCTACCTGGCCCCATGTTACCTCCTCAAACTCAAAGAAGCCCATAACTTCGTCAGTCGGGTCAAAGACATCATGGTCCGCTCACTTAATTTGACTTAGGATACCCATGTACCAGCGACTTCAACCCGGCATTATCGGGTACAATATGACTTATGATTCAAAAGCTTAAACGTTGGCTTTTTTTCCCGGCAGCGACATACTTTAGATTTTGGGCCGCCATCCGGCTAAAACGCTGGCATCCCCGGATCATTCTCATTACCGGCTCAAGCGGCAAGACCACGCTGCTTCATTTACTAGAAACTCAGATCGGTGCCAGGGCCCATTATTCTCACCATGCCAACAGCGCCTTTGGCATCCCTTTTGATATTCTAGGCTTTCCCGCCCGCACCAACCGGACCTCGGAATGGCTGAGACTTATCTTATTCGCGCCCTTCCAGGCGTTCAAGCAGCCGTTTGATCAGCCTTTTTATGTTGTCGAAGCCGATTCCGACCGGCCGGGCGAAGCCAGGTTCTTAACCCGGTTATTGCAGCCAGAAATCACTATTTGGTTAAGCAGCGACAAAAGTCACAGCGGTAATTTTGACTCACAGGTACAAGGCGGCCAATTTAACGCCGTGGAGGAAGCCATAGCCCAAGAATTTGGTCACTTTCTAGTCGCCACCTCCCGGCTGGTAATTGTAAATGGCGATTCCCAGCTCATTGCTAGTCAGCTCAAACGAACGTCCGCCACTATTGAAAAGATTATCGCCCATCAAATCAGCGGCTATCGGCTCGGTGCCGACTCCACTACATTTACCATCCATAAGCAGTCAATCCAGCTGCCGGTTTTACTGCCCGAAGCAGCCGGTCGCTCAGTCGCGGCTGTTCTCGCCGTCTGTAAATACTTGGATATGCCAGTAAATCCATCTTTTGAGGGACTATCACTGCCGCCGGGTCGCAGCTCGGTTTTTAAAGGTATCAAAAACACCACCATTATTGACAGCACCTATAACGCTATTCCGGATGCTGTTCGGGCCATCCTCGGTCTCTTTGAGCACTACCCCGGCTCACACAAATGGGTCGTTGTCGGTGATATGGTGGAACAAGGCCAATCCGAAGCCTCGGAACACGGTCGGCTCGCCGAAGACATCGCCAAACTAAACCTGGATCACATTATCCTGATGGGCCCGCGGGTAGCCCGCTACACCGCACCCAAGCTCAAAGCGTTAATCGGTCAAACGACCCCCCTCCAGGTCTTTACTGAACCCAAACCAGCTCTTGACTACCTATCCACCCATCTCCAAGGGGGAGAAGTGGTTTTGTTTAAAGGTGCCCGCTTTTTAGAAGGTGTCATAGAGCACCTTCTGGCCGATCCCGCCGACGCGGCAAGATTGTGCCGCCGGGAACCAGTCTGGCAACAACGGCGCCGAAGGTGGGGACTATGACACGGGTCTACATTCTTCATGGGTGGACGTATTCCACGGACAAGTGGCAGCCCCTCATCGCCTGGCTGCGCCAACACGGCATTGAACCAGTTATGTTAAACGTCCCTGGACTTACCTCGCCGAGCACTAAGGTTTGGGACATCAAAGACTATGTCGCCTGGCTTAATAACTCTACCCAGCATGAGACCGGTCCTTTCATTCTCATCGGCCACTCCAATGGCGGGCGCATCGCCTTAAATTTCGCCATTCAATACCCCCGCCGCTTGCATCGTCTAATTCTCATCGATAGTGCCGGTATTTATCACGACGAGCCGTCGGTCCGGTTAAAGCGGTTCGTATTTGGCCTGTTGGCTAAGATTGGTAAAAAGTTCACTCGATCACGTCATCTTCGTACGCTGCTGTACAAAGTGGCCCGGGCAGAGGACTACCGCCAAGCACCGCCTAACATGCGCCAAACCATGGCCAACCTTCAGGCCTCCGACCAGCACCTCAGACTCGCGTCCATCCGCACGCCCACTACCATTATCTGGGGCGGCCAAGACAAAATGACTCCATTATCTGATGGTCAAGCTATGGCCCGTCATCTCAAAACCGATCAGCTGCTTATTATTTCTGAAGCCCGACACTCGCCATTTTTTACACATCCAGCTGAAACCGGTCGCATCATTCGGGAAACCTTGCAATGAGCCTTTTTAATTCGCTTGGCTCAAACTATACCTCTCGTATCGCCATTCGTTCGCTGTTTTCTTCGGGCCGCCTTGAGCCTAACATCAAGCTCGTCGACCTTATGGAGCAGCGCTATGGTGGACCGGCCCACCTAACCTATAAAGGCCGGGAGGCGCTTGCCATGGCCTTGGCAGCTGCCAATTTAGCCCCGGGGTCGGCCGTGGCTATAACCGGGTTCACCTGCTACGCCGTCTATAGGGCCGTGGTCAGTACCAAACTTGATGTCCATTATCTGGACATTGATCCTGGAACTCTCAATTTTTCGCCCCGTACCCTGACCGGAGCCATCACCGCAAACCCTCAGATCAAGGCTGTAATTGTGCAAAACACCTTAGGCTACCCGTGTGATATCGCCGCCATAGAGCAGATCTGCCAAGCCCACAAGCTAATTCTCATCGAGGATCTCGCCCACAGTGTCGGTGCTACCTATCCTGACGGTCGGGAAGTTGGCACCGTAGGCGATTTCACTATGCTCTCGTTCGGTCGCGACAAGATCATCGACGCTGTATCCGGCGGCGCCTTAATAACTCGCCGTCCCCGCTATCGCAACTTTCAACCCCGCCCGCTACTTCCGGTACCAGCCGGTCCGAAGCTTCGAGACCGCCTCTACCCGGCTCTCACGGCCGCAATCAGGGCCACTTATGCAGCCGGACTTGGCAAGCCATTGCATTTGATATTCAAAAAAATCGGCCTGTTGTCCCGGTCCGTTGACGGCGAATTTTATGGTGGCCATAAACTGCCATACTGGTACACCGACCTGGCTTTTGAGCGCTACCAAACTTTAGACAGTCTCTTGGCTCATCGCCGCCGAACAGCCAGTCTCTACGCTCGCCATCTTGACCCATCAATCCAGTTTGGCAGTCTCCAGGACCATATCCCCAACGCCACCAACCTTAGGTTTCCCATTCGGGTCAAAAATCGTGCTGGGCTCATCCAGCACCTCGCCGGCCGTCGCATTTACCTCTCCGACACCTGGTACGATGCCCCTGTAGCACCTCCCAGGTACCTTCACCTCACGAGCTATAATCACCACTGCCCCCAGGCCGAAGTAGTCGCCGCCCACATCCTCAATCTCCCCACCCACCTTGCCGTCTCCGAACATGATGCAATTAAACTGAGCGAGCATATCAACCAATGGCTTCAATCACACTAAAATCTATCGACACCCAGGCAGATTGGGACACCTTCCTCGCGTCTCATCCAGAGTCCAACTTCTTGCAATCCTGGCAATGGGGCCAGTTCCACGCTGCCCTCAAAAAACCAGTCTATCGGCAAGGGTTTTATCAGGCTGATCGCCTGGTTGGAGTCATGCTATCGGTAGTTGAGCCGGCCCGTCGTGGTCGCTACCTAACAGTCCCGGGCGGACCAATTATCAATTGGCACGATAAAGCTGTCGTCACCGCCTTTGTCAAAGCGGTTTCAAGCCAAGCCCGTATCGAAAAATGTGTCTTCGTTCGGGTCCGGCCCCAGCTACTGTCAGACGATTTCTCGCGTCAGCTCTTCGCAGGTCTAGGCTTCCGCAGCGCCCCCATTCATATGCATGCCGAGCTTACCCATCAGCTCGATATCACGCGGCCCGAAGACGAACTACTAGCCGGCTTGCGCAAAGGCACCCGCTATGAGCTCAAGAAAGCCGGCAAGGAGGGAATCGTCGTCACAACTTCGTCCGACCCCGCCGATATCCCCGCCTTCTACGATATCCAAATAGACACCTCTAAGCGCCAGGGCTTTGTACCATTCTCGCTCAGTTTCCTTCTGACGCAATTCAAAACCCTGGCCGCCGCCGACCAAGCCTTGCTCTTCACGGCTTCACTCGACGGACAACTCCTGGCGCAGGCTTTCATAATTATGCAAGGCCAAGAGGCTGTCTATCACTATGGCGCCAGCACCGACGCCGGCCGTAAGCATCCCGGCGCCTATCTTATTCAATGGGAGGCCATTAAAGAGGCCAAACGTCGTGGCCTCACCAGATATAACTTTTGGGGCGTCGCTCCTCCCGACAAACCTCAGCATGGTTTTGCCGGCGTCTCCATTTTTAAGCGTGGGTTTGGCGGGGGAGACATTCAGTACTTGCACGCTCATGACCTCGTTATCAACCGCCCACATTATCTTTTTAATCTCCTCATCGAGGAGACCCGCCGCCGTATCAGGCGCGTTTAACACAGCACACCTTCCGCATCCAGTAGCAAAAATCACAACCACTAGTAAATCCCGGACCTCGTATTCGAGGTCCGGGATTTCACGTTTCTATATTTGTCTACCTAGACTCAGTGCGAAACTAGCGCAGTGGGTTCGTTGCCCACGGTGCTCCTGGCAAAGTAGTCGCTCCAGGCGAGGCTCCGTGTAGGTCTTCTGTTGTGCTGTTGGTGCCCGTACCGCAGAATACATGGTCAAGCAACTGCCCGGTCGCAATGCCGCTGTCGTTAGCGTACTGGGCGTCGGTAAACGTTGTCGTAGACAGTGCCACAACCACGCTGCGCTTTGCGTCGGGCGAGGCCAGGACGTACGTTCCGTAGCCAACTACGCCGCCCGTGTGCCCCCAGAACTCTGCATTACAGCTTGTTCCCACAGTCTGGTGCAACAAGCCAAGCCCGTATCCTGCGCCCGGTACTATCTCAACGGTCTTTTTCATTTCTGCCAACATTGCCGGCTTCAATACCTTGCCCGAAAGCAACGCCGTTATAAAACGGTTTTCGTCCTTGGTCGTGGTAATTAGCTCTCCGGCTGCATCACCCCAGCTCATGTCGTGCTGTGTGGTGTCGGTGTACTCACGCTCAACCGGCTCTGTGGTCGGGTCGTCAGTGGTAAAGATGTGGTACCCATTCATGCGAGGCCAAGCGATCGTCGGGTCATGTCCCGGCGCCCTTGTCCCTGTAAGGCCGAGCGGCACAATAATGCGCTTCTTCACCTCTTTGTCCCAGCTATTACCGGTCACGGCTTTAATGACCTTACCGATTATCACGTAGCCGGTATTCGAATAACTCCAACCCGCACCGGGCTCAAACGTCGGCGGATGTGACAAGGCAATATCAATCAGATCATCCGGGGTATAGCGATGGTAGCGGTTAGCCATAAAGTCTTCTCGCGTCGAGAGAGTGGCAGAGAACTCCGGATCCGATGTGTAATCAAAGACGCCGCTCGTGTGCTGCAGCAATTGGCGGATGGTAATCTTGTTTCCATCGTAGCCGTTGCCCTGTATCTCGCCTGGCAGCCACTTTTCGACCGAATCTTCCAGCTTTAGCTTGCCTTCACCTACGAGCTGCAATACGGTCGCCGCCACAATAGTCTTGGTGTTGCTGCCAGTCCTAAACTGCGCGTCAAATGGCACCGGCTGTCCGCTATCTAACTTGGCTTCACCAGCCCTGGCCTTAACCGATTGGCCATCCTTAATCACATGAGCCAAAACCCCAGCGGTGCCGGCAGCATGTATGGCATCAACATCCAGCTGCAACTGACCCGACGCCGATACCGGCACCGCGGCCAAAGTCGTTCCCAACAATAAAGCCGGCACCGTGGCCATAATAACCAGGGTTCGGCTGCAGATTTTTAATAGTCTTCCCTTTAAACTCATACACTTCCTCCTAAATAACTTAGTCTTTATACTTCAGGGGTCAAAAGCTTGTCATGTCTGTTATTCCAAAGGATCACCCTCCCACCTTTTGACCTGTTGACTACTAGAACTCATTAAACTCGCTGACCGGAAGAGATACTTCTGGTATAATAACGCCACTATGTCAAAGTTACCGGCTGAATCTGAAATTATTGAACACAAGGAAAGTCTTGCGGAGAAGAACGATGCTGGGGCGGATCTTTGCGCTTTTGCCAACAAACGCGGCGGTACATTGTATTTCGGGGTGACCAAATTTATGTTCTTTTACGCGAATTAAAGCGCGAGGGGCTCATCATTCTCGATGGCCGGCCAACATCCATTTATAGCTCTTGGCATCTTACCGATAAAGGACGAACACAGATCAGCGACATAAAAATCGAAGTTAGTCGAAGTTAGTCGAAGAGTTAATCGAAGTTCCCATTAATTATGAACCAATCTCAGACCCGAAATTTTTGCATCATCGCCCACATCGACCACGGCAAGTCCACGCTGGCCGACCGCATGCTCGAGCTCACCGGCACCGTCCAGCGGCGCGACATGCAGGCCCAATTGCTCGACTCCATGGACCTTGAGCGCGAAAAAGGCATCACCATCAAGCTCCAGCCCGTTCGCATGTCCTGGCAGCTTCATGGTGCACCGGAGCAAGGAAGTGATAGCTATAGCACTACGGGTCGTGCGCAGCCAGATATGATCGCGCCCGCCGGTGCAGGTACAGCGAAGGTACTGCATGAAGAAACGTCCCACGTTCGCCGGCCAGCGATCGTATCTGGTGGAGCGAACCCAGATGAATCTCAAACCTACACCCTCAACCTCATCGACACACCCGGCCACGTCGATTTCAGCTACGAGGTCTCCCGCAGCCTCGCCGCCTGCGAAGGCGCTGTACTCGTCGTCGATGCCAGCCAGGGTATCCAGGCCCAAACCCTGGCCAACGTCTACCTCGCCATTGAGGCCGGCCTCGAGATCATCCCCGTCCTCAACAAAATCGACTTGCCCGCCGCCGATCCCGAGCGCGTCGCAGCCGAAGTCTCCAGCCTCCTCGGCTGCGATCCAGACACTATCCTGCGGGTATCGGGCAAAACAGGGGACGGCGTCACCGAATTGCTCGATGCCATCGTGGTACAAATCCCGGCGCCCAAAGGTGACCCTGAAGCCCCGCTTCGGGGCCTCATCTTCGACTCCATCTACGACGAATACCGCGGCGTCATCCTATTTGTCCGCATTGTGGACGGCGCACTGCACAAAAACGACGCCATTACGCTCATGGCCACCGACGCAACCGGCTTAGCCATCGAAACCGGCATCTTCAAGCCCGCCCAAACCCCCGAGCCCGAGCTGGCCACCGGCCAAATCGGCTACGTCGTCACCAACCTCAAATCCATTGCCGATGCCCAGGTAGGGGACACGCTCACCACGGCCACAGCCGCCAAAGACACCACGCTTGCGGCCCTGCCCGGTTACCGTCAAGTCAAGCCCTTTGTCTTCGCCGGCTTTTTCCCCAGCTCCGGCGAGCAATACCCCGACCTCAAGGATGCTCTCGAAAAACTCAAACTCAACGACGCCGCCCTCCTCTACGAACCCGAATCCAGCCAAGTGCTCGGTTTTGGCTACCGCGTCGGCTTCCTCGGCCTGCTACATCTAGATATCATCAAAGAACGCCTCGAGCGCGAATATGGCCTCGACATGGTCGTTACCAGCCCCAGTACCGACTACATCGTAGTCACCACCACCGGCCAACAATCCACTATCCGTAGCGCCGCCGAGTTACCCGATCCATCCTACATCGAGCAAATCCGCGAACCCTGGATCCGCGGCGAAATCGTGGTGCCCAAAGATTACGTTGGCGGCGTTATCCAGCTCATCAACCGGATCCGCGGCCTCCAAAAAAACCTCAGCTTTCTCGATGAAACCCTGGCCCTCATCACCTTCGAAGCCCCTCTCGCCAACGTCCTAACCGACTTCTACGACTCCCTCAAATCCATCACCTCCGGCTATGGCAGCTTCAACTACGAACTCGACGATTACCGCGCCGAAAAACTCGTCCGCCTCGACATCCTGGTCGGTGGCGGGCTCATCGACTCATTATCAGCCATCACCCACCGGGACGAAGCCTACCGCGTCGGCAAGGAAGTTGTAGAAAAACTCAAAGAAGTTATCCCCAAACAATCCTTCGAAGTCAGCCTTCAGGCAGCCATCGGTGGCAAAATCATCGCCCGGGAAGACATCAAAGCCATGCGCAAGGATGTTATCGCCAAACTCTACGGCGGCGATGTCACCCGCAAAAACAAGCTCCTGGACAAGCAAAAGAAGGGCAAAAAGAAAATGAAGCGTATCGGCAAAGTCGACATCCCGGCCGAGGCGTTTATGGTGCTCGTCCGCAAAGACGGCTAACTAATCAATTGGCCTATCCGTAACTATTAAAAGTAGTGAAGAGGTTACTTACTCTAAAAAAACTAGCCCGGCAACATTACGCCGCCGGGCCATTTGTGTTCAGAGCTTCCCATGCTCCCTCAGGTGTGCAACATACAAAACGGCATCAGGCTCACCAAGCTCAGCTGCCCGCAGCCACCACCGGACAGCACCGGCCTCATCATCCAAGAGCTCGTAAATCTCGGCCAAGCGGCGGGTGCTCCAAGCGTCACCGGTCATCGCCTCATCCAGAAGCACCTCCCGGTAAGCTTCGACTTGTGTCCGGTCTTGAAAATCCAGGCCTGCTTCCCGTTGCCGCCTCAGACCGGCCGGCGGAATAATGGTCATAACCTCTGCGCCGATTTTAACAACCAACCCCTCATGCAGAAGTTCCCGGCGTTCCTGGATCGTCAGATCTTCCACGGCCTTGCCCTTTTTGACTGCGAACCGCTGGTCAACCAACCTAAATATCTCTCGTAAGGGCCGCAAAAAAACTTCATCATCCTCTGCAAAAACCGGCTCTCCTACCTGAGCGCCATCGCTAGTGCCAGATTGGTTCATGACTATCCTCCGAATCCGCTCCAGTGAGCATCAGCGGACCAAACAATACCAGAAAACTAAATCTCTGACTAGCAAAAGCCGAGCAAACCTCCGGCATAAATGATATAACTGTGGTAGGAATAAAATAGAGACTTATGCAGAATAACGACCCGACATCCCGGCCGCCGGCCACCGCCACACCAGCTGGCACTCCGCTCCCGCCACCAACTCAGCCCGACCCTATGACGGTACTCAACCCCGGACCGAGCGGCGCGTTGACCGACCCTGACCAGACTGATACCAGCAAAATTGCCATGATAGTCCTAGCCGTTCTGCTGGTCATAGCAGTGGGCATCGCCGCTTGGCAATTCGTGCCGTGGCCAAAGCCCGACACGCCCCGCCCGGCAGCGACGATCAACACCGTCAAGGTCGAAGCGGCCCTCGTCCAAGTCGATGCAGCCTTCGATGACCTCGATAGTAATATGGCGGGAGTCGATCCGGCCCTCAGCGACGTCCAGGGGAGTCTTAACGAATGAAAAAACACAACATAGGCATCAAAATCTTTCTGGTTTTACTCGCCATAATATTTGCAGCGCTGCCTCTAGCTGCAGCCCTGGGCTCCGATACTCTGCCGGCACCTACCCCCGCCTCAACAGTCGCGCCGTCACTAGAACAGCCAAAGCGGCTCAATAACCTCAAAACCCGTGGCGCCTCCGAGATAGACCGCCGCCTCGACCGGCTGCAACAGGCCCTCGATAAGGCGCAAACCGGCACCAAGCTGCCAGAATCTACCAAGAAGCAGTTGGTCAGCCAGTTGCAAAACGAGATCACCTCACTCACCAATATCAAGAGCAAGCTATCCTCCGGCACCGACCTGGCGGCCGCCCGCCTGGACGTCCAAAAAATCATCGACGATTACCGGGTCTATGGCTTGTTACTGCCCAAGGCGCGGATAATCGCAGCAGCCGACCGGTACTATTTAGCAGAAGAGCGCCTCAAGCTGCTCCGGGCTCAGTTGCAGCATGGCATCAATGTAGCCAAGCAGCAGGGCAAAAACGTCACGGCGCTGCAGAAGTCCCAGGATAACCTCATCAAACGGCTGGCCGCTGCGGAAAAGCATTACAAAGAGTTGCCCAATAAGCTCATTAATCTGCCGACGGCCGACTATCCGGCCAGCCACAAGCTACTGGCCCAAAGTACCGCCGGCCTCAAGGCCGCCCGTACCGATATTGCCGTCGCCGAAGACGAGGCCAAAAAGATCTTGACCGGTCTGCGTGGGTACAGCAAGTCATGACCAAGAGGGGAATTATGGAGTCAAAAGTTGACATCGGGCCGGCTGCACTCGAGGAGCATCGCCGCCTACAGGGCAAGCTCGAAATCCTCTCTAAAGCCCCGATCAAGGACGCCGCCGCGCTCAGCATTTACTACACCCCCGGCGTCGGCGCCGTATCCAGCTACCTCGCCGAGAACCCTGAGGACATGGCCAAATTCACCATCAAAGGCAACACCGTCGCCGTCGTCAGCGACGGATCGGCCGTCCTCGGTCTTGGCAACATCGGCCCGGCCGGCGCCGCTCCGGTCATGGAAGGCAAAGCCCAACTCTTTCGCGAGCTGGCCGGCGTCAACGCTTTCCCAATCGTGCTCGACACTCAGGACACTGAACAAATCATCCAGACCGTCAAAAACATCGCCCCCATATTCGGCGGCATCAACCTCGAAGACATCTCCGCCCCCCGCTGCTTTGAAATCGAACGCCGCCTCATCAATGAACTAGACATCCCCGTCATGCACGACGACCAGCACGGCACTGCCATCGTTGTCCTGGCCGGCCTCATCAACGCTGCCAAAGTCACCAGCCGCCAGGTCAAAGATATGCGCATCGTCATCATCGGCGCGGGCGCAGCCGGTATAGCCGTGGCCAAACTGCTCCACCGCTATGGCGTGGCCGACATCCTCATGATCGACCGCCAAGGTATCATTGCCCACGACCGCTCAGGCCTTAACGACTCCAAGCGCGAGCTCGCCGCCTTCACTAACCGCGACCACCGCACCGGCTCCCTCGACGACTCGCTCACCGGCGCCGATGTCCTCATCGGTGTCTCCGGCGCCGGCCTCATCACTGAAGACCAGGCCCGTCGTATGAACACCCAATCCATCGTCTTCGCCATGGCCAACCCGACGCCCGAAATCATGCCCGGCGTAGCCAAACGCGCCGGCGTCGCCGTCATGGCTACCGGCCGCTCCGATTTCCCCAACCAGGTCAACAACGCCCTCGGTTTTCCTGGCATCTTCCGGGGCGCCCTCGACCACGGCGTCCACCGTATCACCGAAGACATGAAACTAGCCGCAGCCGTTGCTCTGGCCGGAATCATCACCGAGCCCACTCCAGAGCTCATCATCCCGTCACCGTTTGACCCTCGTGTGGTACCGGCGGTCGCTGCGGCCATCAAATAAATCAAAACATCAGTCAAAAGCCTGATCAGTTTCTTCATATGGCTCATGAGCAAGATGGTCCGCGCATGAGGTCACTGGACCTGCGCTACTACATGGCAATGGTTACGTTACCGGTACAGGAGTGTCTGTCCCGGTCAGGCCCTCGAAAAGGATCGTATCCGTAACTGTTGCGCTGCCGTGTGGCCTTAGAGTATTTGGCCATAATTGAAGTTCTTTGCAGAGTTTCAGTACATATGTGACCCCAGCCTTTGCCGTCATTCCTAAACCACCTTTCGTCATTTAGCGAAAAAGTCTTTGCCATAATATCAAAAATGCCTCAGAGAACTTTGGCCTCGAGGCATTATATAGTTACTTGGGGTTAGCCCCCGAAGTCGCTAGGCGACTCCGGGGACCCTGCCCTACTTCTGTTTCAGCTAGCGCCGGATACGCTCCGCGCACATTGCCGCCACCCCATCCGTGACACAGCGGGAAACAAAATGCATACCCGCCGGGCCGTAGACCCAGCCGGGGATTTCCCGGCCGTCACTTAGGGCCGGCCGGGAGGTTGCACCGGTCATGAGCTCACCCACGTTCTTGGTTACATATGCGCCGCCAGGGTAGACGTACAGCTTAGCGGCCAGGTCAGTCTTGAGCTGGGTTTCCTCTTCGACTGGAACGCCATCAACCGCCTTAGCCAGCAAAGCCTGAATCTCGTTGCCGAGCTGGATGGCCCGGTCGGACTCCGCCTTGTTGTTGCGGGCGTCCAACTCGTTCACCTCGCGGTACGTTTTGAGGCTCGCCAGATCTTCGTTGTGCTGTTTCTGGAGCTCCCCGATCGTGGCCGAAGCCACCGCGGCCTGCTTCTGCAGGTCCTCGATCGTGTTCCCGCGAATAACCGCAAGGAACAAGAATACGACCGCCAGGGCAGCGAAAACGACGGCCAGGATCCACGGCAAGCTCAGGCGGGAAGAGGTTCGGGTTGTCATGAATTTCACCTTACTGAAGGGGCCCGTAGGCCAAAAAGTAGGATAATTAACATTGTAGCATAAAATTGCCACAAAGTCAAATTAAGTTAGCACTCTTGACGCTTGAGTGCTAAACCTCGTATAGTAGTAATATTATGACGCCGCGCCAACAAGACATTCTCAAAGCCATTGTTGAGCTCTACGCCGCCACTGCCGAGCCGGTCGGCTCATCGTCCTTGGCTGCCCAGTTCGAGATGTCCAGCGCCACTATTCGTTCCGAAATGGCCGAACTGGAGCGCCTAGGCTACATCATGCAGCCGCACATTTCCGCCGGCCGGGTGCCCACCGACAAAGGTTACCGGTCCTACGTCAACGGCCTGGAAGACCGCCCCGGCGACACCCGCCACCAAGCCGCCCTCGAACGCCAGGTCCGCAGCTCCGGCGAGCTCGAGCGCTCCATCAAGAACGCCGTGGAGAGCCTAGCGCACGTCACTCGCAACCTTGGCCTTGGCACCATTGGCAACAACCTCTATCTCAGCGGTATGGCCGGGCTGTTCCAGCATCCCGAGTTCTATGGCGGCCGCGAGGCCTATGAGGTTGCCCGCCTACTCGACAGCCTCGAAGAATGGCTACAGGAAGCCGCCCCCAACGATCCCATCAGTGTTTACATCGGCCACGAAAACCCCATCGGGCGCACTAGCGGCGCCACACTCATCATTAGCCGCTTCGAGTCGCCCTACAGTGCCCGGAGCTACATAGGCGTCCTCGGACCGACCCGCCAGGACTACGGCTCAGTCATCGGCCTGGTGGGCTATACCGGCAGATTACTAGAGGAGACCTTAGCTTAAAATGACCAAGAAAGACCCCAAACAATCCAGCGCCAAGCAGCGCAACCAGCAGCATACCGAAGTGCATGTTGAAACACACTCCGAGCAGCATACCTCGGGTGGCGCCAGTGACGTCCAAACAACCGAACTCATGGCCGATCTCCAGCGTGTCCAGGCCGAATTTATCAACTACAAGCGCCGGGCCGAGCAAGAACGCGGCGAGATTATGACTGCCGCCAAAGCCCGCGTCGCCCGCGAGTTCCTCACTGTCCGCGACAGTTTCGACCAGGAACTAGCCCATCGCCCGGCCAAGATGGACGCAGCTTGGGCAGCCTCCATCGACAGCATCCGCGCTCAATTTGACGCCGTCCTCAAAAACCTGGGCGTCGAACGCTTCGACAGCCTCGGCCAGCCATTTGATCCCCATCGCCACGAAGCCATTGCCACCAACGGCGACGGGGACACCGTCATCGAGGAACTCCAGGCCGGCTATCAGCTGGGCGATACCGTCCTCCGCCACGCCATCGTCAGAGTAGGACAGCCTGATTGACATTCCCAAACCCAGGTGTTTAGCTATCACTAGCAATTAACTGGAAGAACCGAAAAACATGTCTATGCTCGCCGCGACTCCTGCATATTCCCCCGATGAAGCCACCGCTACGGGCCTTATGGTCATCTTGCCGATAATGCTCGTCCTTTATGTCATTCCATCAATCATCGTCACCTGGAAGCTTTACACCAAAGCGGGCAAACCAGGCTGGGCAGCCATTATACCTGTCTATACCAACATGGTTATGGCCGAAATTGGCCAAAAACCGGTGGGGTTGGGTGTCGCCGCCGGTGTCCTGGGCCTTATCAGCAACATCAAATTTCCCGGCTCCAGTATACTCGCGCTCATCTCCTTGGTTCTCGTCATCGTGCTCGTCGTCGCCATGGCCCGCCAATATAACCGTGGCGTCGGTTTCTGGATCAGCTATGTACTACTGCCAGTAATCACACTCTTCCTGGTTAAAGATACCAAGTACATTGGCGCCCAAGGCTCAGCACCAGTAGCTACACCCGAGACGCCTGCCACACCACCATCTCAGTAGCAATATCCTTGTAGTATCGGAAAATCAATGCTATCTTACATGTGCCCTAGTTGACCGCTGCGTAAACACGCAGCTTGTTCATTGGAAGATGAGGTGTCGGATGAGTGGTATGGCTATTATTGACAGGCTGGACATCCCCGGCGCAACCGTAGTCCGGCAAGACGGCAGTTTGCTGACCTTGCGTCTCGACAGCCCCCGCATGGGCCATGATTGCTCTACTAGGTATGATGAGGATGGCACTAACCACCACGATCACGAAACACCCCTAGATGACCCGGTTGACTACTCAGGTGATCTAACAGTCCGCGCTTGGGACGTGCCGGTCGCCAAGGAATTTTTTGAGCGTATCTCCTCCATCGCCGTCACCAATGCCGACGCGCATGAGGCCATCCATTTCCCCGGAATGTTTGATCCGTTGTGGCTAAGCCGGCTGCCGTTACCACCGTCGGAGCGCTCGACCTCTTTGACGAACTACGAAGGCTTCTGGCGGGGCGACGATGCTGATGCCTACAAAGATGTCGGCGCCCGGCTAACCCGGGTCCATGAGAGCATCGACACGCGTCATAGCGGGTGGTACAGTCTCGTAGCCCTGCACCTCGAGCACCTGATGGACTGCCAAGTACGGTCCGATATGTACCAGTCATCTGATGGCGACGACTCGCTTCACCCCCACTTCGACAACTGGCTAGGGCTCATCACGCAAATGTCCGGGGAGAAAGTCTGGACGCTTTGGGAAGCGCCAGGTCAGCCTCCTCGCCAGCTTATCACCCGCGCAGGCGACGTGCTACTCATGCCGAAGACGGTGAAGCACGCCGTAAGCACCCCCGACTCATCGACCCACTTGGTCTTCACCATTATGCAGCACAAGCCGCTTTTGCGCTCTGCATAAGGCGGGGAAGGATAGCTCAAACAATGCCCGCAAGCGATGCCATCGTGCACTGCTTGCGGGCATCTTCTATAGAGGCGTTATTAAGTCAAATTACATATGTAGAATGACTTAATAGTCGTGGTACTGAGATCATACCGCCATTCTCGTTAGCACTCTTGACATGAGAGTGCTAATTTTTTAGTATTAGCTCAACGGATTCATCATCCCCATTTACGTTCAAAGGAGAAATTATGGGAAAAATTATTGGAATTGACCTAGGTACCACTAACTCGGCCATGGCCGTCATGGAGGGTGGTCAACCAACTATCATCGCTAACGCCGAGGGCAACCGCACTACCCCCAGCATCGTAGCTCTGGCCAAGAACGGCGAGCGCCTCGTCGGCCAGGTCGCCAAGCGCCAAGCCGTCATCAACCCCGACAACACAATTTTCGAGGTCAAGCGTCTCATCGGCCGCAAGTTCGAGGACGCCGAGGTTCGTCTCGACCAAAAGCACTTGCCCTACAAAATCGTCAAAGCCAATGGTGGCATCAAGGTCAAGATGGGGGACAAGGACTACACGCCGGAAGAAGTCTCGGCTATGATTCTCGGCAAGCTCAAAGCCGACGCCGAAGCCTTCCTGGGCGCACCCGTTACCGAAGCCGTCATCACCGTGCCGGCCTACTTCAATGACGCCCAGCGCCAGGCCACCAAGGACGCCGGCAAAATCGCCGGTCTCGAGGTCAAGCGTATCATCAACGAGCCTACCGCCGCCGCCCTAGCCTACGGCCTCGAAAAGAAAGCCGAAGAAAAAATCATCGTCTTCGACCTCGGCGGCGGCACCTTCGACGTCTCCGTACTCGAACTCGGCGACGGCGTGTTCGAGGTCCGTTCCACCAACGGTGACACCCACCTCGGCGGCGCCGACTTCGACCAGGTAATCATGCAGCACCTCATCGACGAGTTCAAAAAGGCCGAGGGCATCGACCTCGGCGCTGACAAAGCTGCTGTCCAACGCCTCAAAGAAGCCGCTGAGAAAGCCAAAATCGAGCTCAGCTCCACCAACGAATCCGAAATTAACCTCCCATTCGTCACCGCTGACGCCTCCGGCCCCAAGCACTTCAACTATGCGCTCACCCGCGCCAAGCTCGAGAACCTAGTGGCAGATCTCATCGAGCGCACCGTCGGCCCGTGCGAGGCTGCCCTCAAAGACGCCGGCCTGTCCAAGTCCGACATCAACGAAATCGTCCTGGTCGGCGGTATGACCCGTATGCCGGCCGTCCAGAAGCGCGTCGAAGAACTCTTCGGCAAAAAGCCACTCCAGGGCGTCAACCCCGACGAAGTCGTCGCCATCGGCGCCGCAGTGCAAGGCGGAGTATTGGCTGGTGATGTCAAAGATGTACTCTTACTCGACGTCACCCCGCTAAGCCTTGGCCTCGAAACCATGGGCGGCGTCTCCACCCGTCTCATCGAGCGCAACACCACCATCCCCACCTCTAAGAGCCAGGTCTTCTCCACCGCCGCCGACGGCCAAACCCAGGTCGAAATCAACGTCCTCCAAGGTGAGCGCGAGTTCGCCAAAGACAACAAGTCGCTCGGCCGCTTTATCCTCGATGGTATCGCCCCGGCCCCCCGCGGCATGCCCCAAGTTGAGGTCACATTCAACATCGACGCCAACGGTATCGTTAACGTCAAGGCCTCGGACAAAGGCACTGGCCGCGAGCAGCACATCACCATCCAAAACTCCGGCAACCTGAGCGAGGATGAGGTCAAGCGCATGCAGCAGGAAGCCGAAGCCAATGCCGAAGAAGACAAGCAGCGCAAAGAATTAGTCGAAGCCCGCAACCACCTCGATTCACTGGTCTACACTGCCGAAAAGACTCTCAAAGACGTCGGCGACAAAGCCCCGGCCGAAGACAAGGCAGCCGTCGAAGAGGCCATCAAAGCCGCCAAGGCAGAGCTCGAATCCGACGACAAAGACAAGCTCGAGAAGCTAGCCGCCGACCTGTCCGAAAAAATGCAAAAAGTCGGCGCCGCCATGTACTCAGGTCAACCTGGCACGCCCGGCGCCCCCGAAGAAGTCGAAGCCACCGAAACCGATGGCCAGACCGACGACAAAAAGGCCGCTGACGGCCCGGTCGAAGGTGAAGTTGTAGATGAGGGCGGCAAGAAGTAAAAACAAGTGAAGGCGAACCTGCCATCTAAAGATGGTTCGCTTGCGCCACTCCATTGCGTCAAGGTCGATATAACTAGACATACCTTCAACAAGGTACTGGAATTTTTCTAGTCGACAGCCATGGGCTCATTAATTTTGCCTACCCCAAGCCACATAAAAGGGGAAGAGGCGCCTTACTAGAAAAATTCCAGTAGGTACTCAAACATAAAAGTAAATTCTTCAGTCCCAAACCCACCCCACAAGCATGTATCGCCCTCGCCAAATTTAGACCAAAGGACAAAGAGGTAGATGAGCCAAGAATTAGTGATCCGCTCCCCCCAATCCAAAGAGTTTCAAGCCATCCGCCGGCTGCGTTACGAGATTTTGGATCAAGACAAGGGTATGGAGCTCAAGACTATCAGCAGGACGGACGACATGCCGGCCACTGTTCATATGGCTGCCTTCATTAACAGCGAAGTAGTCTGTACCATCCGCCTAAATCCGCTCGAGGACGATCCAGCAGTATACTTGGTCCGACGAATGGCTACCAGCATAAACTACCAGGGGCAGGGAATCGGCGCCAAAGTACTACGAGCCGCCGAAGCCGAGGCTATCCGGCGAGGCGCCAAAGGTTTTGTACTGGACGCGCGCGAAAAGGCAGTCGCCTTCTACGCCCGGGCCGGTTACTGGCCGACCGGCCAGCGGCCAATTCACGCTGGAGATGTTAATATCACCATGGTAAAGTCAGCCCCAGGAATCAACCAAGACTTCCACCCGCCCATCTCCATCAAAAGCGTTGTCTTCGAAGATAACCGGGTCTGGCTGCGCCGGAACGAGTTCAACAAATGGGAGCTACCCGGCGGCCGCCTCGAGAATGGCGAGCAGCCGGTGGAAACAATCATCCGCGAGCTGAACGAAGAGCTGGGCATAGAGGCATCAGTTGAGCGGTTATTGGATACAACGGTCTGGTACAAGAATTGGGGTAAAAATCACGAGATAATGATTATCAGTTATCTTTGCCGGCTCAAGCGCTGCGTAGGAGGGGTCGAACATATTGGCGAAGCCGGCCCGGCCGAATTTCGCACTTTCGCGCTCGACGAGCTGGCCGACCTCGATCTGCCTGAGCCGTACCGCAGGGCAATTTCTTTGAGCAAAAAGGCAGCTTAAGCCTCCCCCACAGTCAGAACCAGTACAATCGCTCCAACATAACAAGGCAAATGCTGGCGGGAGGAGTCGGCCTCCTAGGTTATTGGCGCGCACAAAGAAGGCAAGCCAGCAACATTTAGTAGGTACTCAAACAAACTAATTGAATCGGCCCGGGGCCCGCATGCTATCCAATATTGACTAACCCCCAGCATCTTGATAATATTATCTTGCATCGCCCCGTGTTGCTCGCCAGAGCTCAGCGGGGTATTTTTTTGGAGAATTTATGAAAATTTATATTGATGGCGAAAATTTCCGCCATAAGGCAGTAGATATATTACAGTCCGGCCGCATTATCGCCAATTCCCGCGAAATGGGGAAGTATCCCTTGCGCAAGCTCCTCGAAGACGTCCTGGCCTCAAAGGATGTAGAAATTGTCTACTACTCTTCTCGGCTAAAACTACCCCGTGGCTACCAGCCCTCAGACCAAATCCTCGAAAAAGCCGAAATCATCAAAGAATTCAACCGGCATTGGGTCGCCCAGCTAAGAACTCAAAACATCCAGCACATCAAAGCCGGCTACCTAAAAGTTAAAAATGCCGATTCGTGCCCCAATTGCGGTCACCGGCAAGAGATATTGCAAGAGAAAGGCGTGGACGTCCGCATCGCTGTCGATCTCATCACCGACTCACACGACACCGATAGCAAAACCATTGCTCTCATGAGCTCAGACAGTGATCTCATCCCGGCCCTCGACCGCATCCAACGCTCAGGCATTAAGGTAATTTATATTTGTTTTGCCAACGCCGTAAACCAAGCCATGAGCTCAACTGCCGATGAAACCATTACCATCCCGACTGCCAAAGTCCGGCAAATATACCAGCATGCGACAAACGAAGATCGCCCGGCTGGCAGGGAATAACCCTTCACCAGCCTGCTTATGCTCCACAAAGCAAACGTTATGCGCTATTATGGCTGATGAAGAATTCTCACCCTCAACTTATTCGCGAGACGCTGCTCGACCTGGTTCTCGTCGACCAGGGCGGAGCCATTTGGCTTCAACAAGGCAAAGAATATAACAGCGATTGGCGACTCATCGACCGCCAAACCACCACCGCCGATCTCATAGACTATGCCTATGAGCAACTCACCGGCCTGGGCTTTCTCGTGCATGAATTAACCCTATTGCGCGAGGGCTCCACCTTCTGGACCTACGAGGGCAAGCATAAACGAGCCCATCACGCAGTTATCCTAGCCGAGGTAAATTACGCCTACCCGCCGACCGAAACATCCACCCACTACCTGGGAGCCTTCCCGTATAACGAAGCGGCCGCCATTCCTCAGCGCTTTTTCTCCGACCTGCGTCTCTTAAACGACCCCGCCATCGAGGCCGCCAGCCGCCGCATTCAGCAAAACAGGCTCGCGTAGCCATTCTATAGTTGACGGTTATGCATACTTTCAAGTAGGGTGACAGGTAAGGAGGTTAGTTGTGACCATAACTATCTCATCTCGCTCGCTGCTTATCGCAGCCGGTGCAGTTGTCGCAATTGCTGGACTCGCTGTGGCCCTCAGCGTCTATGCCCGCAACGCCGAACCAAAGCGGGCCAGCCTGTTCGACGCCGATAAAAAAGCCATTGCCATGCAGCTGGTCTCAAGTGCCGAAAACTCCACCCTGGACTGGAAGGGTCAGTATGGCTTCATCAAAGACATTGGTGACGGCCGCGGTTATACCGCCGGCATTATTGGCTTTACCTCTGCTACGCACGACATGCTGGCACTGGTGAAGCACTATACCTCTACTTCTCCCGGCAACGTCCTGGCCAAATACCTGCCCGCCCTCGAAAAAGTTGACGGCACGCCCTCGCACGAGGGCCTCGATCCGGACTTTGTCACCGCTTGGAAGGACGCCGCCACCGACCCCAAGTTCCAGCAGGCCCAGGACCATGAACGCGACCGGCTATACTTCGAGCCGTCAGTCGACCAGGCCATCGCGGACGGACTGGGTGCGCTTGGCCAGTTTATGTACTACGATGCAACCGTTGTGCATGGTCCTGGTAATGAAGACATCAGCTTTAGCGGCATCCGGAAGGCCGCCATGAAAAAAGCCAAAACGCCAACCGATGGTGGCGACGAAGCCAAATATCTCAACGCCTTCTTGGATGCCCGTCGCATAGTCATGCTCAAAGAAACTGCCCATCAAAATACCGACCGGGTCGATCTCGGCCAGCGTAAATTCCTCCGCGAAGGTAACCTTGAACTTAAGCCACCACTCAAATGGACCACCTACGGCGATCGGTTCTCAATCAAATAGCCGGCTACAACGAACTACTTAGGTTGGCACTCTCATACTCAGACTGCTATAATTGGTCCTGTATTTAGACATGCCAACCAAACGCGATTATTACGAAACCCTGGGATTATCCAAGTCCGCCACCGCGGATGAGATTAAGCGTGCCTATCGCAAACTGGCTATGGAGCACCACCCCGACAAACATGGCGGAGATGATGCCCAGTTCAAGGAAGTCAGTGAGGCCTATGAAGTCCTCAAAGATGACCAGAAACGGGCGGCCTACGACCAATTTGGTCATGCCGGCGCGCAGGGCAATCCGTTTGGCGGCGGCCAGAATGCCGGCGCCGGCTTCGATTTCAATGGCGCCGGCTTCGACTTCAGCGACATCCTCAACCAATTCATGGGCGGCGCCGGCGGCCAACGCTCTGGTCCGGCCCGCGGCCGCGACCTTGAGGTTAGTGTCGTCATCGAGTTCATGGAGGCGGTCAAAGGCGTCGAAAAAGACATCAGTCTAACGCTCGACGACACCTGCGAACGCTGTAGCGGCGACGGCGCCGAGCCGGGCGCCAGCCTCAAAACCTGCGCCACCTGCCAGGGTCAGGGCCAGGTCCGGCGCGTCCAGCAGACCATCCTGGGCGCCATCCAGCAAGTGTCCACCTGCCACACCTGTGATGGTCGTGGCAAGGTGCCGGAAAAGCCTTGCACAGTCTGCCGCGGCTCCGGCGTCATGCGTCGGCAGCGCACCATTTCCGTGCGCATCCCGGCCGGCATCGATGACGGCGCCACCATGCGACTATCGGGCAAAGGCGCGGCCCCCAAGGGCGGCGGGCCCAAAGGCGATTTATACGTCCAGGTCCGCGTCCGCCCGGACAAGCGGTTTGAGCGCCGCGGCAGCGAGATCCTAAGCAGTGTCACCGTACCAATGGCTCCGGCTGCGCTAGGCACCGACGTACCCGTAGAAACGGTCGACGGGCCGGTCACGCTCAAAATACCGGCCGGTACCCAGAGTGGCAAAGTCTTCAAATTCAGCGACCGGGGGATGCCCAGCCTATCCGGCCGCGGCCGCGGTGATCATCTTGTAACGGTCATCGTCGAAACTCCGGGCAAGCTCACCGCCAAGCAGCGCGAATTATTGGAGCAATTCGTGGGCGAAAGCAGCAAAAAAGGCTTTTTCAGGCGCTAATCAGACCAAAATCTCTATCGGTTCGGAATGCCAAAAACTGAATTTTGACCGAGGTACGTTGGCAGTTTGCCGTCCCACTTTTCAATCGCCATTTTCTGCAGGATTTCCGGTGTCAAACTAGCCCGCTGCACCGCCTGTGCCTCAGCGTCTTTTGTCGCTTGCTGGAGGGTGAAAACTGCCCGCTCAGCATTCTGCTGAGCCACTTGTTTTTGCTCAATGGCCTTGGCAAAGTCCTCGCTAAACTGGAAGTCTACAATCGACAGGTCATCCACGATGATGCCGCGCTTTTCGAGCCGGCTCTTTAGGCTCGCCACAGTGTCATTCTTCACGTCGGCCCGGTTTGTAATCAGCTGCGCGGCCGTAAACTTAGCACTGGCCGACTTAAAAACCTCCTGCACCGCCGGGCTAATAATCCGGTCCTTGTAATTGGGGCCAAGATTACGATGGATATCAGAGATCCGGCCTCGGTCAATGTGGTAATTCACGGCCAAAACCGACGAAATATCCTGCAAGTCATTAGTGGCGGCCTGAGCCTTAGTCTCTTCTTTTTGCACCCGCACGTCATAAACAGTAACTTGCTGCCACGGCGCCTTAAAGTTAAACCCTTCACCGATTTCACGGCCGGTAACCTTACCAAATTGCGTCACAACGCCGACTTTACCGGTACCAATGATGCTAATTGTGCTAAGCAGAGCCACAACAACCACAAATCCCACGATGCCCATAGTAACCGTGCTGCGTGATGGAGCAGAGAATGAGCCGTAAGTCGGGGTAGCCATGTTTGTGCCTTGGTTATTACTTACCATAATATCTCCAACGCCATGCCAAAAGCTAGGCTTACTCCTCAAATTCCATTCTCAGGCTATAGTATTTTATGCCTCTGCACAGTAGAATAAGTCCGTCCAGTCGAAATAATCAGTTCGGATCAACAAGAGCCGACCAAAAGGAGTTTTAAGTGAAGGGTCATTTCTACTTTATTGGCATTGCCGGCCACGCCGTTCGTGGACTGGCGCTCATGAGCCGGGAGCATGGTTATCAGGTGAGCGGGCTGGACGAGGGTGCCGTCTCACCGGGCAGCGACTGGCTCGATGAACGAGGCATCCCCTGGAGCAAAACGTTTGAGCCGGGCCAACTGGACGGCGTAACGGCCATAATTGTGACCGGCGCCTACGCCACCCCGGAATACCCGGCCATCATCGAGGCCAACAAGCGCAGCATCCCCATCAAATCATGGGCTCAAATGGTGGGCGAGATGACCGCCGACGAGCGCTCCATTGTGGTCGCCGGTACTCACGGCAAGACCACCACCACCTCACTCATTGCGTGGCTGATGGAAAGTGTGGGGCGTAACCCGGATTTCCTCATCGGAATTAAGCCGTTTAACTTTAACTCCAGCGTTCGGCTGGAAAATTCAGAAGTGGTAGTACTTGAAGGGGACGAGTATAAAGCTTCTGACCTCGAAGACAAAGCCAAGCTCCAATACTATCACCCTGACGTGCTGGTACTGACCTCGATTGAGCACGACCACCCGGATGTCTATCCGGACCTGGATTCAGTCATCACCCGCTTTACCGGCGTCGTGCAGGGCCTACCGCAAGATGGACGGCTCGTGGCGTGGTCGGGCAGCCCAACAGTCACGCAAGTAGCCGCTGGTGCAAAGTGTCAGGTCGTTACCTACGGCCTGACTGAAGGCGACTACCAAGCCCGCAATATTGCATTCTTGCCCACAGGCATCGAATTCGATGTTCAAACCAGCGAAGGATCTCTCGGCCGGCTGGCCCTGCCGTTATACGGCCGCCACAACGTACTGAATGCTCTGGCAGCCGCAGCGGTAGCCATCGGTGAAGGCCTCAGCTTTGAACAGCTCCGCGAAGGAGCGGCCACGTTCAAGGGCACGTATCGCCGGTTTAATATTTTGACCGGCCCGCAAGACCCGATCGCGGTTCTTGACGACTATGCCCATCACCCTACGGAGGTTGAAACCACCATCGAGGCGGCCAAGCTTCACTTCCCGGACCGTCGGTTGGTCGTAGTGTTCCGCCCGCACACCTACTCCCGCACCAAGGCTCTGCTGTCCGAGTTCCAGGCTGTGTTTGGCCAGGCTGACATCGCCTACATCACCGATGTCGAGGGTGCGCGCGAAGCCGCCCACGAAAAAACCGTCTCCGGGGCCGACATGGTAGACGGGATGGACGACAAGGCTGTCTTCGAGGCTGATCGGACCAAGTTAGTTGAGCGCATCACCGCCGATGCCAGGGCCGGTGACGTCGTGCTATGTATGAGTGTATCCGGTTACCAGGACATCGCGCCTGAGCTAGCCAAGCAGCTCAATGCCCATGTGAGCGGGCTGCAGCATTAGTATCCCAATCGCCCGAACCCGTCAGTAGTGCTGAGGGTGAACTAAAGGAATGGTCAGCCACACCAGCTGCCCATTCCTTTCTAATTAATAAGCACCAAGCCGCTTGGCTTTTGCGACAAAACCTGACTTATCACCGGTCACAATGTAGCGAATAGTCCGGCTGCCGCCGGCCGCGCCGCCAAGTAAAGCCAACAACCTCTGCGCCATTGTCTCGCCGGGTTCTATGATTTTCATATCAGGCGCTGCCTGCCGAATAATCGGTTCCAGAAAGGCAAAGTGGGTGCAACCCAGAACCACCGTGTCAACACCGTGGCGGGCAAACGCCTGAATTTGCTCGACCACCAAATGGTCGCCGTCTAAGTTGCCCGATTCCACCAGCCTGACCCAGTCAAAACACGCCTGTGCATAAACGGTCACATGATCCGGTACGATATCCTGGATAGCCCGGTAATAATCAGAGGCCAGAGTAGCAAACGTGGCCGCTACCACGATCTTGCCGGTTTTAGTCGCAATAACCGCCTGGCCAAGCAGCGGAGCCACACCCAAAATGCGCGTCTCGGGCCACCCACGTTGATACTCCTCAAGGCTAACCGTGCTGGCAGTATTGCAGGCCAAAACAATCGTCTCGCAACCCTCGGCTTTGAGCCGCTCAATACCGGTCTGCACCAATCGACGGACTACCTCTTCGGACTTCTCGCCGTAAGGGAAGTTAGCAGTATCCGCATAGTAAATAACATCAACATCCGGCATTAACCGCCGTATCGCGCGAAGAACACTCAGGCCGCCCACGCCGGAATCAAGTATGCCAATGGGGGAAGTCTTATTCATGTATACTTAGCCTAAAGAAACACTTATGCAATTGCCAGCCTTTGATCCAAATATTCTCATCATCACTATCCTTCTTCTTGCAGGTGTATATGGCCTGATTGGCGGTAAACATCGCTTGCGTGTGCTTATTCTAAGCATTTACGTCGGCATTGTACTGGCCGAACAAATGGACACGGTCGTCCGGCCGTACCTCCAGATGCTCAGCCCTGAACAGGTCGGATGGCTACTCCTGGGCCTGCCAATCCTCCTGTTCGGCTTTGCCAGGTCGCATCACGGCAAAAACCACGGCAAAGGCTCAGCTATTGCCAATATTATCATTGGTATCGCGGCCGGCGCCCTCATACTTTCGAGCGCCCTCCATATCTTGCCTACCAGCCAGCTATCCGACATCAATGGCGCCTCGTATTTCGCCATGCTGCTCGACCAATATCACCTCTGGTTACTGGGTCTACTACCTGTAATAGCTATTATTTTTGGCCTCCTTAAGGGCAAAGAGAAAAGTCATCACTAGCTCCAAGTTGCCAGAAACGCCGTTTTCGGATATGATTGGGCGGTTAAAAACATGGGCCCATAGCTCAGTTGGTTAGAGCAGCTGCCTTTTAAGCAGCGTGTCCTGGGTTCGAGCCCCAGTGGGCCCTCCAGTTATCATTCACAGCCGCCATTGCGGCTGTTTTTGTTTCTGTAGAGGACGGCCAGTACAGATTTGTAATAATTGCGGTTTCCCGGAACCTGGAAAACTCCAAGCTCCGGGTAGATTGTTGCCCTAAAGGCGGCCGCACATTAGGGGACAATCCAAAAACACACTTCAACGGCCGTGGATCTCGGATGCGAGCTTCTACGCTCTACGCGCACGGACCCCAGAACCAGCCCTTGGATTCGACATCGCCACCGAGCGAGCCGCCTGTTCGGAATAAAGGCTCCACACCCACGCATGCCATGCCAACACCGTTGACCATGCGTGACCAAGTACTGTAGCCCTTGTGTGAGAAGGAGAGGACATCGGCCTGAACGGGCTGCTGGCTCACGCCGCCTGGGTTCCAGGCTGTAACCCGGCCATAGAAGGGAGTTGGTGAACCCATAGCGTCGAGAACCCACTCGCGTGGGCCCCAAGGAGCCGTGAAGCGTCCCCAATTTGCCTTGCAGCTTGGCGAGTACCGTAGGTCAAGCTGTCCTGCGGACTGTACCCCGTCCGCAATGATTGCGATGGAGTGCACAGTGTAGGCATCTCCGTCACAACGGCCAGTGGGATCAAGACCAACACAGGATGTACCGCTACACCCACCGGTGGCTGCAAGCGCTGGCGTAGCCGGAGCTACGAACAGCACAGCACCGACAGCCATGACAAGTGCGATTACCATCACAGTCAAACGGCGAGCAGATCGAATGGCCGAGGCGGCCATGATTACCTCCTAAGGGCACGATCCGTTTACGGCTCTGCTGAGCCGTCAAAATACCTTATGCGAGGATAGCGCAAAAGTCAAGCGTAGTAAACAGATCACATTTGTGGTAACATGCTGACCATGTTTAAAAAACTAGACAATTCAGTAGTTGCAGCTGCAATATTTGCCCTGGCAGAAGCCTTTGCCTTAAGGCCAGCAATAGCTGCGGCCTTTGCTCTGTGGGGATCTTCATTTCTCCCAAATGACATCGTGCTTAATATGGTTGCAATAAGCCTTGCGGTGATACTCGGGTATATGGGCGGAAAACTACTTTTTCAGAAGTGGCAAGCAAGGCTTTGGGTAAAGGCTGCTACTGCCAGTGGAATCTTCCTTAGTACTTTTATCCTGTCTTCGTGGATCTCAATCACTATTTACCGCTACTTATTTATTTCGACTCACCCATTCAATTAGGCTTAGCTGAGAGGTCGGGATGCTTTAAAGTTCAATTATGCTAAAATGCAGCCCATGTATAAAAAGCCAACCAAAACAGCAGTTGCAATCGCGATTTTCACCCTAGCTGAGGCGTTCGCCTTAAAGCTGGCAATAATCGCGCCATTTCATCTGGTGAAAACTACGGTTTTCCCGAATGATTTTACATTCAATCTTTTCGCCTTGGGCATTGCCGCGATACCGGGATACTTGATTGGTAACCTCATATTTCAAAAATGGGACACGAAGTTTTGGGTAAAAATCGCAGCAGCTTGTTGCATTGTGCTGATCTCAGTGATTGCCTCATATTGGTTGGTGACAGTGGTTGATCGCCATATTTTTGAGCAGAACTTCTTAAAATAGCCGCTAGGCTCGTCCGTCACGGCTGAGTGGGATAATAAACTTCTAGTCTTAACAATCCCTCCGTATGGCATATCGAGGTTCTAGCAGAGTGAACAATGGGTCTCCAGTAATTATCAAGCAGCCGCCATTGCGGCTGTTTTTGGTTTTTAATCTGAGCATCCGTGAATTCTAAAACCTGCTCCCCTGGTGGCAAAAAGAATTCGGCTCCAGCTCCACGAGTCTCACAGGATACCGGCTAGACTTTTCAATAGGTACTCTCCTGGAAAGAGTAAGCTGCCAGTTACCATTGAATAATGGCTTGTTATAGTGATTTATAGGCCAACAAAAACCAAACACTCTCCTCAGGAGAGTAGGTACCTTATAAGTTAAATCAGTACCGAGCCTTAGAGATAGCCATGCCAATGAATCATTATACAGCTCTCACTTTCATAATATCGAGGTTTTTGAATTCACGGGAGCAGGGTTCTCTTAACGTGTTGGCACAAGCGTTAGTGATTTCTCTGCATAGTAAAGGGGATTTTCAAACAATTCTGGTGTGGAAAATCTGAAACAGAATTCCCTCACGTACTCGGGAAACTGCTCAGCTTCGACATGGTGGTACATCCGGCGGATGAAGGTTCTGAGTACCCCAAACATACCCTCAATCTCAGAAGTATGCTCAAACTCGAACTTCTTGTGAATATCCCGGCTGTGTATGATCGGCCACCACTCATCAATGCCTTGGTATATCTTAGCTCCGTCCGTCCATAGTTCACTACCCGGCCGGATCTTCTGGAAGAGAAAGTGAGTGGCATGAGTCCGGTTGGGGAATTCTCCTTCTAAGACAGTGTAGGCTAATTTACGGGTCCCAACCTGTTTGGCCATCATGAGACACCAGCCCTTACCGTACGCTTCGTCGAGTTGGACGATCCGTTCCAGGATATGTACCTCTTCAGGCAAATGCAGCCGGAACTGCCGGTACCAGTGCCGGACGGTTACCTCACTCAGACGGGTTAGACTCTGGGCTTGTAAGACTGGGATCCGAGTTGTCCAGCACCACAAGAGCATCCACCATTGTTGGAGCGGTAGCTTCATATCGGACAGCCAGGTGTGGCTGGTGAGTGAGAAACGGATACGACAATCCGGACAACGGTAACGATGCTCACTCCGCCAGACCTTACGACTGCGGCAGTTAGGACAGAAGACGTTCTTACCGAAGATGATCCGGCGGAGATACTTCCTTATTTGGGCCTCTGAGGGTATTTGCTTGAGTTGGTACATGTCCATATTGTGACCTCCTGGTCTGGACCTGTGCCAATTGGTTGGGAGAACCCCGGGAGCATGACTTGACACATAGCACAAAATAATGTATAATTAAATAATACTGCCAACACTCAGCAGCGCTCCAACCCTACAACTACCCCGAAAGGTAGGAATCATGGAAAAAACACTTTGTGCCAAGTGCATCCGCCGCCTGTCTGCCGGAGACCGCGAGAAGCTCGCAGCGAACATCAGAGCCGGCGGCATCGCCGGCGGCGCAGTATCAGGAGTGCCCAGAGCAGTAACCATATACAACGGCGACGCCGTTTGCGTCGAGCACACCTTGTAGCCTATGGGGCCCGAAGGAGGAGGATCGGAAGATCCAAACCCCTTCGGGTCCTCCTTCCTTTTTCGCTATGCCATACAATACAAGCATGAAAATATACGTCTCCCATTCCCGCAAGCTAGATTATGTGCATGATCTATACGAGCCCCTAAAGGCATCCAGCCTCTACCCGAAACACGAGTTCTTCCTGCCACACGACGCCGGCAGCGACCGGGTAAAAACCAAAGAGATTATTCAAACGGCAGGTGTGCTCGTTGCCGAGATATCCTATCCTTCAACCAGCCAGGGGATCGAACTAGGCTGGGCTGACGCGGCCGGTATACGCATCATCTGTTTGTATCCCGAAGGCACTAAATATCAAGCATCCATTAGGTTTATCTGTCCGCAGCCCACGACCTACACAAGTGCTCATGATTTGATCAAAAAGCTCACAACACTACTAGCCAATAGCTAACCATCCCCCGCAAAGCTTGACATTATCCGAATATATGCAGTAAAGTGACTAATCCTGTTTGATCATCATGAAATACCTCAAACCACTCATCATTACTAGTATTGCTGCATTATGCCTCGGCGCCACCGTGGGGGCCTTAACGTTGGTCGGTATCAACCCGGTCAAAGCCGTTACCCAAGCCCGCTGTGAAGCCGGTGGCGTATTAACGCACTCCCAGGCAGTCCCGGGTACCGCCGATGATCACGACCGTGACGACCAGCCGGCTGGGGCGCTCAACGTACCGGTTACGCCCGGCAAAACTACCACCCGTCCGTCCCTCACAGGCCAAAACCTGATTCCAAACCCCACGCTCAAAAACAGCGGGGGCGATCCGCACAGCTGGCTTACCAATGTCTATGGCAACAGCAATGCCAAGTTTGACGTGGTTTCCGGCAAGGATGGGGCACCGGCCCTGCGGGTGGACATCACCTCCTACAAAGACGGCGATGCCGACTGGTACTATCCGCCGGTCAGTGTCACGCCGGGTGGCTACTACACCTTTCAAGACACCTACCGTTCCAGCGTCGCAACCCGCCCCCTCCTGATGCTCCGCCACCAATCGGGCCAAGACGAGTATATCGACCTCAAGGCCGCACCGGCCGCCGAGACGTGGACCAACTACTCAGTCACGTTTATCGTGCCAAGCGATGTCCGCCAGGCACTCGTCTACCATCCATTGGCCTCGGTAGGAACGCTCATTACCTCCAACCATTCCTTAACTGCCACGCAATCCGCCGGCTTCTCTAAAGCCCTCGTCTCGCTGACCTTTGACGACGGCTGGAAAAGCATCCACGACCACGCCTTGCCGCTACTCAAACGCTACGACATGGTCTCAACTCAGTACCTGGTTACGGGCTACCTTGGCCGCGCCGCTGCCTATATGACACCCGCAGATGTCTACGATATGCTCGACGCCGGCAACGAAATTGGCTCGCATACGGTCAACCACCTCGATCTCACCAAGGCCACGCCGGATTTGCTCAAGCATGAGCTAACCAGATCCAAGCAAGACCTAACCAAGTGCTTTGGCGAACCAACGGGCTATGCAGCGCCCTATGGCACCTACAATTCGGCTACGATCCAGGCGGCACGCGGTTTTTATCAAACAGCCCGCTCCACCGATACCGGATTCAATACCGCTGAGAATTTGAATCCCTACGGGCTTCTGGTCCAGAACATGACACCTGACACCACCCCGGCCCAGGTCCAAGGCTGGCTCGAAGCCGCCAAAGCCCACAACGCCTGGCTAATCCTCGTCTATCATCAGATAGACGGCTCCGACAGCCCCTATGCCCGATCCCCGGAGAATTTTGAGCAGGACCTAAAAGCCATCAAAGCCAGTGGCATTTCGGTCAAAACAGTGCGCAATGCTTATCAAGATGTGAAGAACAAAGCTCACAAATAACAAAACGCACATTGACATTTGACAAAGAGTTAGAATAGGCGTAGAGTGATATATTAGATCAACCGCGAGAGTAACAATGACTCACATTGTCCCCCTCCCTTTTTTATGGCTATGAAACACACTCGCTACCAATTCGCCAAACGACCATTAGCTCTCGTTATTGCCGCTCATAACGAAGAGATGGTTTTGGCTGCAACCATCTCTTCGGCTATCAATGCCGGCATGCATCCAGGTGATATCTACGTGGTAAACGACTCCTCGACCGACCGCACCCAGGCCATTGCCGAAAAGCATCTCGGTGCGCGCAATGTACTAGCCGTCCACCGCAGCGGCAAGGCCAAAGCCATTCTGCAGGCCATCGGGCATTTCCAGATCATCAAGCGCTACTACTGGATGCATATCGCTGACGCTGACGGCGTGTTTGCGCCTGACTATTTCCAGGTCCTGCGCCGCCACCTCAACCTCAAATACGCGGCGGCCACCGGCCACATCCAGAGCCTCAAGGGCGGCTGGATATCCAAATACCGCCTGTACGAGTACACGGTTGGACTGGAAATCATGCGCCCGATCCAGGCATTCTTCGGGGTTATTCCGGTTATCCCCGGTCCCACGAGCGTCTACCGGACCGATATTTTGCCCAAGCTTGATTTTACCGCCGGCACCCTAACCGAAGATATGGACATCACCTTCCAGATTCACCGTCAGAAACTGGGCAAAATAAAGTTTGTTCACGATGCCCGCACTTACACCCAGGATCCCCGCGACTTCGGTGATTATTACAAGCAGATCCTGCGCTGGTACCGCGGCAACTTCCAGGTCATGTTGCGTCACAAGATTGGCCTCCGGGCGCAACGGCTCGACGCCTACGTCAGCTATGTGATGCTGGAGCAAGCGCTCCTCATCAGCCAATTGCTCCTCTTGCCATTAGCCGCCTGGTGGCTCGGTAACTACAACCTCATCGCTATCCCGTTCTTGTTCGATGTGGTCTTTTTCTTTGCCTTTACCGTTTGGGCTGCAGTGCTCAATCGCCGCCCCGACGTTTTAGGCGCCTTCCCGCTGTTCTATGCCTTGCGGATGGTCAACCTGTATGCGTTCGTAAAAGCCTGGTTCGAGATCGTCGTCCTGCGAAAGTTCCAATCCGCCCCGTCGGCTTGGAGTGTGGCAGGCCGAAGATATCGCATTGTGGCCGATGGAATCATTAATTAAAAGGAGACAGTAATATGTATGGATACGGAAATGCTACAGGCCTAGTCCTGGGCACCGGCACCGGCGTCGTTGCCGCCACCACTCTGCCAGTCACTGGTACGAACTGGGTCGTCGATCTGGCTTTGGCAGCTGCGGCTGGCTTGGCTGTTTGGGCGATGGTATACGTGCTCAACACAAAGCTGAACAAGCGCTAATGAAGCGCCTGTTCAGCTACACCGGCATAGCTTTTCTCGTAGGCTTTGTGGTTTACCACATCGTAGCCACGAGTAGCTTGCTGGTGTCGCTGGTTAGCTAAATAACAAAGGCACGAAATATGAAACTGTTTTCAAAGATCACAGCAGCTTTTTTGATCTTGTCGATGCTGGTGTCGCCGGCCTTCTTTGGTCCGGCCGCTACCAATGCGGCAGGTCAGAATCTTATTGCTAATCCGTCCGCCGAAACCGCCACCGGTAGCACGCCTGCTAACTGGCTTCAGGGCGGCTGGGGTACCAATACGGCTGCTTTCACATATGCAAATACCGGCCAGGAAGGCACCCGTAGCATGAGCGTCAACGTATCAAGCTACACCAATGGTGATGCCAAATGGTACTTTACGCCCGTCAGTGTAACTCCAGGTACACAGTACACGTTCAATAACTGGTATCAATCCACCGTCCCAACCGAAATTGATGCTCAAATCACTGATACTGCCGGCAACATCACCTACGCATGGTTGTCTTCACCCGCTGCCAGCTCGGTCTGGAAGCAAAATAGTCTGACCTGGACGGCTCCAGCCAACGCCAAGTCGGTCACGTTCTTCCACGTCATTGCGGCTACGGGCACGCTGGTCACCGACAACTTCTCGTTGACTGCGGCAACTGCCACGCCAGTACCCACTCCAACCCCGACGGTCACCCCAACTCCAACCCCGGCGCCCACTCCAACCCCGACGCCTGACAATGACGTACCGAATCCCTCGGTCGAAATCGCCAGCGGCACGGCCCCCCAAAGCTGGACCGCAGGTTCCTGGGGCACCAACACTGCTGCCTTCAGCTACCTGGGCACCGGCCACACCGGCAGCCGTAGCGTCAAGGTCACGGTCAGCGGCTACACCAGCGGCAGCGCCGATTGGAGCTACACCCCGCAGACCGTCAAGGCCGGCCAGCGCTACATGTACAGCGACTGGTACCAGTCAAATGTAACAACCGAGATTGATGCCGCGGTTACTATGACCGACGGCACCATCCAGTACATGTACCTGGCCACCGCTCCGGCCTCTACGGTCTGGGCTCAGGCCAAAGCCGAGTTCACGACGCCGCCTGGCGCCGTCAGGGTAACTATCTTCCATCTCATTGCCACCAACGGTTACCTCACCACTGACGACTTCAGTTTCGGTGCCTACGCGCCCAAGCCGCTAACCCGTGGTCTCGTCAGTATCACCTTTGATGACGGTTGGATCAACCAGTATACCAATGCGTTTCCGCTGCTCAAGAAGTACGGTCAAACCGCCACATTCTACGTCCTTTCCGGCGAGCTGACCAACCAACCCACCTACATGTCGGTGGCGCAGATGAAAGATTTGTATGCTAAAGGCAATGAAATTGCCTCGCATAGCATTACCCATTCTAATCTCACGACCGCAACGGCCGCCAAACTGACCAAGGAAATGTCGCAGAGCAAGTCTGTTTTGCAGACGAAGGTCGGTGTTCCGGTCACTAACTTCGCCTACCCGTATGGGGCGTACAACGCCAAAACCATTACCGAAGGCAATAAGTACTACCAGTCCCAGCGCTCGACCGATACTGGCTACAATGCCTTGGATACCCTCAACCTAACGGCTCTGAAGGTCCAAAACATCTACGACACCACCACTCCGGCGCAGGTCCAAGCTTGGGTTAACCAAGCTGCCAAGGACCGCACCTGGCTCATTCTGGTTTACCACGAAGTAGCCACCACGCCGCTTGATCCGGCCGACGCCAGGTACACGACCAAGCCGGCCGACCTGGATGCCGAACTCGCCATCCTCAAAAACTCCGGCCTCGGTATCCTAACGGTTAAGCAGGCCATTAGCGAAATTACGCCTCAGCTTAACAAGTAAGCTCTAGCCAAAAATCCGTCTCCTTAAGAAGCGGGCCCGGGGCCCGCTTCTTTTTTGTTATGCTTGCATTATGCAAACAACGATTGCGCATAGCCTATTCGAAGAGTTTGTCACCATCAAAGACGGGCTGACCTGCTACAAGGCCGGGCTACCCGGCTATGCCAGTAATTTTAGCCGCGACACGCTGTTAGCCGGCATCATCGCGACCGATCAGCATTTGCTTGAGAACCAGCTGTTGATGAGTTACATGCACCAGGGTAAAGAATATGACGCGATAACCGGGGAGGAGCCCGGGAAAATCCATCACGAATACCCCGGCGTTGAGGTGCATGAACCCTACCTCAGCACTTACAATGCCTGTGATACCACGGCCCTTTACCTTATCGGTCTGGAGATACTGGGGCACCTAAACAAGCCCGGGTCAATGAGTTTCCTGCAGCACCACCGGGAGGGTATTGAGAGCGGCGTGGCCTATATTGAGCGGCATATCCAGGACGACATTTTTTGGGAGTTTCCTCCCCCAGGCGCAAAGCACTTTTCGCTCCTCACCACGTACTGGAAAGATTCCATGGTTCCTCGGGCAAGTGGCTCCGCAGAGCCTGACTACCCTGTCGCGTTTGGGCTGGTTCAGTTTCAGGTGGCCAGAGGTTTGCTCGCGGCTGCCACCATGCTGGAGCGTAACGATCTCAGGGCGCAAGCAGACCGGCTCTTTAGGCGAGGCATAGAAACGTTTATGACGGATCAATACTATTGTATTGAGCAAGACAGAACCCGCCGTCTCAAACAAATCTCTTCAGACGAGTTACACGCCTTGGCCTATATCCCTCTAGAATACGCCCGGCTCCTTCCCAAAAAAGCCATTAGTCGCCGCGCCACGGGGCTTATAACAAAACCCGGTATTGTTTGTGCACCAAGGGCAGTTGGTACCAAGCTACCGGACCAGTACCACGGCTACACCGTGTGGATATTTGAACAGGCACTCATACATTACGGCTGTCAGAAATTTGGCCTCAGCGAAATCGCCGGGGCAGCAAGGCGCTGTGTCCCATATATTGAACATGGTCAGGAGCGGCTATTAGTCGAACCTGGCGTTAAGTTAGCTGGAAATGACCGCCAGCTCTGGTCGGTCGCGGCAAAAAAATATTTTTCAAACATGCCTTCCCTCCGCAATATGAGTTGGCTATAAAGAGTTCGTTATACCCCTCGCCTGAAATAAAAAGACGCCCGGCCCAGACTACAAGTTGCCCGCTGCGGTATAGTTGATCCATGATCTCGACTAATCCTATAGCATGATTAAAACTGAAGAGTTGATCTATCAAGACATCGAACATATCGTCACGCCGCCGTACATCCAGCTTGCTCATGTCTTCGTGACGTGGCAAAAAAAGGTCTTGCTCGTCCGTCGCAATATCGAACCTACCAAGGGCCTATGGAGTATTCCGGGCGGCCATGTTGAAAAGGACGAGACATACCTGGCGGCTGCCATAAGGGAATTACAGGAGGAAACCGGAATCGCTGCCTCGGACCTAAGGCCAATGTTTATTTATTTGAATCACGAACATAACATTGAAGTCCATCTTTTTCACGCCACAAGTAAAGACGGTGCTCACTCAAACCTAGAGCCAATAGTACATGACATGATCACTTGGAAAACAATCAGCGAAGCCAGGGAACTGCCCTTAACGCCTGGCTTTGGCTTATTCTTCGACGAGCTCAAGCCGCTCTTATAGACTTTTAGCCTTACTTCAGCCAAAATAGGCAAAGTACATCTCACGGAGGGTGAGAAAGGCTCGGGCGGGTGCGCCGGACCACAGCCATTAGTCTCATATTCGCCGCCTTGCTTGCAGGCATAGCGCTGGGTCGGTTCGGCTTCACCATCCCGGTCTGGATGGTAGCCGCGGCTACCATCGGCGCCCTCGTCATCTGCCGTACCCGCCTGTTCACCCTAGGCCTGATAATACTGGCGCTAACACTTGGACTATGGCGCACCGAAGTCTACCTGGCGCAACAGGGAATCATCACAGATCTAGTAGGTCAGAAAATCGTCGCGGAAGGCATCGTCGCCGATGATCCCAGCTTCGACCCGCGCGGCTTCATAGTGTTTAAGCTCGGCGAGCTCAAACTAAACGGCCAAGCCGTACCCGGCGACATCCAGATCAGGATGTACCAGACCAACATGCATCGTGGCTACCAGGTCCATGCCGAAGGCAAGCTACGGGCCGGCTTTGGCAATACGCTGGCAGAATTAAGCTATCCCAAACTCCAAATCGTATCAATGCAACAGTCCTGGCTGGAGCAAATCCGTCAAAAGTTCTTCGTCGGCATGAAAACAGCTCTGGCCGAACCAATGGCCTCGTTCGGTCTGGGGCTTCTGGTCGGGATCCGCTCGCTCATCCCCAAGGACATGGCGGCACAGTTATCGCTGGTGGGCCTAAGCCACTTGGTTGCGGTATCCGGCTACAACCTCACCATTATCGTGACGGCGGCCCACCGGCTACTCGAGCGCTTCGGGCGGGGAATTGCCCTCATCAGCTCGCTGTGGCTTATCGGCGGGTTCCTGCTGGTAACGGGTGCCAGCGCCAGCATCGTCCGGGCCAGCTTTGTGTCGGTGCTGGCTCTTTTTGCCGCCTTCTACGGCCGCCGGTTCGATGCCATGGCCATTATTCTCCTCACCGCCGGTCTCACAGCCATCTATAAACCGGCCTATCTGTCCGACCTGGGTTGGCTCCTGTCGTATCTGGCTTTCTTTGGCATCATGATCCTGGCGCCGGCCCTACAGGCACGTCTGGGCAATCCCAAGAACATCCTGGTCAAACTATTTATCGAGTCCTCAGCCGCTCAAATCATGACTGTTCCGCTCATTTTGTTCTTTTTCGGCGAATTATCCATCGTGGCGCCATTCACGAACCTCATCATCCTGCCCATGGTGCCGCTCGCCATGCTGCTTGGTTTCGTAGCGGGGCTGGCCGGCATGATAGCCCCGGCCTTTGCCGGCTGGCTCGCCTGGCCGGCCGACCTGCTCCTGCGGTTTATGCTGGGTATCGTACAATACGCCGCCGACCTGCCCTGGGCCGGAACTACATTCAAAATTACCTTGGTTAGCATGCTCGTGATGTACGGCCTCATCATTGCTGCCATCGTCGTGATGAAGCGGATTAACCAGCGTTCGGGGGCCATAGAAGAGTATCGAAGCCCGCTGGTCGAGCCGGGCCTGTCTACTAAAATCCCGGGGTAGCCTCTAGAGCTTGCCTAAAACAGATAATCGTGCTATAATAATATACAGAGCTATCGTCATTCCCCCGCACAGGATGGATCCAAGATGACAGTCTCGATCATTTACTTGACCCCAGCCCAACAAGCCGGACATGTCGCACCCAGCTCCGACTGGGCACACTGCACAGCCTGCGGTGGGACAATCCGCTATCGGGCTGCTAGCCCGGCTAGCCGCACCTCGGCCAAGGCGGCCTGACATGGTCAGATTTCAGCCGGAAACCCAGCTTGAGATAGCGACCGCCATTGCAGTCATGCTGGATGCCGAACTAAACCGGAAACTGCCATGGTATGCCCGGTGTGCCAGAGAAGGTTGCGACAGCCTTCTCAAAATTACCGGCACGCGCGTGTTCATCGCTGGCAATCCCCCAATCCGGTGCCCGGCCTGCCATGTGGTGGCTCCCTGGAGCGAATTCAGGCATCGGCCACACCATCCGTCTTAACTTATAAGGCCCGGGTACACGTTGTACCCGGGCCTTAAATCTTGCAGCTTCGAACCCGCCCGTAACCTGAGCTATAATTATCCCATGCTGATAAGCTTTCGCGATCTTGAGCACTTCCGGGCCGCCTATCCTGGCCAAAGGATTGTTTTTGGTGGCGGAACGTTCGATCTACTCCATCGCGGCCACCTTGAATTTCTCCAGGGATTACGCCGCCGTGGCGATATCGTGGTTGTATCCGTAGCCAGCGATAAAAATGTGATACGGCGCAAAGGCCCCGCCCGTCCTATCATCAAACAAGCCGACCGCCTACGTTTAATTGAAGCCATGAAGTATGTCGATGCGGCTTTAATTTCCCCCACAAATTTTAAAAACAACCTCTCACCCTCAACCCAAATTATGCACGCGCTTCGCCCCGAAATTTTCGTTAGCAAAGATCCTAAATGGTTCAATTATGTAGCTAAAATCACCCAGTTTGGTGCTAAATTCGTCTATGACGACCAGCCCAAGCGGGAATCCACTACTCGCATTATCCGTCGGGTGGTCACTCGGCATGGCTTTTCATAGCCACACTTAATTGGTATAATAAAGTCAATCTCCCAGCCTAATCCAAGGGGAACACGCATGTCCGGTCACTCAAAATGGGCTTCCATCAAACACCAGAAGGGCGTTAAAGACGCCCGGCGCGGCGCGTCATTTACCAAGTTCGCCAACCTAATCTCCGTAGCCGCCCGTAGTGGCGCCGATCCGGCCACCAACTTCAAGCTGCGCCTGGCCGTTGATTCGGCCAAAAAAGCCAGCGTACCCAACGCCAACATCGAGCGGGCCATCAAACGCGGCGCCGGCCTCGACGGTGGCACCTCCTTCGAGGAGGTCATGTACGAAGGCTACGGCCCGGGCGGCGTTGCTATCCTTGCCGAAACCGCCACCGATAACCGCAACCGCACCGCCAGCGATGTCCGCAGCGCCTTCACCAAACACGGCGGCAGCCTCGGCACGACCGGCTCGGTCGCCTACCAGTTTGTCCAGCGCGGCCTCATCATCATCCCGGCCACCGACCTGGACACAGCCACCATGGACGCCATTGAGTCCGGCGCCGAAGACGTCGAGGAAGTCGATACCAGCCTCATCATCTACACCAAGCCGGCCGAGCTCGATGCCGTTCGCAAAACCCTGGCAGGCATTGGCTACGCCGCCGAAAAGGCCGAACTCAGCTTTGAACCCGGCACCACCATCCAAGTCACCGACGAAGCCACCGCCCGCAAACTCCTCCGCCTCATGGACGCCCTCGACGCCCTCGATGACGTCACCGCCACCTACGTCAATTTCGACATTGATCCCAAATTGATGGAGCAGCTGGCCCTGCCTTAGGTCCGGTGCTCTGTTAATGTTCTTATGCTAATATCAGGAACATGAGCAAGCCCGTAAGTAAATACCTCAAATACATTTTGGTCGCAGCAGTTCTAATTGGCCTGGTGATCATCATCTTTGCAGCCAGAAACATCACCGAAACGGTTGAGACAGTCGACCAGTCAAGCGCACCAAAGCCCGCCGCTATCGCAAATGACAGTCAGGTGCTGCGAAAAGGCGTTTTCAGTAACGCAGACGCAGTCCATAGCGGCAGCGGCACAGCCAGTGTCATCCAAACTAACCAAGGCCTGGTAATAAAATTCGAGAATTTTAAGGTGACTGCTGGGCCAGACTTGCTTGTCTACTTAACAAAAAATAACTTCGAAAACACCAAGAGCCCCGGCGAATTCGTATCACTCGGCAAGCTCAAGAGCACCAGCGGCGAACAGGTGTATGCATTGCCCGACAATGCCTCGGAATATGCCTCAATCATCGTATGGTGCCGCGCTTTCAGTGTATCTTTCACCGGAGCCGTGCTGAGGTAAGCAAGGCCTCAAAACGCTGTGATTACATGAATACCAACCACTAAAACGCCCGGCTCAATTAGCTCGGGCGCTTTAGTCGTTACGTTAAATCAGAAACTAAAAGTAGGTCAGGCGGGCATCCACGGTGCTGTCGTCAACCCGGAAATTGAGGTTTGGACCATGGTTCTGGACCTGAACCTTGATGGGGAAGGTGCAAGGTCCAGCCTGATGCTTCTTCGGGCACTTGAGGTAAGCTGTTCGCGAGAAAGCATTGCTCTCCCAGGCATTCGGATCGGTTTGGCTGTTAGCCCAGGCAAACGAGTCTGGCTCCGGGGCGGTTGGCTGGCCTTCAGCACCATCAATCAGCACCCGGCCCTGGCACCATTGGTTGTTGGTCGCATCCCCCGTGGTACAGGTGACTTCAGCGTCAGTCTTAACGACCACTAGAGCGCTCTTACCACGCGGTACAGTCACGCTAAAGGTGCCGCAATCCAAGTCAACCCAACTCGTGCTGGTGTAGAAGCCGGGCGTATTATTGGTGTAAACCCGGTTTTGGGTAGCGCTGTTCGTAGCCGAGAACAAAGTACAATCAGGTGTAGCCAAGGCCGCGATAGCTTTGGCATCTGTCTGGCTGTCTTGCGCACTCAGGGCCAACGTATCGGCTAACACCGGAGAGGCGCCAAATATCAGCACACCAACCAGTGCGGCTGCAGCTGCAATTTTCTTAGACAATGTTAAGGACATGAATGGTCTCCGTTTAGTTATTTGGTCTACAAGGCAAATATCTGCCAGCCGTGAGCTCTACGACATGAGTCATCATGAGATCAAAGCATAAGCATTATTAGGCCAAAAATACTAAAATTCATCACCGGTTAGTAGCTTATTTTAACAATCCTGACAAAAAATTTATGCTCCGGCACTTAATTCCAGATGCCTCAGGTACAGGTAATAAAAAGCAGCATAAGCAATATTCAAGCAGCAAATTGCCAATAATATTACAAACTTGCCACCTTGGTTTTATTTATCCAGCTACGAAACAATAAAAATTGGCAGCCAATGCGGGTAATACGCATGAATCAGTGCCAAGTACAAAATGAAATCAAGCGTCAAATGGATCGTCACAATGTAGAGCAATGAACCGGTCCGTCGGAAAATATAGCCCTGGCTCAATGCAAACAAGAAGATTGCGGCCGGTCCCCAGCCGCGGAATCCAAGCTCATACAAAAACGAGGTGAACAGAACGGCCTGGGCCAAGTTAGCCCAAACAAATGGTAAATAACGGCGAAACACAGCTAGCACGGTGCAGATAAAGAACAGCTCATCCCAGAGCCCGAGCCCGTTGGTGCCAATAAATAACCTGATGAGGCCGTCAGTCGTCGGTTCGACCGACCAGTTCTGATATGAACCCGTGTCCGCCAGGTAAAAGGGCAGGAGCAAGTAGGCAATTGCGGCTGTCACAAAAATGTAGATGAACTCACTGCGATGCCACCGGCGCTTGTTATGAATCGGAAATTGAATCAAATCTTCCCGCATCAAGTACTTGGATACCGCATACGGTATAGCCACGGCCAGGGTCAGCGTCAAGGCCATTTGAAGCATATGGGCGTTGCTAACGTCGGTATTAATCGGCGTTATACCCAACAGCGCTAGCGAGCCCAACACCAGTGGCAAATGCCGGCGAATCGGGTGCGATGAGGCCAGCGTCAACACCAGGGTCAGCGCCCACAGCGACCAACCAGGCACCTGCCACTGCAGTCCGATCAGCACCACACCGCTGAGGCAAGTCAAGGCAATAAGTAAGGGTGGGGCTAAGATAGACCTAATCTGCTGCATAGCTTTAATAATAGCAAATTGGCATTAGCACTTTGAAATACTTACGCTTATATGATAGCCTGAGCTTAAATGAGGGCTTGGTCTATGGTATCTTTACGCTGGTTCGCCAGCATTTTAGTGTTTGCGCTGTTAGGTTCACTCGTACCTTTGGTGCCGGCTTCGGCTCAGGTAACTGTATCTTCTTCGTCGGCCGTCCATCAAAAACGGGTCTGCAATCAACCGGGCAAGAATGCGGCTAGTTGTTACATGCGCGTTCGCACCAATGCCCAAAACTATGCCACGGCCGGTGTCCTGCCGGCCGGCTATGGACCCGCCCAACTGCACGCGGCCTATGGTACCCCCACAACCGCCGCCGATCCGCCAACCGTCGCGGTTGTTACAGCCTACGACCATCCTCGCATCAAGAGTGACCTCGACGTCTACAACGCTACCTTCGGCCTTCCGGCGTTTCCTTCCTGCACGAGCACGGTGACCACCGGTTGCTTCTTCAAGGTCAACCAGCGCGGAACTACAACCGGTTTTCCGCGAACCCACGCTGGCTGGGCGCTCGAGACGGCCCTTGATGTCGAGACGCTCCATCAGACCTGCCAAAACTGCAAGCTTATCCTGGTCGAGGCCACCACCAGCAGCTACACCAATCTCATGACCGCCGTTGATACGGCCGTGCGCTTAGGTGCCACCATCGTGTCGGGCTCCTGGGGCTCGACAGAATTTGCCAGCCAGACCAAATACGACGCTCGCTTCAACAAGCCCGGCGTCGCCTTCGTCTTTGCTGCCGGCGACAGCGGCTACGGTGTTAGCTACCCGGCCTCATCGCCCTACGTCACGGCTGTTGGCGGCACCACGCTCCGCCTTAACGCCGACGGCACCCGGGCCAGCGAAACCGTCTGGGCCAACACCGGCAGCGGCTGCAGCCGGTATGAACCCAAGCCGGCTTGGCAAACCGATACCTTGTGCTCCAACCGCACCACCACTGACGTTGCCGCCCTCGGTGACCCAGCCACCGGCGCCGCCATTTACTCCAGTGTACGTTATGGTGGTGTCAAAGGCTGGTTCAAGGTCGGCGGCACCAGCCTGGCCGCGCCGCTCATTGCCGGCATTTACGCTCTCAATGGCAAAGTACCCGCAGACGCGGTTGGTGGCTCACTGCCATACGCCCAGGGCAACGCCTCAAACCTGTACGACATCACCACCGGCTCCAATGGCAGCTACGCTTCCGCCTACCTCTGCACCGGCCTCCTGGGTTATGACGGCCCCACCGGCCTCGGCGTACCCTCCGGTATCACCGCCTTCGGCCGCCCATAATAAAAACAGCCCCGAACCGGTCCCGCGCTTATAGCGCTAGACCAGTTCGGGGCCAATGGGTTCAGATAAGATTATGCTTTTGCAGGGCAGTTACCAGCGCCTCAACGTCGTATTGCAAGTCATGGACGCCATCCACCACAATAAGCCGTTCGCGCGGCAGGTGGGCGAGTGCCTGTTGCACCGTCTCCAGGGCAAAGAGCACATCATCCCGGGCTAAAACGACGTATACTTCTACGCCTTTCTCTTCCACCCGCTGCATCAGCTGCCCGGTCTCAGAATACTGAGCCACCGCCCGGCCCTCGGTTATGGCGCGCCAAGGGTTAGCGCCAATATAGACTGCTCCGTCAATCAGGCCGCGTAATGTCGCCCAGCGCACGTTCTGGCTCGCGTGCCGCAGGCAGCTCACCATACTTTGTAGTGACTTGCGCGATACCGCCCGCATCAGCCTCATAAACTGCTCTTCCGGAACAAATCCTGCGCCGCATACGATCACCACGCGCTCAAATAGCTCCGGGTGCTCATGCGCAGCCATCAAGCCGGTCATACCACCCATGGAATGAAAGATGCCGGTGGCGCCGGACACTCCACGCGCCTGCAACCGCGTCGCAATATTGTTGGCCAATCTCTGAAGCGGTAGAGGGTAAAGGCCGGACGGGTCACGCTCACCACCCCAGCGCGGCGAGTCAATAAGCAGTATCCCGCGCCCGGTCTCGGCTGCCAGCTCATGCATAAGCGGTTCAAAGCCGAATCCGCTCTCTCCCAGGCCAGGAACCATCACAATCAGGTTACGCGTCTGACCACCGCTTAGATCCACTACGCCATCAGAGCGCACCGGTTCCACCTGCTTTCGCATGTTCGAAAGGTACTCTGCGACCGGATGATCACAGCCAGAAGCTACATTACATCACAATTCTTAGCCAAACACAAGCACTAATATCCTGCCGCCCGGCTTGATAAGATAACAGCATGAGAATCCTCGGGGTAGATCCCGGCACTGCTACCACCGGCTTTGGTGTCATCGAACACGAGCGCGGCCAATTTGCCTTTGTCGATGCCGGTGTCATCACCACGCCCCCGAACCAGCCAATGCCTATGCGCCTTGTCACGCTCCACCAGGAGCTGGCCCAGGTCATCGCCGACGCCAAACCGGATCAGGCGGCGGTAGAGCTATTATATTTTGCCACCAACGTCACCACCGCCATCACCGTTGGCCAGGCCAGGGGAGTCATCCTCCTCACCTTGGCCGAAGCTAGCCTCATCCCGGCCGAGTACACCCCAATGCAAATCAAGCAAGCCGTTACCGGCTACGGCGGAGCCAAAAAACCCCAAATCCAGGAAATGGTTCGTGTCCTACTAAAACTACCCATCATCCCCAAACCCGACGACGCCGCCGACGGCCTGGCCATCGCCATCACCCACGCTAATCAAGTCAAGACCCCGAGCCCATGAAGGCCCAAGAACCATAAATCTAAATCTCATATGATTGACAATAAAGAAAAAAGTAGTATAATAAAAATGTATTTTGACAACGTCATAAGACTATAGATCACCGCCACTATCCGGATATCGGTGAAATCCTACAATGAGAGAGGTCGTTATGACCACCTCCAGTCAGCCTGTTCATACCCCTGGCCGGGTCTACCCCTACGCCAGCCTGCTGCTTTCGCTTCGGGAGCAGCTGGCCCGCCTCCGCGCCTACAATCCGCAATTCTGGGGTGGGCAGCTCACCGAGGCACAGCTCGACGCAGTCGATACCACCAGCGACCATACCCAATCAGTCGAGGACCTCGAGGTACTCTACGTCGACTTTGGTTCGCCGGAGGCCAACCTCGAGCTGTGGTGGAGAGTGCTGGCCGGTACTCAGCCTGACTCCCATCGCTGGTCAACCTTGGTATCAGGCCAAATGAATCTGCGTCTCGCCGGGTGCGCCCGCCAGTACGAGCCCGGCATCCACAAGATCCGGATCAATCTAGTGGCTCACTGGGAACCCGTGTCCGGCCGCTCTGTCAATCAAGTCAGAGTCCTGGCCAAGACCAACGGCGAGACACTCGCACACGCTGAAGCCCTGGCTGCCTACGGTCTCCACGATCGGCTGCTTCGGGAGCAGGATGGTGACATGTTCCCGCACACGACGCTAGCAGGCTGGCAGGATGTCATGCGGTTCCAATGGTACTTGTACGGCCGCCGGGTCATCCTGTGGCCCGGCGGGGCCAGCACTCTGAGCTGCTCCTCTGCCGTACCGGTGATCATCCCGGAATCGTAATATTTTACGGCCCTGCCTCAAGGAGCCTGGAAGACCATGGACGAACGTCCTCGTGGTACCTTCCAGGCTCCTTCTTCATGCTACCCCGGCTACCTTTAAGGTTCTTATACAGAAAAAATAGTCAGAAGTTACCGCCGCCATCCGTTTTACTTGAAAATAAATAAAATTTATGCTATAGTATAGATATACGGCATTTTTGCCGGTTTTTTAACAACCCAACCCGTCAGATAGGACGTGATCACGAGTGCCCGCCACTCAAATCGAGCGTCTGCCCGAGTCAATCCTTGCCTGGCAGAGCGTACTGACCCATGTTCACACGGCGGGCAGCAGCGCCTGCAGTGGCCAGCAAAGCCTCGATCAAATCGACACTTTAGCCCGGGCCTTGGGCTTTAGCGCAGTTGTCGTCACCGAGCATAGCTCCAGCCCCGAACGACCCCGGCTCTTCAGTCTGGATGATCCGGAAGCACGCACCATTGGAGTTGGCGCGGCCGAAATCAGAAGCCGCTACGGTTCTCTCAGCCGCGGATTCGTCCGTTACGGCCTCGAGTGCAACACGGCTCAGGTAGTCAAATTATCGCGGGCTGAGCCCTACGGCGTAGAAATCGAATTCCGCGTGGACACACCTCCGGCCATCCTTGACTGTTTTCCCTCGTATGTGGTTGGCTCATTTCATGGCGACGCCGGTGTTTACAAACATCCAGTGGCACTCATGACAGCCATCAAAATGCTGTGTGAACACCCCCGGATTGATGCGCTGGGTCACATCACCCGTTACGTCAGTGATGTGTCCATCGACTGGGCCGAGGTTGGCCGGATGGCCGCCGACACTGGCACCATCATCGAATTGAACCAGAACCTCTGGTTCAAGGAGTGCTGTCCCAAGAACGTACCGGAGCCGGACGATTCATTCAATTTCCAGTTCCACCGGCGTTTCATCGAAGCTGTGGCCGGCACTAAGGCGCACCTCATCATCGGGGCCGACGTTCACAATGAGGGCATGCTACCAACCGCCGGTGCTAAGCCCGGCGACTGGCAGACCTCTGTGGGTAGTGTCATCGCTTACCACCAGTTTCTCGCTGATTGCGGATTGAGAGCTTCTCGAGTGCTCAATTCCGATCTGGCCTGGTACGACCGGGTGCTGACAACGCCAAAACATCAGCGGTCGAGCTTCTCGTTCGCCTAATCGTTCGCCAAGCCGACCATCAATTCACCTAGCCGGATAGCGCGAAAGCATTCTATCCGGCCACATTTTTACCCCAAAATGCTTATGTTTGAACAAATTATTGATACAACTTTTCGTAGTAATCGCCCAGCATGCGGCTGGCACAAAATTGTCGCTCGACCAAGTCCATATTAGTCCGCATCATCTTGATCCAGTTCAAAGGCAGACCGTTATGCCGGTCATAAAACAGCGGCGCAATATCGTTTTCCAAGATGTCATAAATGGCTGTCTCAGCGTTCTCGGTCGGTAGTTCCCAGCCGATCGGCTTAATGTCCGCCTCATCAATCCAGCCGTCCGAAGTACTAAACTGCAAGGCCCCGTTGAGGCTGGCCTTCATACCCGAGGTGCCACACGCCTCCTGGCCCCGCACCGGCGTATTCAGCCACAGGTCAGCACCCTGGACCAACAGCCGCGCCGTCATAGGGTTGAAGTGCGGTAAGTAAGCGAATGAGGCGGTCAGCTCCGGCCGTTGTGAGGTCATAATAATGTGGTTCATCAGCTCAATACCCGTCGCGTCAGCCGGATTGGCCTTACCGGCGATCACAAACTGAATCGGCCGCTCCGCATGCCGCGCCAGAGCTGTCAGCCGCTCCAGGTTATTCACCAACAAATCCGGCCGCTTGTAGGCAGTCATCCGTCGGGCCCACACCACTGTCAGCCGGCGCATCTCCATTTGTTTGCCGGTTTGGTTATGCACGTATTCGAGCAGACGGTGACGGTTCCCGCGGTGGATCAGGTAATAGGCTTCGTCATCAAGCTTTAGCGGCTCACGGGGCCAGGTAGTAGCCCGCCAGCGCGGCTGAAAAACGCCGTTGGTCACCGCTATCAACGGGCTGCCGGGGTGAGCCGCTGCCTCAGCCTGCACGTGAATCTCAGAGACCCCACTATGGCGCCCGGCAATTCCTATCAAAAACTTAGTGGTCGAAAAGTAGCCATCATCCTTGCCGCCCAGCGCCATCAAATCATCAACGCTGCCGTGTGCTTTGGCTAGCATCGTCCCCAAGTGCTCCTTGAGAACCTCGCGCTCCAGCGTCAGCCCGGCGCCCGGCAAAATGGTATGTTTGCTGGCGGCCAGTTTCGGCTTAACCGCTTCCAGCGCTCCCACCAAGTGCATGCGTGGGTGATGACGCTGATAATCCAGCGCCAGCGCCAGTCCCACAAACGCCATATGCCCCTCATTCAGATGGTAAACCTCGGGGGTAATATCCAGCTTGTGCAAGAAGGCCACCCCACCAAACGCCAGCAGCAGTTGCTGCGTGAACATCATGCCCATGGTCCCGTCATAAAGATGGTTGGTGATTCTCCAGTCCTCGGGCGAGTTGGTCGGCAGCCGGGTATCGAGTAAGATCAGACTGCTCGTACCATATGATTTGCGCCAGGCCTGTATCGCCACCCTGGCGCCGCCAATTGCCACATTCAGAATAATCGGTCGGCCGTCATCCTCGGCCGCTACCTCAAACCCCTCAGCCCGCAGCCGCTCCACAATCGGGCGGGTGTCGCTCTCTCCGGCCGTAAAAGCTTCGTGATAGACCAGTCCGACGGCATGAAAATCCCGGCCCTCAGCACCGGCTTCTTGCACAATGTCGCCGGCCAGAATGCCCAGTCCTCCCGCATAAATTGGCAGTGAATCGGCCACCGAATACTCGGCTGAGAAGTAGGCAATAGTTTTATGCATACCCGAATTATAATGGCTCGGCACGGGCCGTGAAAGCGCTAGACCTTAAAATGGTTGCTGCTGCCCAAAACACCTTGAATAGTATCTACAAAAAACTGCACAGCCCGCTTGTCATACTCAGGCGCACCAATAGGGCCCCCATCCGCAAAGTACTGATGGTTGGCGAAGCTCTGGACCAATAATTCGCTCTCCCAATACAGTCGGCCGTCGCCCTCAAAGTAACCGTACTCCTCCAGGATCTCAACATACTCTGCCTGCCACTCCGGGTCGTCAAAACACCGCATCCACAGCACCGACAAATCTTGTAGCGCATGACCCCAGCCCACGTTTTCCCAGTCAATCAGACTAACCTTGTCGTGAACCAAAAATACATGGCACGAGTAAGGCTCATACTGGGTGATAACTTTCCGGTAATTCTCGTAACGAGGCTTGGCAGCCGCAAACTGCTCGGCCAAGTGGTCAGCAGACTGGCGGAATTCCGGCATGGTCTGAGCCCGCTCAACGCTTCGTTCAAACCGGCTTTCGTTCGTCAGCGTCGAAGTGAATGCCTGGATCATGTCTTCCAGCGACTGCGGCAGCTGGCCCGACAAACTGTGCAGCTTGTGGAAAAAATCCACGGCTTGCCGCGGACTGACGGCCTGGTAGAATCGGGGACTAAACACAAAATTCGAGTCCCAGGCCGACATCGGCCGCTCGCTAATGTACGTCCGCAGCGACCACACCGGCGAGACATCGGACATGGCAATAATCTGCGGCTCAAACCCCGCCTCACCCAGCTGCTGCGAGAAAAACTGCAAGAACAAAGCCTCCTTTAGCAGCCGCCGCTCCAACAGGTCAATCCGCTCAAACTCAGTCCATTTATATCCTGGCGGTGTATTACGCTCACCGCGCTCACTCTCGGGCAGAACCATTTTGAACATGCCTTTACGCTCACCGCTTTTAACCGTCAGGCAGATAAAACGTGGACCGTAGCGCAGTACGCTCAGCAGTTCAAAATGGTTTTCTTTGAGTACGTTTAAGACGAACGGCGAAAGCTCGTTGGTAGCTTGCATGTTGAAGGCCTTATTAAGGGTAAATGTAACGATAGTTGCGCTACTGGGCGCCGCGTTGCTCGGGCTGTCCGCCTCTCATCCGGCGGTAAGGTTCAGTGTACTTGTCTAGCGTGCGTTCAATTTCATCATTGGGTAGCTTGGTTCGGAGCAGGTCGACGGCGTGGATGGTTTCGTAAATATCAGTTTTGTGCTCAATCTTATACAACGCGTCCCGCCACAGTACCGCTGCCTCATAATCGCCCCGCTTCACGGCCGCCGCCTCTTGGTCTTTCATCATATCCATAAAAGCGTGGTAAACGCCCTCTTCGCGACCGCCTTTCTCGAATGTGCGCTCCTTAAATGGGATCCGCAGAATACTAGCACGTTCTTGCTGTATCTGGAAGATCTTGCCCGTGCGTTTCCAGCTAAAAGCCGACGCCACTATCTGATGGTAGTACGATTCGCCCCGCTCGAACTGGTAGGGGTCGATATTGGGCAAATGCTGAAGAATCTCCAGCAGATGGAACGCGCCCTCCTCGATCATCTCAATGCTCCACCATGGCTTAGCCGAGGCCCAAAAGAACTGGTCGGAGGCCAGGGCGCTATCCAGCATCCCGCGCAGTCGGCTCCATTCCGGGTCCGTTTCCGGCAATTCGTAAAATTGCTCCACCGTCAGGTCCCGCAATTGCCATTGCAACTTGTGAATGTCATTGGCCGGGTCATTCCAGGAAATAAACTGGATACCTTCGGTAATATCCTGCTCGCTGGACGCCCAGGTTGATCCCACCGGCTTGATGGTCTTGGTATCATCATAGTGGTCAAACAGCTCGCTCATCGTCACCAGGTTCAGCTCAGGCGAGTCAAAAATCTCAAACAACAGGTTTTCCAGCCCCGGCCGGTGATGGCCAAATGTTTCGCCGTCCATGCCCGTAATCACGTAGCGCGGGCTCTTCAGGTCGTCGCGAATCGCGTCCTTCAACTGGTCCACGTGCCTCACCACCGCGCTCATTATCAAGTTACTCATCCGCCGCTCGCGGAAAAACACATGCAAATTCGTATCCTTAACCTTGTAGAGCTTGGTGTAGTCTACCTGTTCCACCCGGCCGTTGAAGGCGATTTCATCAATAATCATCCACTTGAAACCAGCTTCCTCAAGTATCGGTGCCACCTCTGGGCTGTAAGCCATTTCAGGCAAAAAAATGCCCGTCGGCGCATACGCGTCACCGAGGTAATGCCGGTTAGTCTCATTGTTAATCTCAATCTGCCGCAGCATCTCCCGGCGCGACAAAAACGGCAGCAGCGCATGGTACTTAGCCGAACCGGTAAACTCGACCTTGCCTTGCCGGCCGGCTTCCGCTAAGCCCTCAATGAGGTCATGGTAGCCATATTTATCAAATAACTCCAGCAAGGAGCCGTTAATATTTAATGTAATCCTGGCGCCGTCATGCTTGAGCAGATTCCGGGCCAGCGGCCGGTACGATTGCTTGACCACCATATCCAGGATATCCGGCTGCTGGCCGTGGGGTTGGTAAATATGAAGAAAATTAGACCAAAACATAAGTCGGTATCCTATTTCACTAATGGTAATCTGGCGCGAGCGGCTTTGTCCATCTGTAGCCAGCCGTCAAAACGGTCATAGTCGGCGGAAACAACCCGTTCGGGCTTGATGCCGGCGGTTGCCAGCGCCTCTAAAAACCGCGCCAACTGGTTATCGTGGCGGCTGGCCGGCTGGTCGAGCGAGCGCCATTGCAGCGCAAACTCATCCAACTGGTACTGGTTATGAATATCGGTGCCAATAAATACGGCCGCTTTGGAACGGGCCAAGCTGCGTAGCCATTTATCCCAAAAGCGGTGCTGCACATGGCTGGCGTCCGGACCCGGGAAGGCGTTTAAGTTGATTTCAACCGCTGTGCCGGTTTCGGCCGCCCAGGCGAATATCTGCCGCCAATCAACCGTCACCAGGTCCTCGATGTAGCGCGGCGGATGACCCAGCACTGCCACGGCCGGATTGTTACAAGTTCGCTCAAACAAGGCCATCACCGAATCCGGATCGCGCTCAGTCGCCTCCGGCAGTGCATGCCGCGAAGCTATCACCATAGCGCAGTGGTCGGCCAGCCGCGGCGTCAAGTCCGTGCCGCCGCCGGGTAGCAAACTGACCTCCAGGCCATAATACACCGGCACGCGGTGAACCATCGGCCGCCGCCGCTGCTTCAGTAGCCGTTGCCCCCGCAAACTCAAAACACCCAGCCGCCGCGGCCGCGCCGGATCCGACGGGTGCTCGTTCAGCATCACATATCGCAGTGGCGCCTCCTCGCTACCAGCCAGCCCGGCGTCCACTAGCGTCTGCACCAACCGGTCAACTGACAGGTCGCTCTCGTGGTGGCCTCTATGATTGGATAGGACGGTATGAGCATGCGTCAGGCCGCCAATGTAGCGCACTGCCAATTGGCTCCACTGAGACTTTCCTACCATTTCTTGGGTATCTGCCACGGCTGGCCCTGGTGTTCCTTAATTGCTGCCCGGTACATCCGCACGTATTTCTTGGCCGGAATCTCCCACGAGTAAGACAACGCCATGGCCCTAAGCATTAACGCCCCCCATCTTGGCTTGTCGTGCCACAGCGCCACCGCTTGGGAAATAGCGCTGTACAGGGCCGGGCCGGTGTAGTCGTCAAACACAAACCCGTTGCCGGCCCCAGTCCGGTGGTTGTAGTCAGTGATGGTATCGGCCAGCCCGCCGGTCCGCCGCACTACCGGTATAGTGCCATACCGTAAGCTCACGAGTTGGCCGAGTCCGCTAGGTTCAAACAATGACGGCATCAGAAAAATATCCGCCCCGGCATATACCAGACTGCCCAGCTCGTCCGAGTAAGGCCGGTAAGCTACCTGGTCGGGGTATTGCCGCATCTTTTCATCCAGAAAGCGCAAGAACGCCCCCTGGCCGGAATCTCCCACCACCACGGTCTGCACCCCCTGCTGCATCAGCTGGTCAAAGATCTCAAATACCAAGCTAAAACCTTTTTGCTCGGTTATGCGGGAATTCATGCCCAGAATTGGCAGGTTGTCATCTATGGGTAGGCCCAACCGGTGCTGCAAGGCCCGCTTGTTGTCATACTTGCGATGAATAATCTCAAAGTCATAATTTACCGGCAAATACTCGTCGAACAATGGGTTCCAGTACGAATAATCAACACCGTTACGAATTCCAAAAAACGTTCGCTCCCGGGGCTTTAGCACATCGTACAGGCCATGGCTGGTATCGAGGCGCAGCAGCTCTTTGGCATACTGCACGCTCACTGTTGTCACGATATCGGCATGGACAATCCCGCGCTTCAAAAAGTTAATATACTGTACCTTGGCCAAGTCGGTCGGCGGAATCCCTGAGCCTTGGTCCTGCTCGTCTTCCGGCACGTGCCACTGGTTAACGATGGCGGCATAGGCAGAGTTATGAATTGTCTCAACTGTGGCAATATTCTTGTAGGGCGAATCCTCAGGCAAGTACTTAAGGATGTTAGGGATCAACCCGGCATGCCAATCGTGAATGTGGATAATATCAGGCACCCAGTCCAGAGTTTCCAGGAGCCGGAAGACACTTAAGTTAAAAGCATAGTAGGGTAGGTTACCATCCTCTGCCCGGTACAAGCCTTTACCCGGAGGAAAGTACTGCTGCGACTCCAAAAAATAAATCGGCACCTCTTGAGACAAGATGCTCGCATGAAAATGGATGGGGGATTTCTCGCCACCCACGTTTAATTGCTTTTCACGGCCAATCGGCACAAAAGCAAATTTTTGCCGGTCTATGTTGCCATACAGCGGCATAAATACCCGCACGTCATGCCCTAACCGGTGCACTGCCTTGGGCAGCGCGGCCATTACTTCCCCCAAGCCGCCGGTTTTGGCATACGGGGCGGCTTCTCCAGCTATCATGAGAATATTCATTGGCTTATTTGTCTGCTCCGGTAAACCCAGTAAGCGTGTCGCTAACCCTAGTGTAATCTATTGGCTCCCGTGCGCCAAGGCAAGCATAAGCCTAACCCCCCGAACTCCATCTATGTGTCCGAATAGGTCTACGATACTATAAAGCTTAAGAGGGGGCATTTATTTTTTAACTACCTATGTGTTTGAATTCGCGGGGTAATAGTTGACAAGTAGCCACCAGTAATTCAAAATACATTTTACCGTTCAAATCGAAATGAGAGGAGACGGAATTGCGCAACCGATTGCGCAGGCTGTTCGGTGGAGGAGCCATGGTCATCACTATCGTGATGGCGATGCTCCTCGCGAGCACCGGTGCTGCACATGCAGCCACCGTGCGGCCAGGCGCAGGGCCTTTTCAGGTCGACGTGATGCTCGACGAGTACGAGACCGAGCAGGCACGCCGGTCGTACTGGGCCGCAAGTGTGATCTGTTGGGACGCGGGCATCACCGGCAAGCTCCTGTCATTTGGAGCGTGCCAGAGCATGGTGACTGTCTGTGCTGCGCGTGCGTTCTATGTCAGGCCACCCTTAAGGCGTATGCGTGCTGGTATCACGTTCGCGCCCGGTACTGCTTGGTGTTGGAAATACTAACCTGAGCTAGCCCAGGCCGACGAGGGCTTCCTTCACCCCATCCTATACCCAGCTCTTATCTACGAGAGCTGGGTATAGGACAAACTAGCCATTATATAAACCGTGACATTGCCAGTCGAGTAACTAATCTTTGTAACCCTTACCCAACATTTTGGCTCGGCGCAGCATATCAATGATTGTCTTATGGCCTGCTGGTGGCTCGTCTTTCGCGATAATAAATCCAAACTTGGTAATTGCTAAGCCAACTAATAATAAAACAACCCCCATAAGGATGTTGCTTGTTGGCGGAAAAAGCGAAGCGAAACCCACAGCTACAAGAAATAAGCCGAGCGCTACAATAAAAGTGCCACCAAAAAATCGTACATTAAATATCTTCATATTTGTATAGTATAGGTTTCTATCGAAGGTTGTAAAATTACACCGTCGAAAAATAGAAGACCACCCTGGCAAAGGAGGCAGTTAGTCTTTAATGGCTGAGTCATTGCAAGGTAGCAAGCAGTAAGTTAACTGTGGCGTATTCTCAAGCATCAACCACTTTGACCGAGTCGAGTATTGCTAAGTCGCCTTCAAGTACTCATAAGCCTTGACAGGGCATTTTACTGGTTCTAACCTCCTTTTACCATCCGTTCCTCTATAATTTAAGGGGTGTAGATAAGTGTCTACGGCAGTCATGAAACGACTGACGAATGCTGGCTTGCTTCTTGCGATGGTTTTAGTGTTCGCTTTTGGGATGAATCCTCTGCCTGCATCTGCCTCGTCTATGTATGAGGTAAATGTTGCCCAAGCTTGTCGGCAACAGTACGCTGGCAAGGGAGCAATGGCCTGGTACTGGAACCCATACGATGCTGGTTCGTGGTTCTGCTGGAACATTCCTGGAGGGAGCTTCGTTCCGCCCAACGCTAACTGGGAAATTCTGGGCGGTGTGGATCTTCATGCGTGGTGCAGCAATACCTACCCAGGTACTCGGGCTGTGGTTGTGGGGCCTTATGGTTACCAGCAACCGTTGGCATCTCGCTGGCGGTGCTTACAAAGTTAGTGTTTGCTGGGGAGTAGTATCACACTCCCCAGCAAAGTTTATCTGAAATTTATTAAAGGGTAATAGTATCTTGAGGCTGTTTAATTTCATTGATGGTGAGTGGTCATGGAAGATATGGACTGTTTTATTGATATTGAGTTATTTCTATATTTTTGCTTTTGAGCTAGTATTTGCTGCGGTGAGCTCATCAGCTCCAAGGTATGTTGAGCTTATTCCGGCACTTTTTGCATTGATTCTTGCGGGGCGCTTACTCGTAGTACGAGGAGCTCATAACTTGACAATTTTCAGCGGTAAGCAAAAATTAGTTCGCATAGTGGCATTGGGTGTGGCAATGTGGTTGGGCTTTATGCTTTTCTTACGTGTGGTTCTTATAACCCAACTACTGAGCGGTCGCCAGGGGCTGTATATGATGATACTTTGGAGTATCGCACTGGCAACGTTCTTTTATACCTACGAGAAGCGACTTAGCAACCACCATACCTAACATGTTGACGATGTTTGAAGAAGTGGTGCGTGTTGCGATGCATGATGCATTCTGACGCATGCCCAGAACCACCTGCGCTTTCATTCGCCTCGTCTCTGTTACAATTTATCCATGATTGCCACATTACTAGGTGAAATCACCGAAAAGCTGCCCGATAGCCTCGTTTTGGAGGCCGCCGGCGTGGGCTATGAGCTGTTCGTCGCCGTCGATACCTGGGGCGGCGCCAAGGTCGGCGAGGAAGCCCGCTTCTACATCTATGAGCAAATCCGCGAGGACGCCCACAATTTGTATGGTTTCCGTGAGCTCACCTCACGCCAGTTATTCGTCCAACTCCTGGGGGTCAATGGCGTTGGCCCCAAGCTAGCCATGCAAATTCTCAGCTCCGCCGGCGAGACGCGCTTACGCCAGGCCATTGCCAGCGGCGACCCCGCCTTGCTCAAAGGCGTCTCCGGTGTCGGCACTAAAACCGCCCAACGCGTCATCCTGGATCTGCGCGGCAAAGTCGAAGAAGGCGCCGCCGGCCTGGCGCCGGTAGCCGACAGCACCTATCAAGCCCTCGTCGCCCTTGGCTACACGCCCGCCCAAGCCACCGCCGCCGTTAACGCCCTGCCCGACGACGTCACCGACGAGCAGGAGCGCGTCAAGCTGGCATTGAAAGGAGCGGGCAAGTGACAGCCATCATACATAATTTAATAACGACACCAAAAAACCTCCAGTAATACTGAAGGTAAAAATATTAGTGTGGGACGGTCAATACAACCGTCCCACACTATAAACAAACCTGAGATCAAGCCAGCCGCCGCATAACCACCGCGGCGAATACTTCTTTGACGCCTTGGTGCGCGGCCGGGTAAGTACGACCGTTGCCGTCCGTCCGGGTATCAGTGAACAACGGCTCCGCAACTTCAAATCCGTCAGAATCGCGGGGGTCAGTGTCCAACACCATGGCGATATTCAGCGCTGCCAGCTGGCCATCGCTGAGTTTACCAGCCACATGGCTAACGAGCAGCGCAAGCTCCCGCCCTGGGTTCAGTTCGGGGCTCGGTGCAGGATTACTCATGTCATTCTCCAATCGAGAAGATCAACAGGATATCTAAATAATAACACATATTGCTAAAAAATGCAAATTTTACGCTATTACCATCCTCCCCATGTGTGACCAAAGCAAAGAACGAGCTACAATACTTGACAAAAGCCAGAAAAGAGTGCTATAATAGTAGATATTGTACCTTAATTCAACGAGCGACTAGGAGTGTCATGACTGGCACGCTAACCCACTACAATAACCTCGTGTACGGCGACCTATTCACAACGGTGCCCGAGGACGGCCAACCGGCTTCGGGCAAACAATACCTCCGGCTCGCGCCATACCATATCGTTGACATCCAGAGCGGCCATGTCTACGAAATGTTCTGGCCTGCGCCTGTCATGCTTCTCGAGCAGGTAAAGCCAGAGGCCCAGTCGCGCCGCCTAGGAGCGCCCGGGCGCCGTCAGCGCGACATTCTTCGTATCGTGGCAGCGTCACCGGGCCGGGCCATCGCTCTGAATATCATCAGGGACTTTGTACGGCACGATCTGCCGTACTTTCGCCCCGACCAGGCCTTCCGGACCAATCTGGACCAACTGATGCTACTCGGGCTCATTGAACCGGCACGGGCAGAGGTCCACGCCTCCCATTCAATCCACTGGGTTGCTGGTTTCCAGGCCACCGGCGCCGGCCTGTTGCAAAACCTCCGCTGGGGTCCGCGTCAACGCTGATCCTCTTGGAAACTGTGGCCCAGCTGCTTTGGAAACGACAACTTGTCGTCCGGGCGGCTGGGCCCTTTCTATCTGAATGCTACAATAGCCCTATGATTGAACGCATCGTCAACCCGGAAGCCGACACCGAAACCGACGCCGCCACTGAGCAGGTTCTCGAGACGATCCGGCCTAAAAGCTTTGCGTCCTACGTCGGCCAACCGTTGCTCAAGCAAAACCTGGCGCTCGCCATCGATGCGGCCAAAGTCCGCGCCGAGCCCGTCGATCACATCCTGCTCTACGGCCCGCCCGGCCTCGGCAAAACCACCATGGCCGGCGTCATTGCCCACGAACTCAGCGCCAACATCCGCATCACCAGCGGGCCGGCCATCGAGCGCGCCGGCGACCTCGCCAGCCTGCTCACCAATCTGGCCGACGGCGACGTCCTGTTCATCGACGAAATCCACCGCCTACCCAAAACCGTCGAGGAGGTACTCTACCCGGCCATGGAAGACTTTGGCCTCGACGTCATGCTCGGTAAAGGTCCATCCGCCAAATCCATCCGTCTCGACCTGCCAAAATTCACCATCATCGGCGCCACTACCCGTGCCGGCGCCCTCAGCGCGCCCCTCCGCGACCGCTTCGGCCACATCCACAAGCTCGAATTCTACTCCACCGACGAAATGATCGAAATTATCGAGCGCACCGCCAAAATCCTCAATGTGGCCATCGACCGCGAAGCCTCCGGCGAAATCGCCCAACGCGCGCGTCTGACCCCGCGCATTGCCAACCGCCTCCTCAAACGCGTCCGCGATTACGCCCAAGTTAAACAAGTCGACACTGTTACCCGTAAGTCCGCCCGCGACGCCCTGCATCTTCTCGAAATCGACGAGCTCGGTCTCGACACCTCAGACCGCAAATTACTCCAAGCCATCATCGACAACTATGGCGGCGGGCCGGTCGGCGTCGAAACCCTGGCCGCTATCTGCGCCGAAGAACGCGCTACCATCGAGGACGTCTACGAACCATACCTCATGCAAATCGGCCTGCTCGAACGCACCGTGCGCGGCCGCAAAGTCACCCTTAAGGCCTACTCACACCTTGGTGTCACACCTCCAGCTATGTAATCAGGCTACATCCTAAGTTTCGCTGCAACCGCAGAACATGATTATTCCTGTCCGGCCAAAATCAAAAATATGCCCCTTAAGCCTATGGCCGGAGTCAGAATCTATTGACACAATGACATATTAGTGCCAGTATATGCACGTCCAATGCTCTTTGACCAGATAAGGATCTTCCATGAGGCTAGCAACGACCTTTGCAGGCACCATTCTCGCAATGTGCCTGCTCGGCAGCTGTTCAGGTGGCGGCAACATCGCCGCCCAGGTAACCGGCCCGCTCATCTGCCAGCAACTCAACAACTCGCTGACTCAGCAGGCACTCGCACTCGCGATCCAACACACCATGGTTGGCCAGGCCACGCCGGCCGATCTTGCTACCATCATGACCTCAGCTGCCAGCCTCCGCGTAATGGCGGGACAAGCCGGCGAACCGCTCAAGTCCCGGCTCACAGACGCGGCCACTGCCGCCGAAGGGGTAGGCGATGGCCAAGTCACACCCGGGGACACTCAAGCTGTAGCTGACGCGTTCACCAGGCTCGGAGAGGAGGTCGGCAAGACATGCAATCCGCCCGTTCGATAGCGCGCCACGCATCTCTCCTAGTGGCTACCGTCCTGTCCATGCTAGGATTGGCGGTTCCAGCCCAGGCCGGACCAGACACCACGCTCTGTCGCTCTAGTACCACCCGGGCCACCATCCCGGACACGTTCCCACTGCAAGCCTGTTTCGACGGCAACAAGCTGGTAGTCGTCAACCCGCTCGGCTTCCCCGTTATCGTGAGCGTTACAGGCAACGGCGTTGGCCAAGCGGTGCGTGTTCCCAAGCTCGGCGGCACCATACCAAGCGCCGTTCTATCCATCCTTGGCCCACACACGCCCAACCTGGTGCCACCCGGTTACCAAATCGCAGTCCCCATCGGGGCCGGCGAGGCCAAAGTGTCGCTTTCGACCACCCCGGACCTAACCAGGGGCTATGCCGTCATCAAGATCATCTGGAATTACTTGCCGGTAGGTGAAAGCGCCAAGGCTATTGCTGATCTGGTCAGTGAGTTAACCGACGTCAGCGAGCAACACACCAACTGCCGCAACACCAACAACAACTGGGGCGACATTGGTTGCGATGCGCTGCTCTACCGCAACATCACCTTCGCCGTGGCACGAGCCGGCATACAAGGCGGCGTCGCCGGATCCTTGAAGACCCTGATCGACTCGGCCGCCTGGTCCAACGCGGCCACTCAAGACGCACTCAAGGCCCGAAACGGTGTATCGGCATTCACCATCAAGGCTGCTCCCGCGCCTCAGGCACCCAAGCTGCCACCGGCCCAAAGCAACCAACCGCCGCCCAGCAATCTGCCCGTGGTAACCAACAACCCGCCGTCACCGGCGCCGAACCACACTCAACCGCTTCCGCCGCCACCAGTTACTGCACCGGCGCCAACACCGCCGTCACGCACGATAACCGTCCAAAATAAGTACCTGGTGGGCGCCAGCGGCATGGCCGAAGATAGCATCCCGGCTTATTTGTCATCACGGATGGAGCCCAGGTGCCGGGTCAACGGATGCATGCTCGACGGCACCGAAATGGCTTCCGGTGACACCATCACGGTCACATGCTACGCGCACGGCGCCGCGATGACCAATCAGAACCAATCCATCTCAGATGATGACAACAACCCCAACCGGGCCGACTCATCGCTCTGGTATTACGGTACCCGTAGCGGTCAGCGCGGCTTCATCTCGGAGGTCTACATCACATCCCAGCACCGTGGCGGCCTCGGCCTCCCCGTCTGCTAATAGTTACCAAATTTTCATCGCTGCGGGAGTTCACCCCGAACCCGGCCGGGGAGTGCATTGTATTCCCCGGCCGTATATATAAAAAAGCCCCGCTGGATGCGAGGCTTGAAAGATCGTGTCAGCCGAAGAGGGCAGGCCGGACTAGGACATTAGCGTCAGGAAACTGCTCCCGGCACTGGACAACCGTGTCCGAACAATCTGACTTGAGAGCATGCAGCCCATCTGAGCGACGGTCGGTTCTAAAACGAAGCCAAAGCCCTTGGTCATCCCGTTGATAGACCACCTCATAATATGGTGGCCTCATCACTGAATCCAGCATGGCGTAGTAGACCACGAAGGTTTCGTAACCACCATCCGCCGCCTGGTTAGAGCGGGTATAGATTAGACCACAAACCGCCGGCCTCGTCACTCCGAAGGCTTCACCATCAACGAGCATGAAATCGCGCGAAACCAGGTACTCGTTGATGCGGACGGCCGCCGGATAGTCGTGCACCCAGGCCTGGGTACGGTCAACATTCCAGAATACTCCCTCACCGGTAAAGCCGGTTGCGAGTTGGTCTCCAGGATTCACGGATGCTCAGCTCCCTTAGTTGTGAACGATCGATCTTTAATTATAGCACAAATACTAATAATTGTCAATTAAAACTCATCGAAAAATCCCTAACGCGCTACAATAAGCCATAATGAAACGCATCATCATCCCCAAATCCAAACTCGCCCGCCAGCTCGGCGAAGCCGCCCAACTCAAGGCCGAAGCCACCGAACTGCTCCGTCAACTTGAACAACAGTACCTTGGTCAAACCGTTCAGAAACCAGGCGGTTGGCGGCAAGATCCACTCGGGTGGTCTAAACGTCAGCGCAAAAACTAACTACTGGCCGTCAAACGGATTGCTGGTGCCAATGGCCGTCGGCGCAACCTGGCCGGGCACCACTTGGAGGCTTTTGACGGTCTGGACGGCGGATTTATCAAACACGATTTTAGACTGCGCCGGAGTCACAGTAGTCTCTGCCGGCTTAGTGTTAAAGGCCGCATTAACCACCCAGCCGGTATAACCAAACAGCGCTACCAGCGACAGCCCGAGCACAGACGGCCCAAATTGCTTGAGTAGCTTGAGTAATCCGGCCTGGCTGAGATCAAGTTTTAAATTCATCTTCATGTTCATAATTATGGCTTCACATAAGCGTTAACTGTCATGGCGTAAGTAATGGGCTTACCCTTACCGGTCGTCGTCACCGTCAAGGTCGTGACACTGGTAAACCGGCTCAGGTGCTCCACTTTGGCCAAGAAACTCTGTAACTGGCCATATGACCCTTGGACTTGAAAAGTAATAGGCAGAGCCAGGACGTTACCAGCGGCCACAGTTTGCGAGGTCGCCGTAGGCAAGCCAACCGGGCTGGTAAAGTTCACGTTGGATAACGCGAGACCACTGCCGCCGGCTATGGTTTGCAGCTGAGCCAATATAGCGGTCTGGTTCTTGGCTCGGGGCAGCGCGTCCTCAATCAACGGCAGGATCGGTTCAATCTCCCGGTTGTATTGGTTTTTAAGCCGGTTCAGGTACTGGATTTGCTCTTCGGCGCTGGCTTGCTCGGCCAATTGCACAGCTAGTTTATCGGTGGTCGCCTTCAAGTTGGTCAGCGCATAATAGTAACCAGCGCCACCCGCCACTACAAATGCGGTAATTGCTCCCAATAAAACATAGAAAAATTGCTTGGGTTTCATCTGGCCTGCCCCGGCTTAAAGCCGATTACTACGCTGGACTGGAACGAGCTGGCGTTCTGGGCAATATTCTCCAGGTCAACGCCACTAATTCGCGGCGAGTTAGCTGCAGCGTCCCGAAAGGCCAGCATGGAATTGTAGCTGTCGCCCGTAACGGTGACACGTACGGGCTTCGTGTCATCGCCGGTTAGCGTAATACTAACGATGGCCACGCCCTGAGGTAGCACCTTAGCCAGGTCATCCAGCAATAGCGAAAAGCGCGTCTGAGTACTTTGGATCGTCTTAATTGCGGTCAACCGGTCCGCCGCTTCCCGCGACTTTTTAACGTTCGGCGCATGACTGGCAATTGTTTGTTGCTTATCGGCAACGTCACGGGTTAGCGCATTAGCCTGCTGCCCCAAAAAGTACAGTGTGACGCCAAATATCGCCGTCAGCACAATCAGCACTAGTACCAACATGCGCAGATAACCCAGAACCCGGCGGTTAAGCTTGGCATAATGCATCTGCTCCTTGATGTCTGGCGACAAGAGGTTAATCATAACGTGCCCTCCAGCCGCGCCAACCCGATAGCGGTCGTGTACATGGGCGCCTCCAGTGCCGAGACATTCTGGATGTTTTTGAGCAGAAGACCCTCCCACGGCGCAGCAATATTAACCGGAATGCCAAGCTGTTGGCTCATGTATTCAACCAGCCCGGGCATACCGGCGCTACCACCGGCCAAAATAACTGTTTGAATCGGCCGCTTATCCGCGCCACGGTCAGCGTAGAATTTCATCACCCGCTTCATCTCACTACAAATAGTATCAAGCTGAGGCTTCATCGCCGCCGTAATCTTAACCTGGAGTCCGGACGGGCCAATGCCGAACTTAAACTTAATTTCATTCGCTTGCTCGTGTTTAATCTCCAGCTCGTTCATCAGCTGAACGGTCAAGTTGTCTCCACCCAGCGCGATGGTGTCTGTCAGGCGGGTAACCCGGTCGTGCACGGCCAGGTCGATCGAGTTTGAGCCCATATCTGCCACCAGAGTCACCTTGTCCATGGGCTTGGCCGACAACAAAGCCCTCGTCACGGCCGACAGGCTTGACTCAATAAACACGACCTCCAGGTTCATCAAGGAAAATAGCTTGATATAGCTGTCTACGATCGCCCGCGGTGCCGCCACCATCAGCACCTGGAGATGCTCGGTTTGACGCTCGATGATCTCATAATCAATATACAAATCCGGCAAAGGCACCGGCACATACTGCTCGGCCTCCAGTTTGACCGCCGCGTCAAGGTCGGCCGTTTCCATCGGCGGTAGTTGCAACACCCGGGTAAATGTCTTGGCCACCGGCAAGGCCGTAGCCACTCGGGTAGCGGTAATGTGACCGTAACTCATTTGGGTCAATAGCGGCTTGAGCGCCTTAGCAATTTCCTGTGGGTCCACAATAATGCCCTCAACAATGGCATCATCGGGGAACATTGCATAACCATAACCCAACACTTGCATTCCCTTGCTGGTGGGGCGCAATTGAATCATTTTAGCAGTCCGGGTACCAAGGTCAAACCCGAACAGCGGTTCATATTTGTAAACGAGGCGAACTTGCATCTATATAACCATAACAATATTCATTTTAGCACGCTTAGAGAGCCTCGTAGTATCGCACATCCCATGAACTGCTACCCCCCGAAGAGCTGCTGCCGAAGGTAATGTTACCAGAGTTACTCAAGGTTATTTTTTGTGCCATAATCGCGCCAATATTCCCACCATTGCTCAGCGTCAGCGCTGTCCAGCGGGCATAAAATGTACTGCTGGCGGCCAAACCTTGGTTATTAATACTAACGGTCTGCACATTCATGGAACTGTTAAGGTTAGAGCCTGTCACGGTGGAGCAGTCTGGCGAACATGAGGCTGTTGAGTAGAAGGTAATAAAATTGGCACCTATGCCATTTGTGTTGGTGGCTACAACCGATGAATTGCTCATCGTAATACCGCCAGAGCCGTCGATCATGACGGTGGGTGTCGTGGTAACGCCAGCCGCCAGCCTCAACTGACTGCTATTAGATAGGCTCAGCGTTCCAGTAATCCAGGCGTTTCCGGACAACGTCACATTGCAACTGTTACTCAACGAGACGTTGCCGGTGATCTTCACGTTGGCCGGCCAAGTCTTAGCTTGACTACCACTGCAAGAGGCCGCCGAGCCGCTGATATTATGAACCGGCCCGGCAGGAACAGCGGCTTTTTGCCCGTCGCGGTCATAATCGGGCAAGGTCACGGCAGCGACGCCGCTGGCTTCTGTCAGCCCCGGATTAGACAAACCGGTAGTAGTAATTTGGCCGTTGGCTTTAGTGTCACCATAAATGCGGGCACTATTAGTTATAGTAATGGGATTGTTTTGCGTCCCCATCGGGCAAATCTGCGGCCACGTAGCGTTTACAGGAACGGGGCAACGCTGGTTTGCTACTGATACGGCCACCGGCGAGGCAGCCGAACCAATCCGGGATGAGTTACTCATGGTGAGGAAACCTCCGACATAAACCGGGCCGGTGGTAATAGTCGCAGAGTTGCTCATAACCAGCCCGCCTGGCCCGGTCTGAATCACGTAGCCACCGGAGGGGGTGCCTTCAATGATGAGCCGGACTTTTTTGGTAGATTTAGGTGTCACGGATGAGGCCGGGGCATAAACCTTACCCACGGCATAAACAATTTTTTCATTGGCAATAGTGCCGCTGGTAACACAGGTTTCGTATGTAGCCCGGCCCTGGGCATTGCTATAGAGCGTTACTGGGTTGGAACCACTGGAGGTTATCGGGCAAACAGTGTTGGTACCGGTGTAGGAGCCACTTTGGTTGATCTCATACATAAACCGGTCTGCGCCAGCTTCGGCCGCATAAACCGCATTGGTAGTATAGGTCGAACGTTTAGCGGCTCCCAGGTTATAGAGTCCCAGCGTCATCACTCCCATCAAAATCGTCAAGACAACGAAGCCTTGGACAAGCATAAGAATGAGCAGGAAGCCATTTTCTGAGCTACGTAATGGTAATTGCAATCGTTTCATCATTTATTCCTCAATGCAGCAGTTGTTGTATAAGAACTCGTGTACGTACGGGACCCGATCGTCTTGCTCTCGGTTACGGTGAAGCTAATGGCTTCAGTGCCGGCCGGCGAGGTTACAGTAGCGCCGTTAGCATCTAGGTAAGAGGTAGTCAAATTAGCCACATCCTCAACAATGACCGAATCGGCCGGACAGCTGCCGTTAGCGATGGCTGGCGGGCAAGTAGTGACTGCCCGGTTGCTAGGAGCCGAGGTATTAGCTATTACGCGCTTATACAACCGGCGGGTAGTATTATCAAGGTAAAAGATAATGTCGTCTGTGTAGAGGTTGTTATGCAAGCCATCAATATAGATAAGGTTATTTGACGTGTCACGTGATGGCACGGACACAATGAGCGTAGTGCCGGAGCCGGCCGCACCTGACCAACTGTAAAGGTTGCCTGGTGCGCCTGGAGCGTTGTTATCAGCCAGAACATTATTTGCCTGAACGGAGCGGCCCTCACGAGCAATACGGGCCACTGCCTCCACCGCTGCTTTGGTGTTTACTAGCACCTCGGTCTGGGTGTAGTCCTGCTGGCTAGAACGTATGCTATCAGTCACAAAGTTACCGGCTACAAGAAGTAAAACACTAGTCAAGCTAATGGCCATTAGCACTTCCAATAAGCTAAAACCCCGTTCATCGGGACTCATTTATTAATCCCCCGGCTTGCCACTAGCGTAGTCACACTAGTGGTCTTAAGGCCGCCTTTGCCGGTAAAGGTGATCGTCAGGTCAATCTGCTTTAGCCCGTTAGGCTGAAGTTCGGTAATGGTGGCAGTAGCCGACCGCGGCGCTAGGAGCGTGGGGTACGGCGTAAGAATTCCCGCTATATTCTGGGTGCCAACCACCAGATTGTTATATGGCGTATTGCGGTATTGCTCAATCTGTTGTTGTGCCAACTGGTTAACGATAACCATATTGCTGGAAAAACGGTTCAAATCCCGCACTTCAATAAAAAACTGAAGCATAGCCATAATCATAACGCTCATTACAGTTATGGTTACAATAAGCTCAAGGAGCGAAAACCCCCGCTCATCAGCATATTTCATATTGATATTATACTGCTTACGCTCATCAAAAACGACCCCGGTAGAGAGGTCGTTTTCAGATTGGCTCAGGAAGTTCTAGTTGTTGTTAATCAGCTGGAAGTTACGGCTGGAGCCAGTACATGTTGCATCGTTGTTGGTCCCAGTGCTCGAGTCACCGCCATTCTCAAGACAAGCCTTGAGGGTGTAGGTGGTGTTGGTACCAGCCGGGGTGTAGGTGTAAACCAGCACACCAGTGTTCTTGGGGTCGGTCGGCACGTTCGTTAAGATTGGCGGGTTACCAGCCGTCAGGTCAGTGAGCGCCGCCGGATAAACATTGTTGCTAACAAAGTACTCTTCCAGTCCCTTCTGGATGGCCTTAAGATCGGTTTTACGCTGAGTGTCGCGGGCCTTCTTGGGCGCGGACGTAATGTTGGGGATAATCAACAAGGCTAGGATGCCAATGATCACAATAACGATCAAAAGCTCCAGGAGCGTGAAACCGCCTTGTTTTTTAATGATGTTTTTAAGCACGAGTGCTCACCTCCTTAATATTTGTGGAACTAGAATAGAGATAATAAGCTCTATATAAATTCACTATAAAGTGCTTACGTTTGAGTGTCAAATGAGATCAAAAAAAGCCCCCGCCCCGGCCAAAAAACCGGAGCGAGGGTAACGCACAACACTAGCTATGTTCTGGCAAGCCCGTTTCGCGTCTTGATGCCGCCGAGCGACGAAGTGAGGCCAATTCCTCAGCCAAATTGTCTGCGCTGGACTTGTGGTCATCCGCGCGCGCGGCCAAACCGCGCTTCTCCAGCTCCTGCAATTGGGGCTGCTGGGCGGCCCACTTCTTGGCCTGTACCTCAGCCACACCCACCACCGCGATGAGGGCAGCGGTCAGGATAAAGCGGCTGGGCTTTCCCGTCACCCGGTTATGAACCAGCTTGACGAGGGGAGCACGCACAAGTGCAGAAGCTAGCTCAATACTGCCACGAACAGGCTTAGCCGCAACACCGGCGGTCATGGTAGCCAGCACACCCACCTTCAGATTCTTTGCCAGGCGCGGCCGCTTGGGTTTCAACCCAGGCTCGGTCTTTGCCATAACAACGCCGGTTATGACGGCGCCGACAACAGCTGGGAGGTACTCGAGCGGTGGTTCCCGGAGCAACTCCGGGTTCTCAACCACCGCGGCAATCCGCTGCCGGGCACTCTCGGCCAGGGCCTGCAGGTGCTGCGTGTAATTCGGCATCAATACTCCTAGCGAACGAAGAGCGGATCTGCTCCGAATGGGGCAGATTTACACTTTATAGCACAAAAACAAAGTTAAAACAAGACTCCGCCCCGGCCAAAAGCCGGAGCGGAGACAAAACCGGTGACAGACAAAACTACTGTCGGTATACGGGGTCTTCCACGAATGTTGGTAGTTGCTTCAATTCGTGTCGGTAGGCAGCAATAGCCGCCTCGTGTTCCGATGGCAATTTTCCTCCCAGTCTCGGGTGAAATTTGATGGCGAGAAGCCAACGGTGATTGCGCAGCCAAGCCATGCGGGGCTCATAGTGTCTTTCGACACTCAACTCGGGCTTGGTTAAATGCTTGTAGAGCAGGGTTATAACAACGCCACTAACGATGGTAACCAAGAACAACACAGTGCCGGCGTTGATGAATTTTCGTGCCTCAGGACTCCAGTCGAACGGCAGTGGCCATACCAGCAGGAGCGTATAAGCGCCGACACCGGCGCCGGATGTTGAGAGAGCCAGGACAGGCATAACCCAAACTGGTATTCGGCAGTATCGCCACGTTACAAGCCAGATTACAACGACGACCAACCCCAGTACGACAACTGCTGTTGTGGGGGGAAAAATATGGAGGGTCATGTTGCTCCCTGTGTCAGGAAGGTACTGGAGGGGAAACGAACTAACAACTAGATTAATATACTCCTCAAGCCAAAATACGCAAGAGTTTGTCCACAATGTTAATCAAAACAAGAATACCCCCAGATATGAGGACGCCCGCCCCGGTCATTGACCGGGGCGGGCGTAAGCTGTGAAGAGTGGTTATGCAGCCTTGTCGTAAGGCGCTTCGTCCTCTTCACGGACCAACACGGCCCGGCGGCGCAGAAGCCCGGCTGCTACCAGCCCCACTATTGCCACCGCAATCAAAACAATCCAGCCGCGATTCACAATTCACCTCCTTTACTGACTCGATGGAGGCCTATTTATCGGTGTTCCGGTTAGCCCGGCTCCGCGCGCGAAGCTTCGCGAACAACCCCAGCGCCGCCGCCACCAGACCGATGCGTTTCCACGACTGGCCTGACCACTTGGGCATGATTCACCCCCTCGAACATGTCGGATGTGCCCTTCGGACTATTAGGTGATACCACAGGGGTAAAATAATTGCTAGCTTAAGTAGTTAGGGCAATTAAACAGAGTTACTGATCTCTGAGATCGGACCAAACACCGAGATAACGATAAAACCAACCATGCCTCCGAGCACAATAATAAGAATCGGTTCAATGATAGAAGTGATGCCGGAAATTACCGTGTCAACCTCACGCTCATAAAAGCCGGCCAGTTTGAGCAAAATTTCATCAATTTTGCCCGTTTCCTCACCCACCGACAGCATTTGGCCGACGATAGCGGGGAAGTGTGGGGAGGCCCGGATTTGCTCGCTCATGGGCCGGCCGTTCTTAACTTTTTGGGCCACGATAGCTAATTCATCGCGGTAGACCGTGCTGCCTAGAGCACTTTGAGTAGCCTTCAAGGCATCGAGCACCGAGATGCCCGAGGCCATCAGCGAACCAAAAGTACGGGCAAACCGCGCTATATTAACCTTAACAAGGATCGGGCCAATAATAGGGGCTTTGAGCAGCAGCCGGTCAAAAATACGCTTACCGCTATCGGTCCGGTGCCAGCGCACAAAAGCAATGATTGCTACAATCGCGCCACCAATAAGGTAATACCAGCCATGCACCAGGAAATCGGACATTGCTAACATAATTTTTGTGTAGATAGGCAGGTCGGCGCCCGCATCCTCAAAAATGCTGGACAATTTCGGCACGATCACAGTCATTAGGAAAAAGAATGCGCCAAAAGTCGCTATTGTAATAACGGCCGGGTAGATCATGGCGCTCTTGACCTTGCTCACGATCTCGGCGTCTTTTTCCTGCTGGGTGGCCAGGCGGTCAAGCACGTCATCCAGAATACCGCCGGTTTCACCGGCCCGCACCATGTTGACATAGATATTATTGAATACGTCCGGATGAGCGGCCAGCGCGTTGGCTAAGGTAGCACCGCCTTCAACCTGTTTGGATACATCAGCCACCACCAGCTTAAGTTTCTTCGACTCGGATTGTTCCGCCAGGATGCTCAGGGCCTGCGCGATCGGCACACCGGCATTAATCATCGTGGCAAACTGACGGCTCATGATAACCTTATCTTGTAATTTAACTCCGCCGCCCAGGTGTATTTTCTCCAGAAATCCATCGAGACCGCCAATACCAGCCGGCTTGGCCTTTGCCTCCTCCTTGAGCAGGATCGGCGTCAGACCTTTATCGGCCAGGCTGGCTGCAGCTGCCGCCCGGTCAGCCGCAAATAACGTACCCTTCTGGAACACCCCGGACTTGTCACGCGCACTGTAACTAAATGATGCCATTGATTACTCCCGGGTTACTCTTAAGATCTCTTCGATGGTCGTCCGGCCCATCAAAGCTTTTACAAAACCGTCCTGTTGCATGGTTAACATACCGCCGCGGACGGCCTGTAGCTGAATGTCATCCGAGGTTGCGTGACCCACAATCATCTTCTGGATCGAATCACTCACTTCCAGGACCTCGTAAATACCCATGCGCCCCTGGTACCCAACCCCGCCACAAGCTTCACACCCGGGACCGGCTTTATACAGAATAAATTGACCGGCCTTGAGATGGGCTGGATCCGGAGCCGGCCCGGCCTGCAGGGGCGCGGGAGGCGGGGCTGCCGCGCCGACAACCAGCGCAGCAGCAGGGGCAGTCACGGGTGCCGGCGGTTGCGGTGCTGCCGGGGAGCCGGCCTTTTTGGCGTCCTCGACCGACCGGTTGATAATATTCGGGTCGGCCGCGATCTTATCCAGAATCGAATTCGCCGTATCAATATCATGCGTCGGCTCAATAATCCGGTTCTTCTTGCGCTCGTTCGGCTCTACCCGCACTGGCTTTGGCGCCTCTTGCGGCACCGGTGAAGGTACAGCCGGCTTCTCGGCCGGGATCGCTCCGCCGCTCTTCAGTTCATTGAAATGCTTTAGCGCAATATCAAGCTGGAAATCCCGCTTGATATTACTAAGCTCTGTGCCCTCGGGCACGTACGACTGGCGGCAAACCGGGCACAGCCGCCGCACCAGCCGCTGGCCAATCACTGTGTTAACCGTACTCGCAATCAGAAACGGCTCAATGCCCATATCCAACAACCGGGGTAGGGTAGTGGCGGCATTATTAGTGTGCAGCGTGCTCAAAACCACGTGCCCGGTCAAAGCCGCCTGCACAGCCAAATCCGCCGTCTCACCGTCACGAATCTCACCCACCATGATGATGTTGGGGTCTTGCCGCAACAGCGCCCGCAAACCGGCCGCGAAACTCATGCCGGCCTTAACGTTGGTTTGCGTCTGGTTGACACCGGTCACGCGGTATTCCACCGGGTCCTCAATCGTCGAAATATTCACGCCCGCCGTGTTGAGCATTGACAATATCGAATACAACGTAGTGGACTTGCCCGAGCCGGTCGGACCCGTTACCAGCGTCATACCATGCGGCTTGTGCAGGTTGCGGCCGATAGTATCCAGCGCATTACCGGCAAAGCCCAGCTCTTCCAATGTCAGCGCCCGGGCCGATTCGTCCAAAATACGCATGACGACCTTCTCGCCGTCCATGATCGGCAAAGTCGATACCCGCAGCGCCACTTGCTTCTGCCCGATACTAAACTTAAACCGCCCGTCCTGTGGTACCCGGTGCTCATCAATTTTCAAATTCGACAAAATCTTAATACGCGACACTACCGCCGCCAATATTGGCTTTGGCAAAGTCATGGTTTCGCGCAGTACACCATCGATGCGGTAACGCACCTGCACAATATTTTCCCGCGGCTCAATATGAATGTCGGATGCCCGGCTCTTGATGGCGTATTCCAATATGACGTTTACCGTTTTGGCGATTGGTGCGTCTTCGGCTATATCCTTTGCCGACACCTTTTCCTCGGCCGCCGCGTCCGCGCTGCTGTCCTTGATGGCCTTTGTTATCTCGCTCGATATGTTACCCTTGTATTGGTCAATAGCACCCAACACATCGCTTGGCACCGCCAAATAAGACTTAAGTTTCCCGCCGACTTGCTTGCTAATAAAGTCTGCCGCCTGGAAGTCCTCAGGATCGGCCATAGCCAGCTGATAGTGGTCCTCCTCCACACCAAATAACACCGCCTGATACTTCCGCGCGATCCGCTCCGGGATCTTTAGCAGCACCTCGCGCGGAATCTTAACGTCACCCAATTCTACGAACGGCACCTTAATACTGTCCGCAAACAGTTTGGCCAGGTCCTTCTCGTTAATGAATTTATTTTTGAGGACGGCAGCTTGCAGCGTTTCGGTGGATCCTTGCTTGGGCGTAGCATCATTAAGAACGGTCTCTTTTACGCGACCGGAGTCAATTAACAGCTTTCTGAGCTCACCATCAGATATGTGCATAGTTAGAATTATTGTAGCATAAGCAGCTTAAACGCGTTCATGCAATAGCCGGGCTACGCGGCTGGCCCGTACAGATTCGCTCTTGATAATACGCCGCCCCCGTTGCGTCAGTTTATATCGTTGATTATCTCTCGTTAGCTCGATAAGGCCATCCCGCACAAGGCGTTGCAGCGCATAATAAAACGTTCTCTCGCCTATTATTAAGGTACTTTGCGAATCCTCCGCCACTTGAGTCGCAATCTCCGGTCGGGTCGCTTCGCCCGCTGCAAGTGCCAGCAAAATATGAAGGGTGACAGGGGTTGGTGGCATGGCGAGAAATTCCAGTTTATATCCGGATAGGATACTGAAACCATTTCAGTAGGGGGGCTTAAACAATATGTCATGACCCGCGAAGTAAATAAACAAAGCTCATGCTTGCATTTCGGTTTTTGTTCACTTACATTGAAAACACAACTCGCAGGTGAGGCGAAAAGAGGTCTATAAAGGGAGATTTTCGTATGCGCTTGCGAGCGGTGGTTCTAGTTGGTGTGATGCTTGGGCATAGTTTGGGTGCAGCGCTACTTGCTGTTCCCGGAACCGCTTCAGCCGCCAGCGGCGGCATTTATATCAGCGAACTTCAGACCAGCGGCCCCTTGTCCGGCCAGTCTAGCTACGAATTTGTAGAACTCTATAATTCCAGCGACGTTGATGTGTCACTCAAAGGTTGGCAAATTGAATACCGGGCTGCCAGCACCGCCAATGGCAACGATTGCTCCCTGGGCTGGCCCAAAACTCCCACCATACTACCGGATGCAGTCGTAAAAGCCCACGGCTTCTACCTACTTGCGAACACGAAATACCCTCTCCAGTCGGACGGCCGGTTTAGCTTTGACCTGGCCTCTACCGCCGGCACCATCCGCATCCAGGACGCCAATAAACAGGTTGTCGATGCACTAGCCTGGGGCGACTCTACCGCTTGCGGCGCCGGCTCTCCAGCGCCCATCACGTCCGGCCAAAGCCTTGAGCGGCTCCCTGGTGCATCGGCCCCGTCAGGCGGCAATGGCTTCGACACCGGCGACAACCTGAACGACTTCGCTCTGCGCCCAAGTCCCGAACCGCAAGGCACCGGCGCTGCCACCGAAGCGCCGCTCAATTTCGCTGGCATAGCTGAGGGCGATCCCACCGGCCAGTTGGCGCTCTCTGAGCTCCTCATCAACCCACACCTGGACCAGCCGGCCTTTGTCGAATTCAAAAACACCGGCCCGGATGTAATTGTCCTCAGCGCCTATGCCCTCAAAGTCGGAACAGCCAGTTACAATTTGCCCCACCATGTCATACTATCCGGCGGCTATGCGGTCGTCCGCTCAGACGTCTTTCCGCTATCTTTGCCCACTTCGGGCGGTAGTGTCAGCTTGATGGACGCAGCCGGCACCCCAACCGACACCATCACCTGGGACGAAGCACCGCTCGAAGCCGGCTTAATCGCAGGCGACAGCGACTGGACGTGGACCGCCAAGCCAACGCCGGGTACGGCCAATGAGGCTGTTGCGCTACCCGAAACCATTCCATTGTCGCTAACCGACACGGGCCTCTCGTCTCTTTATCCAGTCCTCAATATAACTGAGCTCTTGCCCGACCCGGCCTCACCAGCCACCGATGCCAGCGATGAATTTATTGAGCTGCACAACCCGAATTCATTTGATGTTAATGTAGCGGGCTTTAGCCTCAAATCCGGTCAGACATTTAGTGGCAACTACACACTGCCGGACCTAACGGTTCCCGCGGGCGGGCATATAGCACTGACATCAGCTCAAACACATTTGGGCCTATCAAATAGCGGCTCGTCAGTCGGACTGTTCGATCCGCTAGGTAGTCAGATTGGTGCGACCGTCAGCTATACCGCCGCCAAGGCCGGCAATACCTGGGCGCATTTCGAGTCCGGCTGGGCTTGGACAACCACGCCTACACCTGGCGCACCAAATATCCTGACGGCACCCGCCGATGTGGCAGGTGCCGCTGCCGCTGCGGCTGCGGCCAAGAAAGTCAAAGCCGCAGCCGCCACCAAAAAACCAAAGGCCGTCGCGGCCAAGGCTGCCAAGGCGCCAAAAGCGCCCAAGGAAAAGAAAACTGTTGCCACTAAATTCAAGGCAGCCGCCGCCAAAATCAAGCCAACCCTAGAAGCCGCCGCCGGCGGGCCGTGGGTCCTCCTGGTCCTGGTTGGTCTGACTATTTGTTATTGTATATACGAGTTCCGCTATGACTTACGAAATTACTACCACCAACTCAGAGGCCACACAGGCCGTAGCCGCCAAGCTGGCCCGGCTCTTGAAGGGCGGGGAGACGATCGAGCTGGCCAGCGACCTGGGCGGGGGCAAAACGACCTTCACCCAAGGCCTAGCCGCAGCCTTGGGTTATAGCGGCAACGTTACCAGCCCCACCTTCACCCTCAGCCATGTCTATAAACTTGAATCAGGTCTAGAGTTGCACCACTACGACCTCTACCGCCTTAACGAAGGGGGAGTAGTCGGCGATGAGCTGGAGGAGGATTTAAACGACAACCAGGTCATAACTATCATTGAATGGGCCGGCATTATGGACGCCCGTCTGCCCGCTGACCGGATGCGTATCCACATCGACACCACCGGCGAAACCGACCGCCGCCTCACCCTGCTTTCCGGCGGCCCGGTATCTGAGCAATTAATAAAGGAGTTGAAGAGCACATGATCCTTGCCCTCCAAACCGCCGACATGACAACGCGGCTCTGGCTCATCAATCCGTCAGATGCCACGTCCGCAGCAATCGAGCCCGCCCTAACGTGGGACAGCGGCCGCCAGCTCTCGGACGGCCTGCTGGCCAAGATTACCAGCACATTGGATCGGGCTGGCGCCGCATTGGAGAACCTTTCGGGCATTATCATCTTCAGTGGGCCCGGCTCCTTCACGTCCCTGCGTATCGGTCATAGCGTCGCCAATGCCCTGGCCGATAGTCTGGATATCCCAGTGATTGGAGTCGTCGGCCAGGACTGGATCCAAACTGGTCTCCATCAACTAAAAGTAGCCAAGCCTGGCCATCCGGTGCTGCCGCATTATGGCTCTGAGGCGCACATCACAAAGCCTAAGGTTGACTAGCAAACTAAACTCACGTTTAATATAGAAGCGATACCTTATTATCTGATATTGGCCAATTTCGGTATTCTTAGCATCAGAAGCATCAGAACTTTCTAGATCCGCTTGGCCTTGGGCGACACAATGTTTACTTTATCTATAATTGGAGCTGTGCTATTCGGTGGTGCGGCTGGCTATTCTTACAACTACATAATCGAAAAACGGCGGACTGGTGCCGCCGCCAACAAGGCCGAGGAGCTCCTAAAGGATGCAAACGCCAAGGTCAAAGAGATCACTCTGGAGGCCAAATCCGATGCTCTCAAGGTAGCTGAAGCGGCCAAGAAAGAAGAGACTGCCCGCCGGGCCGAACTAACGGTTACTGAGCGGCAATTGCTCCAGCGCCAGTCATCATTGGATCTAAAACTCGAAGAACTTGATCAGCGCCAGGAAAAGCTCCGCAAACATGAAGGTGAACTCGAAACACTCAAAGAAGATTTGCGGTCCATCCGCGCCAAACAACAGGACAACCTCGAAAAAATAGCCAAATTATCCCGCGACGAAGCCAAGGCCAAGCTTCTGCAGATGACCGAGCGCGACATCCGCCAAGATCTGGTTAAGCTTGTGGAAAAACTCCAGAGCGAGGCCAAGGAAGAGGCTGAGGACCAGGCCAAGCTAATAATTGTCGGAGCTATGGAACGTATGGCCTCCGAGCAAACGGCTGAGCGCACCATCACTACTGTGCCGCTCCCCAGCGATGAGCTCAAGGGCCGGGTTATCGGCAAAGAAGGCCGCAACATCCAGTCACTAGAGCGGGCCACCGGCGTTGATGTCATTATCGATGAAACCCCCGGCGCCATTGTCTTATCCAGTTTTGATCCCATCCGCCGCCAGGTCGCCCGTGTCGCCCTCGAGAAACTCCTCTCAGACGGTCGCATCCACCCGGCCCGCATCGAAGAAGTCGTGGCCAAAGCCCGCACCGAAATCGATAAACAAATCAAAGAGGCCGGCGAAAAGGCCCTCAAAGAAACCGGCGTTGTCGGCGTCCCGGTTGAGATGGTCCAGCTTCTCGGCGCCCTCAAGTTCCGCACCTCGTTCTCGCAAAACGTCCTCAAACACTCAGTCGAAATGTCGCATCTGGCCGGCATGATCGCCAAAGAAATCGGCGCCGACGTCCGCATTGCCAAAACTGCCGCCTTGCTCCATGACGTCGGCAAAGCCGTCGGCCATGAGATCGAAGGTGGCCACCACCACATCGGCGCTGACCTGGCCGCCAAGTATGGCATGGACGAAACCATCGTGCATGCCATCAAGGCCCACCACGACGACGTCGAGGCCACCACGCCTGAGGCCCTCGTCGTGCGCGTCGTCGATGCCCTCTCAGCCGGCCGGCCTGGCGCCCGCGGCGATACCTTGGAAAACTACGCCAAACGCATGACCGAGCTCGAGAATCTGGCCAACACCTTCCCAGGCGTCAGCAAGTGCTATGCCATCTCAGCCGGCCGCGAGCTTCGCATTATCGTCGAACCCGAGCGTGTCGATGACCTGCTAGCCATTAAAATGGCCCGCGACATTGCCACCAAGGTTGAAGCCACCCTCAAATATCCCGGCGTCATCAAGGTCAACGTCATCCGCGAAACCCGCGCTATCGAATTCGCTAAGTAATTAAGCCCACAACCGTTAATATGCCAAGCTCTAATACAATCATCCGACCTGCCACAAACAAAGATTTCACCAGCGTTCAACAACTCAACGCAGAATTATTCAGATTCGAAGACGGTCTAAGTGGCCACGATCACTCACGCAATCTTGACTGGCCTAACACCGACTTTGCAATCAAATACTTCCAAAAATGCTGTGCCACCGAAGGAGGGTATGCCGCTTTCATCGCCGAGTGTAACAGTCAGATCATTGGTTACCTGGCTTCCGCCATCTCTACCAAACTTTACCTCGCCACCAACCCCATTGCTGAAATTGAAAACATGTTTATCAAGGAGGCCTACCGCCAGCAAGGCATCGGCTCTCAGCTTGTGGCTGCTTTCAAGGACTGGGCTACCGATCAAGGCGCCCACCGCCTCAAGGTTGGTGCTTTTGCCTACAATCACTCAGCTCTCAACTTTTACCGAAAACACGGATTCACTGACTTTGAAGTCATTTTAGAACAGCCGCTTTAGTCGCCCTCGCTACTCAATATCAGTAAAAATTGAACTAGCATCTACGCTATCAGATTTAAAAACAGGCCAGCAACGAACTTTCGTTCATCACTGACCCGGTCGATCAACATTGTGGGGCGGTGTGCACCAGATTCATGTCATAGCTCCAGCTATCCTTTAGCTGGTTGTAAGCATGAAACTGGCTGTCTCTGTCTGTTTGATCAGTCGCCTCAGTCCAGAATGGGGCCGCAAAGAAGTCGCCTTCAAACCACATATCCTGACCGGACGGGTCTTTGTACTGACCTTCGATGCGCCACTCGCCACCCACATTCTGGGTCCAATGCATCCATGCTGGAGATGGAACCTGAATCTGATCAACCGAATTGAACTGACGAGCGTAGAACAACACATAGCTATGGTTGTCCGGCCTGACGAACGTCCGGTAATCCGATCCCCCTAGCCAGCACGCATCCGGTACATCCACAGGCGGTGGTGGAGGTGCAGCTTGCGTTACCGGCTCCGGGTGCGTCACCTGTCTCGGCTGAACCTGCTGTACTGGACCCGGAATTGGCTGGGCCTTAACTTCAGGCTGTGTGTCGGTCGGAGCAACAATCGATTCAGGCTGAATGTTAGCACCTAGTGGTGCTGTTGTGCTGCTTTGCTCATCGTGTGATGGCGCAGCCGGACCCGGTAGAAAAGGCCGGATAAACTCAGCCGCTTTCTTAGTTAATCCATTTGACTTGTAGTTCGTGTGTTCAGCAAACAGAGAAGTAGTAATATGGGACTGGCATATCGGATCCGGGACATTACAATAATTACCCGTCCTATCTCGAACCCCTGAGGGAATCAAAACATTGACTAGGTCGAATCCGTAAGCTGAACCATTGCGGGTAGCTGTCATCTTGTTTACTCGGTTTATATCCAAGCCCGATGAAAAGAGCGGATCACCAAACAAAGCGACCCCTGCAATCTCCTCTAGCCGATCTGGGCTTAACCGGTTTAATGCCTTGTGAATCAACCACGTCCCTTGCGAGTAACCTACAAGTACAAATCTTGTATGGTGCTCACACTGAGCGTCTACTAAACCAATCTCTTGAGCCATCCACCCGGCCCCCGCGTTAACGTTGGCTGCATATGCGCTTGGTGTACTTAGCAACAGAGCTGGTTTCGTCTCGCCAAACACCGGTTGTGCGGCGTACTGAACCCCTTCATAGGCGATACGAAGTTGCGGCGCTGATGCTGCCAAATTCTGGTAGACATCGTAGCTTATGCTTCCCATGCCGTTGAACTGGTCATTCGCATATGCGGACGAGTCAACAGCATCATCACCCTGGGGGGCTTCACCTGAACCGCGAGCACCAATGACAAGGACATCCGGGCAAGGTTCTCCCTGCCATTTACCTTCCTTATCTTTGTGCCCAACCCCAACTTGAGCATTAACAGCTGAGCTAGTGAGTACTGACATTCCTGTAAAAAGCACCAGCATGGCTAATACGCACGCAAATACCCCTGATCTGCGCTTACCCATCACTGTGACCCCCATCTATGTCGAAGAACTAGGTAAACTTACCTACGGACATACACTATACATATAATATCATTCAATGTCAATCGCGAGAGATCGGGAAAGCTTGAAATGAATGGAAATAACTAACCCCGATTTGGCCACAAGCTTTAATAGGGAAAAAGCCTATTACAACGAGCTAACACAATCATGGCCTCACTCTGGGTCTGAGCTAGATAGGCAAGTCATGCAAATTGGCAACCAAAGAGGCGCCCTATGGATGAGTAATCAAATATCCGCATATAATGATAGCCGGTACAGCGTAGCCATATACTGAGAGGTTCTTAGCGTTTGGCCGCTTACTGATAGCCAAGCTAAAAAGACCGCCGACGATTGCTACTAGTGGTGCCTCGATCACATATGCCCCAAAGAGCGCTAGACCAATTGCTTCATTACCATATGGGACGTTGTATTTGGCTGAGTAATAATGGGCCAATATCGTGGTCACCATAATCGGACTGAGAATAAAGAATAATTTCGCGAGCATTCGAGGCCAGCCATCGGCTGGAGTCAAAATGTAGCTCCATTTACTGTGTTCAGACATTCCAAATTTTCTCCTGAGTAGCTCATTGCACGAAGTTTCACATAGCTGGGTGACCGATAGTACATATTACGAGACACTGATGGTGACTCAAACGATCTTTCGGGGTAAATTGTACGTAATAATGTTGAGTCTGTCAAGGCTAAGTGGTAATTCGCCACTCACGAGGTTACCGCAGCACAATTTTATTCCACCCACTATATAACAAGATTACATAGTGAGATACATTCGAGCGTAGCAAAATACCTTTACCAAGGCATAAAAATTTGCTATATGTAATATCGTTATATAGTGAAGCAAGATGTTTTATATAATCCGCCACAAACTTAACTAAAGACCTGCCTCAATTACCCAAAATTGCACCCGCAAGACCCGGGGCCGAGCGCAGTAATCAAGCCTTAAGCATTGACCGTCCATACCCCAATCACCATACTCTAGAGCAGGAATTAACTTCGCTATGAACATACTTTATCTCGGCGATATCATGGGCAAAGCCGGCCGCGAAACCGTCACCCAGCTACTACCCGAGCTCAAAACCAAACACAAAGTCGACTTTGTCATCGCCCAGGGCGAAAACCTCAGCCACGGCAAGGGCATGCAAATCAACCACACCGAGGCCATGCTGGAGGCCGGCGTCGACTTCTTCACCGGCGGCAACTGGACCCTACACCGCCCGGCCATCGTCCCGTGGCTTGAAGACCCCCACAAGCCCGTCATCCGCCCCGCCAATTACAAAGCCGGCACCCCCGGCCGCGGCTGGAAGGTCGCCGACACGCCGTTCGGCAAAATCCAAGTCATCACCTTGCTCGGCCAAATCGTCGGTGCCTTCCCAGCCGATATCGACAACCCGCTCCACACCGTAGACGCTATCCTCGAGGAAACCAAAAACGAGCACTACGCTGCCCGCATTGTAAATTTCCATGGCGACTACTCCAGCGAGAAACTAGTCATTGGCCAATACCTCGACGGCCGGGTCACCGCCGTCATCGGCGACCACTGGCATATCCCCACCGCCGATGCAAAAGTCTTTCCGCATGGCACAGCCCACATCACCGATGTTGGTATGGTCGGGTCGTATGACTCATGTTTAGGAGTTGAAACTGATGTTATAGTTAAACGCTGGCTTTCAGGCCTACCTAGCCGTAATGAGCTCGAATCAGATGGCAAGATGTGGCTTTGCGCGATTCTCATTAGCGTAAATGTCGAAAATAGCCAAGCCAAAAGCATAAAACAAATTATCGTCTTTTCATAAATTTACCCTTTACCTATCCAAAGCCGATAGGTACCATAGGGTGTGTAATCTGGAGTATTGGATGACAAAGCAACAGCTAATTGAGACATTGGCGTCCGAAACGAACACCACTAAGCGTCAGGTTGAGCAACTTCTCACCACCTTCGTTGGCATCGTTGAGCGAACCGTCGCTAAGGGTGAAAAAGTATCAATTACCGGTTTCGGTACCTTTGACCTCGGTAAGCGGGCAGCCCGCCGCGGTGTTAATCCTCAAACCGGCGCGGAGATTCACATCCCCGAGATGGCCATGCCTCGCTTCCGTGCTGGTAAGCGCCTCAAAGAAACTATTCGCTAAACCGATCGTATCAGTTTGTTACTAAAAAGAACCCACCTTATGAACGGGTTCTTTTAGTTGGACAGCTGCCCGGGTTAGCTATTCTGTCGCTATTAAGCCACCCTTGGAAGAAGATGAAGTGCAGTAATGCTCTGCCCGTCATTAATTTCACCGCGCTCAATCATTGACTCAACCTTCGGCAATGATATAAATTTTGCGTCACTAATAGTGGCTCCTGCAATTACAGACCTTCTAATGGCTGGTTACGGATAACACTGCTTTTATATCATTATCATGTTTACTAACCCGGATCCATGGGTACCCATACTTTTTAGTCTCAGTCTCAAGACACCGGCCAAACAGCCGCACCCACTCCACCTCTTTCTCTTTCACGCTATCCAGATAGCTCTCCGCCTTGCCCCAAAGACCACGTTCATAAACAACCCTCCGCAACCGGTCTTCGTCATGGTCCACCAGAAATACCGGCTTAATATGACCGTTATTTCCAAAATCCCTCGCAATCAAACGAGGTAGGAGGTGAACACCCTCGACAATAAAACCCTCCGGCCATATCGGCCATTCATAGTCGTTCTCAATGAACGCCTTAATTCCAAGCCATACTGCTTCGTTATGTTTCAGTACCTTCTCAACAATCTCCTCAGCCGTAAATTCGGTCAGAAATCGCTCAGCAGTATAACCCTGAGGCTTAAATATGTCAGGAAAATCGTCCCTACGAGCCGTAACCTGCATCATATCGCCAATTTGGTCCGTCGATATCCACGGCAGCCCCAATTGCTTTGCCAGCGCTCTTGCCACAGTAGTTTTACCAGTCGTCGGCGAGCCACCGATGAGGATGATAGTTTTGTCCTGCTTCATCGGAACCGGTTCTGAGCCTTAATCACCAAAATGATTAATCCAAGCCCAAAAACAACCGCATTAGTCACCCAAATTGCCGGTAACCCGCCCACCAAGCCATAAACCACCCACAGAAGCGCCGACACGTTCAACAACATAAGCGTCAAAAGCGATAAATCCCGGGTTTTCCGGGTAATTACCGTTTTGTATGCTTGTGGAACATAAGTCGAAAGGGTAAGAACCCCGGCAATAACGCCGACTACTTCCATCGCTGACCGCCGTGACCGGTCAAATTAGCCACCAAACAACCGGGCTATAGCATCAAACAAGCTATTGAACAGATTTTGCAATGCCGTCAAAAAAGCCTGCAACAAGCTAAAAACAGCGTTAACAAAATCCATGATCGGCCTCAGAATCGAGTCTACTACATCCATATCTCTATTATAGCTTCTCTCCCGCCTGCTTACACGCCTACTTTTGCTTCATAATGTCATCGGACTTTAGCCCGGTAAGTTTCTCGATGCGCAGTAAAAGATATGAAATAACCACCACGATCCCCACCATCAGCGGCAACGCGATTGCCGGCAAGCTTACCAGCCTCAGGTGTGCATATTCCTGGTTGAAAGCGTCAGAGCCAGTTGGGCTTTGGATAATAATGTGAGTCAAAATATAGCTCGCCACCGCAATAGCCGCAAAAATTCCGCATAACGCATAAGCTGCGTTGGTAGCCGTTTGCTCAACTTTCTTCAACGTTCCTTTCTCCCTGGCGGCTTCGCTCACGACGTTCATGTCAAAAATTCTTTTCAGCAGCGCATTAACCACCGGGCGTTTAATCAGTTGCCCAACCAAAATCACCACCACAATAAACACGTACGGCACACTCCGCCGGATAGCCAGCCAATTCTCGTCCAGATTAAACAAACCAATCGCGCCCGTCACCAGCAAGCCGCCAATCACCGCCAGCGATACCATACTAACTTTCCGGCGGCGCCATATGCTGTATATCTCAAACCCAACCGGAAACGCCAATGCCAGCAAAAACGCCTTAGTGGCACCGAGCTCGGACTCTGCGCTAAAACGGGTCAGAATAAATATCGGAATAATAAAATTAACAAACAGCTGCAACAGAAAAGATGGTTTCCCGGAATTCGCTCGAGTATCTTTCGTCATTTTTTCTCCAAGGGGTAAGTTCGAATTATCTCATACTGCAACAGTGGCTTTATGACATTCTTGATGAGTTTAAATTCTGTCACCTCTTCTTCAAATAATACGCTATGGCGCCTCACAACCTCTTGCACTTTCTCAAGCTCTGCTTCAGCCTCGTATCGCGCTATGGAGCTATGAACAATATCCGGTGGCGCGTTTGTCTCGGCTGGCAAGGGAAACCCCTCGAGCAGTTGCGTCCGGATGGCATTAAAAACGCCCCCATCCTGCCCACGCACGATAATCGCCTGGGGGCTGGCTTGAACAGTATCAAACACAACTTTAATGGGCCTATGTATTGATAAAACGCCGGCTGGTACGTTCTCGTAGTCCGCTTTGTGCAGCCTATAAAGCGATTCTTTATCCTGGCTATACGGCTTGGTTTGGATTATTTCGAGGAGCGTAATATGCAACGATTCCGGCGGCATTGTCCACAACATACCCGGTAATTCTCTGGATAATTCATTAAGTAGGCTTACGATCCGCCTTTGTCCCGTCTGGCTAATAAAAGCCACAATAGCGTAACCAGTAATTTCCGTTCCGGTATCAGTGGCAGGCAGGGTTTTTGTCATGGCTCAAAGTATATCAAACGACCCTCTTACCCGCCCCTCCATCCGCCTAGACCGCAGGCTTAAGCCGTGACACAATTCCCAATATGAATAACCACGCTGAAGCCGTCTTTCTAATTCAAGCGGCAGTTCTTATCGGTATACCTTATGCCTTGTGGCAAATTAAAGCCATCCGCAGTTTTATGCCACTCGTGGTCATCCAGGTATTGCTCGGAATCGTGCTGGGCCCCTCGCTCTTTGGTTACCTCGCCCCGGATCTCTTTAACCAGCTCTTTGCCCCGGATTCGCTAAAAGTATTAAGCGGGGTTGGTTGGCTGGGCGTATGTATGCTAGGGTTTCTGACCGGCCTGCATTTTGACTTAAGCGAAGTCGCCAAACGAGGCTTCAAGTTTTTTTTCTTCAGCCTGAGTACCATGATCGTGCCTATGGCTCTAGGTGCACTCCTCGCCTATGGAATTTATGCTTCCCAAATAATACCTATTGGTGTCCACCCGGCCATATTCATATTCGGCATGAGCATTGCCTTTGGGGTTACCGCGCTGCCGGTCCTAAGCGCCATCCTCATTGAAATGCGCTTAATAGACACCAGCATCGGCCAGCGCGTGCTTGGTTATGCCACATTAAATGATGCCATGCTATGGGTATTTGTGGCCGTATTAGCCGCCGTCACGGCTTCAGGATCAGCCGGCGACGCATCTTCCGTAGTATCAACAACCCTACTCATGCTGGTGCGTATCTTCGGCTTCCTAGCCATCATGTATCTCGCGGTCCGGCCGCTACTGGGTCACGCCTACGACAAAGGCTGGATAGCCAGCGATACAGCACCCGCCCATCTCGCCATTCTTCTTTCCCTAGCCTTTGTCTGTGCCATTATCACGCAGGTAATCGGGGTACACTTCTTACTTGGAGCGTTTATATTTGGCATCATGCTGCCGGCTCCAGTCAAGCGCCGCCTCCACGGCATACTTGATACGTTCACCATGGTCGTCTTGATGCCTTTCTATTTCATGCTTGTCGGCCTTCAAACATCGTTTTCTTTCAGCGATAGCAGTGTGTGGGTACTCTTTGGAGCGGCCACCTTCGTGGCAGTTATTGGAAAAATGCTGGGCACGGCTCTGCCAGATTATTACATCAACCGTTCCGGACTTGCCGAATCCCTCCGGGCCGGCGCCTTAATGCAAACCAAGGGCCTCATGGAAGTCATCGTCTTAAACATTATGCTGGCGGCCCATATCATCACGCCTACGGTATTCACTGCTATGTTACTTATGGCTGTCGCAACGACTTTCCTAACCAAGCCTCTCATGCTGCTTATTGCAAAGATACTTTCCAGCCCGCCACCACAAGCACCCTTCCGGCCTGCTGCCCAGACCAATTAAAGCCGGATGAAATTACTGGTATAAACGTCCGCCTCACCCTTATCAAACAACTTCAAAACCTCCACTTCCAGTGATGTCTTGCCGGTTTCAAGTATCAGCTTTCGAACCGCCACTTTACCATAGTAACGGTAATTTTCGTCACAAATCTCAACCGGATATTCAGCGGGTAAAGCCGCTCTTTGCTCTTCGTAATCCGGTATGGTTCCCCAACCCTGATAGTTTTCAGGTCCAGTACGTCGGGTGGTACAACCAGCAAGCAATTAAATTCCAGCTGATACCCCAAAATTTATAGAACCTGATGCCGCTTGCCGCGCGCTAAGTGCTCTTCGTCAAACAAATAAATCGCCTCGGGACTCAGCTTGTACAGCCTGTGCAAAGTATTCCCAGCCACAAAGTCGCTCACCCAGTCATCGGTTTTCAAGAACCGCTGAGCATAACGCTCCACAATGCCTCGGTCATAATCCGGCGGTTGCAATACCGCTGCCCGGCCTTCAAGCTGCACGCCAATCACGGCTTGCCCAACTACAGAATTTACGGCCATCGCTGCCGCCACCCGCGGGTTCGCCGCAATATCCTGGCTATGCCGCCGCGTCGGCAAGCTGGCCCAATACAAGTTACGGTCCGCATCAGCAATAAACCAAACGGTACATGCCCACGGCCCGTCATTGGCAGCCGTCGCCAGCTGCATCACATGCTGCTCGGCTAAATACTGATCTAGTAATTCTTGCATAGCTGACATTATAAGCTATTGATCCGCCCTAAAACATCGAACCTCGATTCGAGACCTTGGGGTGGTGCCGGAGTCCATATCCGGCTCCTCGCATTTGGATAATGCGAGAGGCCCCGTTTTGCGTCTTGGCGACGCGGGATGGGGTTCCTGGGAAGCGAATCTCGCCGTCCTTACGTGAACTGCAAGAGTTGATCAGGGTCCAGGCCGAGACGGTACGCGCTAAGCAACAAGATGAAATGCTTTGCAAATTGTTGCAGCTCTTGGCGCACCAGGGTCAGGTTTCGCCGATAAAGCAGGCGCATTAACCCAGTTTCCACGAGCGCGTCAATGACGGCCGTGATCTGATCCTCAACCCCCCATTCATCCATTTCCCTGTAGGCTGCAGTGGTAAATCGCTCCTGCCAACCATTCGAAAAATCAGACCAGCTAAGCAGCTTGGCGAAGTGCGACCCGGCCAGGGTGCGGGCAAATACCTCCAGAGGAGCGTAAACCTGGTCCGTACGGTTCGGGCCGTCAGCCAACGGATCTCTGATAGGCTGCAGCGAATCCGAAGCGACACCGGGGAACTGCTCACCCTGGCCGCCAGGAAATTGGCCGGTTAGGTTGAACAGAGCCATGCGTATATGTCGCTTCATGTCTTCGTGAGAGATAGCAGCTTGGAATAGCAGGTTCTGCTTCGTTGTGAAGGCCATCTCGGTCTCCTGGTTGTAGAAGGTACACCACCTAAATTACATTATAACACATAATGGGCTACAAGTAAAGCAAGTCTCCTGCGAACGGCTGCGGTCAGCACGTTACCAAGCCGGATTACCCGGTACATAAGTCCCAAACGACCAGTGAAACCCTTCCGGGTCAAGCAAGTCACAAGCATAGTTTCCCCACGCAGTTTCTACGGGTGCCCTGAGAGACTTCGCTCCGGCTTTCATCGCCCTATCGTATAACTCACGAACAGCCTCCTCCGAACCGAGGGTAATGTATGGTCCTTGTCTGGATGTATGGTTCTTAACGTGAGGCACTTCAAAACCTTCATGATCAGCTTGGACCATAACAACTGCCTCACCAAGCTTCAACTCAGCATGAGCGATACCGCCTCTTTCTTCGTCAGGGTATGCCACAACCTTCTCAAACCCGAACGCCTCGCTCAAAAATTTAATCGCGTTAGATGGGTCCTTGTAGCACAAGAACAAAAATAATTTCGGCTGCTCATTATCTGCCATCATTAATCCTTTTCATTAATCGTCATGCCACCCATTATATTTGTTGGCCTATAACTATTGATTGAATAAAAACGCCAAAACTCAGCCGCCCAAGTGTCTGGCAATTATCTGCCCCGGCGTTTCTGATCTCAGTAGCTTAAATGCCCGGGTCATATGCGCCTGGTCTGCGAAGCCTGCCTCAGCCGCAGCGTTTGACACAGAGTATCCCTGTTGCAGCAGGAAAAACGCGTAACGCGCCCGCCTCAGTTGCTCGATCTGTTTTTTGGTTACCCCGGTCGTATCTTTGTGCTGCCGTTGCCAGCTGCGCCTTGAAAGCCCCCTAACATCACCATTTAAAGACCGCTCTATCGCCTCATCAGACACAATAACTCCATCGCGCTCGAGTTTTACCACAAAATCCTCAATCGTTTCATACGACGGTATCGAATATGCCACCCCGGCTATCAAAACTTGCCGGCCCACGACCAGCAACGCAGCGATAGCCCCAAGTATCGCCGGCTTTTTCACCCCGCGCAAAACTATGTGTGCTTTAAATTCCACTCCCCAGTGACGCTCACCCCGCACACAATATAGTTGCCGCGGGGTCAGACTTGGACCAATTAGCTCGGCCGACAACCGGCCATCAGTATGCTCAGTAAACGCCAGCCCCCAATATTCGTTGGCTGGGTCTACGAACCTGTCATCTTCGCTGACCACGGCTCGCCAAACGCAGTTAACAAGCTTCAATCCTGATGAATGCTGCTCGTACATGAACCTATTTGACCTATATTTTGCGCTAGATTACTGAACAATAGCAGCAGTGTCTTTTGGTTGGCGGCCTATCAGGCCCAACAACTTATCTTCCGACGAGGCATCGTCTTTAATCCTAATCTCGGGCGGGAAAACACCGGCCTCACGCAAATAGTCTGCGTTTGGGGCAGCGATGTCCCACAAGCCTTTCACGACATCTTCGGGCAGACTTACATCCACGCCGGTAAGCGCCCCGATATCATATGCTGCTGTACTACGCTGGAGGGAGATATCAGACAAATAGTCACTGGCCGGAAAGTCACCATACGAGATGTGCACCACCTGCTTCATATCAGTCTGCGCCCTAGCCGCTTCATTTGCAGCGTCACTCAACTTTTCATAATTGGCCATAGGGTCATCCTTGAGCAGATCCTCATCGAACTCTGTATTGGTCGCCAGCCCCGTTTCCCCATGCAGGACCTTCGGTACGCACAAGTTCTCGTACGCCAAGATATTAATCGTTGTCTTCAGCACTTGGCCGTCACGGTAGCGCATGTGTGCCGGTACTTCCAGCTCAAATTGTTCCGGAGTTATCTGTTTTACAGCATCAGTCAGCGCTTGGTTGGTAGCAACAAAAAGTTTTTTGACATCCATAGTTATCAATATACCAGACTGATGGAGGTATAGAATATAACCATGAACACCCAATCCATCAGTGTTTACGGGGTTTATCTTAACGAAGCCGCCGAAGTACTATTAATAAACGACTCGAGTTCACACGTATGGGGGTTCCCTGGCGGCTCAGTCGAAAAAGATGAGACCGAAACCCAAGCCCTAAAACGAGAATTTATTGAAGAAGCTGGTCTAACAATTCTAGGCAAACCTGTATTTATAACTGAACAAACTCACAACGGAAAAATACGACGCTTTTACTCGCTAGAAAATGTTGAGGGGAGTTTGCTAATCGACGGTAACAACGACGATACCGCGGCAGCCAAGTTCTTTAGTCCACCAAATCTCGATAATATGCCATTAGCTCAAGGTGTGAAGGAAATTTTGGAACAGCACCATCAACGAAGTCCATAATCTGCCTACTGGTATAGTAACAACAACATGAGTTTCAAGTACTTCGGCCTGGTTTGGCGCATTTTTTACTCCGATACTATTTATCGCTTATACATAACAAAAACCTCCAAGTTGGAAGTGGAGAGCTATACAATAATCCCATGAGAATATTAATCTTTGGCGACAGCATATCCCAGGGCTACTTCGATTTAGAAATGGGCGGGTGGGTCAATCTGCTGGCCATCGATGTGTTGAAACGCAAAGTCCGCCGCAACGACAACCCCACCGAGGTCTTTAATGTCTCCGTATCCGGCGATACGACTCGCCGCGTCATAACGCGCCTAAAGGCCGAAATCAAGCCCAGGCTTTGGAAAGCCGAGCCGGTTTTACTCATCTTTGCCATTGGCATAAACGATACGCACCTGGAAAATGACCGGCCAGTCTCCACCCTTGAGCAATTTGCTACAGAGCTAGAGGAGCTATATGGCCTTGCCTCGTCATCCTCGAACCACATCATCTTTATCGGCCTGCAGCCCGTGGATGAAGCTGAAAGCTCTCCCTGGAAATTTAATATTGGCCCAGATAAACTGAGCTGGAAAAATAGTCGAATCCGCCTCTTTGACACCCAGCTCAAAAACTTCGCCGAAAGTAGGGGTGCCGGTTACATACCCATCTTTGACGCTTTCATTAAGCAACAGCAAAAAGGCGTAAAGCTGCATGCCGACGGTCTGCACCCCAATAGCGATGGGCACAAGCTTATGTACCAACTCATCCAGCCGACAATCAACGAGGTATATCAAAGACTAAAATCTAGCTAGGCGGGCCGGTCGTTGAAACTTAGCCATAAAAATATGGCGGCTGCACACATATCTGCCAGTGTCCCAATCCCAACTTGGGGATTATTCTGCTTCTGGGCATTAAAAATAGCTTTCGTCGACAGTATAACTTCACCCTTCTCGCTATACTCATCAAAAAAGGCCCGTAAAATGGGCAACCCTCGCTTATAGTGGTCAGTCCATTGAAAGATCGAGCTCTCAGGTGGGAAGTCCTTACCAGCTGCTATGTAATAATCCCAAACGCTTTCTAGATCTTTGTATTTACCCGGCCCAAAAACGGTCTTGTAAGGCCTGGTTGACGTTGACCAGGCCAGCTTCCTGGTGGCCATCAAGAAACCAACATCATCGTTTCGCGTCTTCTTGATAAGCTCAATAACCGTATCAATAACAGCATCCGGATCATTAGTCGTTAAACGCGCGGCAACAACCGGAAACATTATCTCTAGCAAGCCAAAGTTAACGTATTTAGCAGATTTATGCTTATTCGATGACTCTAGGGCGGCCACATTGTAGGCAAAAAGCGGAGCGTTCGGATTTTGTGCTAGCGACTGGGCAAACACGGCAAAAGCACCCGAGCAATTAATGCCTGCCAATACAAAATCCCGAAGCGGTTTCCCGGGCAGATCTTCGTATCTTGTGGTGCAGCCTGGTTTATCGGTCAAGGCTTCAAGCACAAAAGCCTTTGCTACAAGTTGTTGTACCTCTTGGGCCGATAGCGAGTGTTCCTGAGTCATAATAGCTTTCTTCAACAAAGTGTACGAAGTTAGGGTCGCGCTAAGTTTGGATCCTTCCTAAGGCTATATCGCCTTAAACTGTACATTTAATCGCTTAGGAACCTTAAAGTCGATTGATTTTACAGGATACTTCTCGGCTAGTTGTTTCGGAATCTCGGGTTCATCAATCTTAGTGAGAGAGAAGCCATTCTGAAGAAACGGACTTGTATACTGCTGCAGGTTTCTGTGAATTTTAGTCACATTACTATAGGTGGTACCGATTCGGACCTCAAACCGTCGCATCTCCCAATACGGAATGTCATCATCGGGATGAGAGAATATTGCCAGAAGTGGATGTTGCACCGAAATCACCATCAGACCACCCGTTTTCAGCAAAAGTCTAAGCCGCTTCGCAAGCCCTGGCAGATCTTCAATAAACTCAAGCGTCAATTTTGTAACGATCGAATCAAAGGCCGCATCCGCCACAGGGTAAGGGGATCTCCCGTCCCACTGTATTAGGTTGAGATCGGGATATTGTCGCCTGGCGATCTCTAGCATACTCCCTGATGAATCTGCGCCGACGGTGTCAAACTTTTCAGTCAGCTTTGCCGTAAACTCACCAGGACCGCAGCCAAAATCTAATACTGACACTCGATTATCCGGCAGTAGCCGCATAATCGACAGCGAATTTACCTCGTTCTCATACCAATTCTTTTGCGTATCTCTGCCAGCCTGGGCATATTGAGTTACAACAGGTTGATGGTCCCAATCTCGATTCATAAATTCCTATAGCTTAAAACCGCTCGCAGTTCGGACATCTAGCCCTTTGGCCAATATTCGGCTCGAACTAAAATAAAGGCTCCTTAGAGACGTAAAACGCACAAATTCACTTGGTACCCCGGGCAGGATTCGAACCTGCGACCATTGGCTTAGAAGTCCACTGCTCTATCCAACTGAGCTACCGGGGCCCGGGACAATACATGGAGCGGGTAGTGGGACTCGAACCCGCATAGCCTGCTTGGAAGGCAGGTGCACTAGCCTTTGTGCTATACCCGCTTAGGTTTCGCCATGACACTATAGCAGAAGCGGCCACCGAGATAAATAAAGGCATAGAAAAAAGGGCGCGGCATAACCACGCCCCATCAAACCAAAACCCTTGCGAGCTAGTGTCATCGGTATCGCTGAAGGCCATCATGGTCAACCAGGGCCTGAGTGGGCCAAATAATGGTCTGGCCACCACGATCGACTCGGATCAGTCCGCGATCTTCGATGTACCAAAACCCGTCTACCAGCAGACCCTGGCCGTAGTGCCCAAGGTTAAGCACCGACACAAACACGGCTGGATCGAAGTTTTGGATCTCGAAGTTCAAAAACCCCTTGATTTCAAGCCCCACCCATTTGCCGGCCTCCTGGCAGGCCAAAATTACCCGCACCAACGCTTCTTCGGCCTCGGATTTACCGAGTAGGTGAGGCGTCTGCCCTATAACTACCCGGAACTCGTTGGGCGAGCCGGTCGGCGGCTCGGGCATGTCACGATGAAATGGCCGGCTGGTGCCAGCGATAGCGTTCATCAAAGAACTCCAATCTCCACAAAGGACGACTCAATGAAACAACAGAACAGCCATAAAGTCAAGAGCAGCCATCGCCGGGCATAGCGAGGCCCCCTTTGACTAAAAGTCGCCGGGGGCCGGGGCCGCTAGCTGAACAAAGTCAGCCGGCGGCAGGCTGGGCCAGGTTCTCGCGCAGTGCCCGTACCCATGCAGTTCTCTTTCGGGCCCGCTCCACCTCGCGCTCGTAACTCTCGATGGTATGCTGGGCCTCCCTGACCTCATTCGCCCTGAATTTCGCGCCAGTGAACCGCCTTGGCGGGGTGAAGGACCAGTTGTTGTTCTCAATGTCCGCGGTCAGGGACCGGATCATGATGTCCTTGAGCCCCTGGTGGGCGGCCGAAGGGGGTGTCCAGTCCTGGGCCTTGGGCAGCAAGCCTTCGGCGTGCAAGCGCCGACCTGCTTGCTCGTCCACCATATTAAGGTGAATTTGCAGCTGCCGCTCGTAGTCAGCCTTAGCTTCCTCTTCTGCCCGGCCATCACTCCACTCCAAGACCTCGGCCAGTCTCAGCCTGGCCGCCGCCGCCTGCTCGATATACCAGGGTCTGGGCAAGAATTCATCCGGGATGGGCACATCGTCCTCACCCTTCAACCCTTCTAGAAAATCGATCTGCCTGGCGCACTTCCAGACTAAACCAATGAACCGCTGGTCCTCGGTGACCGGTGGGGTCGTAGACACAGTTCCTCCTGGAGTAGCATCGTGTGGTTATCAAGGAGACAGCCCCGTTGAAGCTTCTGCTTCTCGGGGTATGCCGTCAAGATGGGTTCTGGTTACACCTCTGCGTTGCCTTTTGAGGGCTCAATCTCTTGAGAGGGTCGATCACGAGGATATAGATGGCACCCCCAATGAAGACAACGACCGAGCCGATGTAACTGGTGTACATGGCGGCATCTTTGAAGCCGGCCACGAATAGCAAGGTGGCCGTAACTGCAACCAGCAGGGCCGGGACCACAAGCGGGTAGTTGAGCAGAAACCGCATATCAGCCTCTTTTTCTTGACGACGAAAAAACAAGTACCCAGATTGAGCACTATAATTACAATTATACTACATCACGCACACAAAGTCAACAAAATCCACCCCCCCCAGACATAGCGAGGCCCCCTTTGACTAACAGTCGCCGGGGGCCATGGCCGCTAGCTGAGCAGGTCAGCCGGCGGCAGGCTGGGCTAGGTTCTCGCGGATTGCCTGTAGCAGCTCAGTGAGTTGCCTAGCTCGTTCAATCTCGCGCTGGTGTGACTCATTGTGTCCCGCCAGGTTCTCTTGGGCGGCCCGTATCTCCGCCGCCTTGTATTCGGCGCCAGTCAATCGCGGAGCGAGAGGGGGAGTGTAGCTGGAGGAGGCCGCAATTTGGGCCTCTAGCATCAGAATCAGGTTTTGCTTGAACCTCGGGTGGAGCGGCGTAGCCAAGGCCCATCGTTGCACCTCCGCCAGCCGGGCTTCAACAGACTCCCGGCGCGCGGCCTCAGCAGCGGCCCGGTTTTTGCGGGCTTGCAATGCCCCGTCGTAGGTAGCGTTAGCTTCCCGGTCGGCCGTGTCCTCATTCCACGCCTCAACCTCAACCAACCTCCTCGCAGCCGCTCTGGCCAGCAGGTCGTGGTAGGGGCTAGGCTCAAACACCTCAGGGAGAGGAGTATCTGTTTCATAAACTCCGGCAAAGACGAAGTCCCTGAGATAGTGCAAGACGAAGTCAGCAAACGAAAACTCGATGGGGTCACCTGATGAACGATCAGACATGAATCCTCCTGGGAGATTCGCAACGACATTTCAAGGAATATTACATATTAACACAAAAACCACACACTGTCAATCAGTGCATGGTTTAATAATGATAGAAGAATACCTGGTCGGGGTGAAAGGACTCGAACCTTCGGCCTCATGCTCCCAAAGCACGCGCGCTACCAACTGCGCCACACCCCGCTGTGGATCTGTATCTAACCCGGTGATTATAGGTGATTTACGCTGTACCGGTCAACGCGCGGCGCCTTAACCCGTTGTCCGGCATCGAAACTAAAGCAGCGGCACGATTGCATATGCCAATATATTATTGAGCATATGAAACGCTATTGCTGGGTATAGGCTCTTGAACTTTAGGTACAAAAAGGTTGGGATCATAGCCCATACGATTATGTATAGGACAAAGCCTGGACCAAAAAATACGTGGACGCTGGCAAATATAATGGCCGACAACAAAACAGCTGCCAGCTGGTGATAACCATTGTCTAGAAAAGCCCTCAACAAATAGCCCCGAAATATAATTTCTTCCGCAATCGGCGCAATGATGACGGCTGCGGCGACCGCCGTAATAAGATCTAAACCGGACGCAAATTTAAATGAGCCACTACCGTCCCAGAAAAACGGTATACTGGCCTGTCCTGATATCCACTGGGCTCCTGGAAACAATAAAACCGAATCAAGTATTAAGGCGCCTATTATGTAGGCTCCAGCCAATGGCGTGATTCTGCCTCGTAACCCGAGGGCTTGCCAATTAATCCTCTGAGAGCGAAGTTTCAGAGACAGAAGGTATAGGGCAAGGCACAATCCAAGCCCATATAGCCCCAGAGAGAAAATACCAATATCGCCGAAACCGAGTACGTTCTTAACGAACGGCTCTGGGTCGCCCTGCACAACCGCGCCAAGTACACCCATCACAACCAAGGCTGGGAGCAGCGGCACCCATGCTAGAAAAAGCCACTTTAAAGGCAATCCCCTAGCCTTAGTTAGTTCCGCTGTTAGCGAGCTCATAGCCATTTAATCTTAGCATAAGCGATTATCAAAGAGTGCGGTCAATTGTTTAAAAGGCGGGCATGAATCAGGCCGGGCGCGACGCGCCCGGCCCGTAACAATCAGCTAGTCAATGCCTCTAAGTACTCTTCGGTGATCCCTTCGGCCGACCACGCAAACGTCTGGGTGATGCCCAGAGCGGCCAGCTCCCGCCGGGTTTCCCGGATCATAGCCGGGGACTGGAACGTCACCCACCCTCTATCCGTAGTCAGACTGCTCGCCATCAGCAGCCTGTCTTCATCAACGCGGCTCAAATCAAGCTGGTCCGCCATCACCGCCACAGTCTTGCCGATCGGTCCCTGGCCCGGCCGGATTACGCCCGGGAACGAGTAGCCATAAGCCGGGAAACCGATGCTAACCTGATCCACGCCGACCCGCTCCACCCAGGCGTTGGCGCAACCCAATACCCATGTCCCTGGAGCGTGATGACCCGCCACTGGACTCCACAGCCCAAACCGGTCGTATGTCATAATATTCCAGACATCGATAACCGGCAGCAGCTGACCCTGGACCTTCTCGTATCCTTTGAGGTGCTTACCCTCTGCCGGGACCGCCGCCGACAACAACCGCTCACCAATATGCGCCTTAACCTGGAGCGCCAAAGCGGCAAACCGGCCTGCCTGATCCGGCTCCGGGTATTCCCAGTCCAGATCAATCCCGGCAATGTCCAGCTCGAGCTTCCGCTGTAGCTTATCAGTCATGTCGCATACCTGTTCGGCAAACCGGTGTGGCTCGCCGCCTGCCAGCTCCCAGGCCTTCAGCAACCGGTTATGCTCAGCCTCATCATCGCCCCAACCGCCAATCGCCAAGTGAATCCTGGTACCCTGAGCGGCCAAATCTGTCAACAAGTCACTGAGCGGCAACGAAATGTCGGGCATTCTGATCGTGCCATCCAACTGTGGTAAAGCAAACGCCAAAATAACCCGGTCAACGCCCTCAAACGGCAATCCGGCCAAGCGCTTATACTCGGCCTCACCCAGCCACGTCGGCAGGTAAATACAAGTGCCACGCTGCTTTACAGAGCTATCCTTTTGCATGTGCCCTCCTAAAGATTCAAGCCGGGACGGTAAGCCCGGCCATTGTATGGTCGCGAGCCTTAACCTGTCAACGTTCCCGGCCTGGATTTTTCCGCTAAAATGGGGTAGAGTGCTAGAGTTAAAAACTAAAGCAGCAAAATTATGGCGGGTGTAGCTCAGTTGGTTAGAGCGACTGGTTGTGGTCCAGTAGGCCGTGGGTTCAAGCCCCATCACTCGCCCCATAGTACTTATGCTTAAAAAGAACCCGAAAGTCTTCTTTTTAGATCGGTCAATAGCACAGAGGTGGTATAATACAATCATGAAAGATCATCGCGTCTACACTGCTGTTATTGAGCGTGATACCGTTACAGGCTTTTACGTTGCCTACGTGCCCGACTTGCCTGGCGCTCACACCCAAGCTGAAACTCTTGAGGAGCTACAAGGAAACCTCAAAGAGGTAGTTGAGCTTGTTCTCGAAGACACTGAGCTCCCCAAGCCAGAGTCTGAATTTGTTGGTACTCAGTTGGTTGTCGCCTAGGCGTGGGTGGTAGTTTACCTGTCCTCAAACCTAAGGAAGTAGTTGCCCTGCTCGAAAAACGCGGGTTCACGCTGGCTCGCCAAAAGGGCTCTCACCAGCAGTTTCGCCATACCGACGGTCGGGCTACCACTGTTCCCGTTCACGGCTCCCGGGATCTTTCGCCGCTGCTCCTGCGCCAGATCTGCAAGGACATTAGCGTCTCGCCGGAAGAGTTCCTTTCACGACGGTAGCAGCAACGAGCGAGAATATGACAAGAGAAAATCGGCTTGAAGATTACTATTACGATGCCATGGAGCTTCTATCAGATGGGAACTTGCCCATGGCCGAGGAACATTTGCAAAAAACCTTAGTGCTTGATGAGAGCTTTGTCGCTGCACATGTCGGTCTGGTTGCGGTCAATCAAGCTGCAGGTTATTTTGACGGTGTCCGCCAGTATACAGAATCAGGCTACGATAAAACCATTCAGCGCTTTCCTCGCTGGCCCAAGGAATTTGACTGGGGGGTACTTGAGAACCGCCCCTATCTGCGAGCCATCTGCTATAAAGCGGCCCTCCATCATTTTGATGGAGAAACCGAGGATGCAGAGCAGCTTTATAAATTACTCCTTAAGTTCACTCCTCACGACAACCAAGGCGCAAGATACTTACTCGCGGGACTATACGCCGGGATGAGTCCGTGGGATGTTGACGCCCTATTTGATGAAGGAAACGCGCGGCAAGACTGGAGTAAGTTGGAGAGATTGCTCGCAAATCAAAATAAAATGCACAAATTTTGGTCACCTTCTAGAACCTAAATAACGCAATGAGCGCATGGGACGGTTCTAATACTCTCCACGATCCGGCCCCAGGAATTCTTAAAATAGCCGCTTTGTAGAGCGGTTATTTTGTTATTAATCGGGCGCCTCGTATAGGGGCTTGAATACCGCGGTCATAGAATGAAGCAGGGCGCGGTCGTGATGACCGCTCCCCGTAATGGTGCGTTGAGGATTACTCCTCGATGTAGGTTGCGCTCGCGGCGCTTCCGACGTCAACGGTGAAGGGGTTGCCCTTCGTGTCGGTGCCGTAGAAGGGCGCCAGTGTGCACATCGCGTGCTGACCGTGAGCTACGGCCCGCACAGCCTGGTCACGTGTCATCTCGATCCGAACGGTTTCCTGCTTGGCGTAGACGACTACCAGGGTGACGGTCTTGGTGGCGGTCGACAGATCGGTGCTCATTACAACCTCCGAATGTAGGACGAACGAACCAATACATATATTAACACAATGTTAACATAATTGCAAGTACTTTATCCGTGAATCTAAAAACCCACCCCTATCTGGTACAATGCGCCCATGCATTTTATTGCTTACACAGTTAAGGGCCTGGAGGAAGTTGCAGCAGCCGAGATTGGGCGGCGCGTTAAGGATGCCCAAGGCATGGAACAGGCGCCAAAGCGAGTGGTCTTTGAAGCTCCTCTTAGGGGAAATCTCACCGCACTGCATATTGCCGACGATATTGGACTGCTTTTAGGCCATATTCAAGTAACAACTGCGCCTGAGATTGTCGAGTTTATCTCCAGCCTGGACCTTTTGGCGGCTAGGCAAACCATTGCGGCTCTAAGGGTAGTCCCGGAATTGTCCTTTTCACTTACGGCTACTCTTGCCGGTACCGCTGGCTTCAAGAGTGATGATCTCATAACGGAGTTGGCCAAGGTCATCGAGGGCCGGTACCATTGGACCTATACCGAGCGTGATCACTCAAACTTTGACATCCGGGTTCTGGCAGATCATAACGACGTTTATGTAGCGGTGCGACTCCTCCCCCGCAGCCTCCATGAACGTGTGTATAAAACGGCCCAGCGCCCAGGCTCCCTGCGTCCCTCCATTGCAGCAGCCATGGTTGAGCTTGCAGTGGGAGGTGGGACAGGCAAAAGGATTATTGATAACTTCTGCGGCAGCGGAACCATACTGGCCGAGGCATTGCTGGCCAAACGCCAAGTGTATGGCGGTGACATTGAACCTGAAGCCGTAAGCTTTACGCGCCAGAACTTAGCCAACCTTCATTACAAAGAAACAGACCGCATTGTACAGCTGGATGCAACCAAGACTAAGTGGCCGTCTAGGTTCTTTGACGCGGCTATTTCGAACCTACCTTGGGGCAAACAGATTGAAATAAGTCATATTACTGCTCTCTATCGCGATACTTTGAGAGAATACTCGCGTGTTCTCAAGCCGGGTGGGGACCTATGCCTGCTGGTTGGCAGCAAGCCCGAGCTGCTAGCAAAACATGCTAAGCTCATTTTCCCCGGCGCCGTGATCCAAACCCATCAACTGGGCTATCTTGGCCAGGCGCCCACTATCATGCTTATTAAGCGGCATTAAACGCAGCAGTTCCAATGCCCTCTACGATCCGGCCCCAGGAATTATTTTAAAAGAAGCTTTGAGAAGCTTCTTTTTGCTTCATCCATTATGCACACTTCTAATATTCTAGTATATCTTCAATTTATAATGTATACTAAATCCAAACATAGTATACATAGAGATTCGAAGGGATACTAACAATAAAAGTAATTATCGGTGCCAATATAGCTCAGCCCGAGGGTTTTGGTGCTTTTGTACCAGCAGCATTCCCGCCAAAGGGGATTTTAAACCTGCCATTGCCATTGCAGCAGAAGTATGACCGTGCGCGCGGTCTTGTTGGCAAGCTCGATGGTGCCACGCACCAGCTGCCAGATGCAGACTTCTTCCTGCAGATGTTCGTGTTAAAAGACGCAACATCCTCTGCCCAGATCGAGGGCACTAAGGCTACAATGGTAGACGCCATTGAAATGGAGGCCGGCATCGCAGAAGGGGAAACAGATGCTAATGATATTCTCCATTACACCAAAGCTCTGCACTATGGGATCAACCGTCTTGCTGAACTACCGATGTCCAATAGACTCATGGAAGAGCTTCACAATGAGTTAATGACCGGTGCCCGTTCTACTCATTTTGCCGACCCCGGGAATTTTCGCCAAACTCAAAACTGGATTGATGGCACTAAGCCAAGCGACGCCAAATACGTTCCCCCGCCAGTTGACGATATGAGGCGGGCGCTTGATGATTTAGAAACTTTTTTGCATGATGAAACGTCCACTCTGCCACTTATCCAAACAGCACTAATGCACGCCCAGTTTGAAACCATCCACCCTTTCTTGGACGGTAACGGCCGGACCGGCAGATTGCTCGTCACTTTACAGCTTTACCGTCATCACCTGCTTGAAAAGCCAGTCTTATTTCTTTCAAGCTTCTTCAAGGCGCATCAGAAAACATACTACGATCGCTTAGATGGGTACCACGAGGGCAAGGTGGAGGCCTGGCTGGATTTCTTCGCTGAAGGTATTTTGCGTACTTCCGAGGAAGCTATCGAAATATGCCACCAAATTGCAAAAATACGAGACGAAGATATGAGGAAGATTCAGGTTTTGGCTAAGCGGGAATCAGAAAGCAGCATGAAGGTCTTAAATAGGCTATACTCTCAGCCCGTCGTATCGAGCGCCAAAATCATGGAATGGACTGGGTTTACCCGTGCTGGCGCCCAGCAGGTCATAGATCGTTTAGCGGGGTTGGATATACTCGTTCCTCGCGACGAGGGCCAAACATACGGACGCCTCTACGCCTATCGGCGCTATCTTGAACTCTTTACGAACTAACATTGTTATCAAATCAATAATAATATATTGCAAAACAATAAATAGTGTGCTAAAAATAAACCATCAATAATACAAAGAGACTGTTTTAATGAAACGAGGATCAACAATTTTCCTAAGAGGGGTAGTTTTGGTTATCGGGCTGATCGTACTTGCATTGTGCGTTTTTGCGCTGCCCGCTGGGATAAGTTCGGATAGGACTGGGGATTATCGCCCCATTTTGTTGGGCCTGTATGTGCCAGCCATACCGTTCTTCTTCGCGCTTTATCAGACCCTGAAGCTACTGAGCTATATCGACCAGAACCTGGCTTTCTCAGACGCATCCATAAAGACCCTAAAGTATATAAAATATTGCGCAATCACCATCAGTGCAATGTTTGCGGCCGGCATGCCATACATATATCTCGTGGCGGACAAAGACGACGCCCCGGGTGTCATACTACTCGGATTGGTCATTATCTTTGCTTCATTTGTGATTGCAACGTTCGCGGCCGTGCTGCAAAAGCTGTTGCAAAACGCCATGGACATCAAATCAGAAAACGACTTAACGGTCTAAGGGAAATAATATGGCAATCATCATCAACATCGATGTGATGCTGGCAAAGCGGAAAATGAGCGTCACCGAGCTCTCGGAGCGCGTTGGAATAACCATGGCTAATCTTTCCATCTTGAAAAATGGCAAGGCCAAAGCGGTCCGTTTGTCAACATTAGAGGCGATCTGCAAGGCTTTAGACTGTCAGCCTGGAGATGTTTTAGAATACAAACGTGACGAAGAAACATTAGGCACACCTCGATGAAGCTAAATAAATCAATCAGCCCGGCCTCCAAAGCCGCCTCCTTTGCCGGCATCTCTCTCATATTGGGCCTACTCTTCGACCTGCTCTTTTACGACAAGCTTCCCGGCATCTCGGTTGTAATCTATGTCACAGCCATCGTGTGCGGCCTGGCCGCTCTCGCCAGTTACCTGGGGCGCCCATTACCCACCACAGCTCTCTGGTTGCTTCTGCCGCTCGGGTTCTTCGCTGCCATGGTCGCGGTCCGGGCTAGCCATCTGCTCACATTCCTCAACATTTTCGCCTGCCTGTTGCTGTTGCTGCTCATCGCGCGCATTACCTTCCATGACAACCTGCGAAGCTTTAACCTCCTTGACTACGCCAAAATTCCCTTCCTTCCACTGAAGTTCTTAACGCCATTATCCCGGACGCTCGCCGATTTCTTCGCGCTTCGGTCGGCCGTGACGAAGCATCCGTTGGCCGCCCAAATCACTCGAGGCGTCCTGCTCGCCATTCCCGTTCTGATCGTATTCCTGATTCTTTTCTCCTCAGCCGACTTAGTTTTCCAAAAGTACGTAGCCGACACATTCGACTTTAATTTAGATGACACCACGTTTGCGCGGGCTCTTCTTATCGCCCTTGTCACGCTCGCATTCACTGGAGCCTACGCGTTTATCTTTAGGCAACCAGACGAGAAGCCACCCCATACAGCACCAGTCACAACCCCGTTCCACCTCGGTAAGGTCGAGAGCTCTATTTTGCTCGGCTCCGTCAACGTCCTCTTCTTTCTGTTCATCCTCGTCCAGTTAGCCTACCTGTTTGGTGGCCTAAGCAACATTTCGGGGCAAGGCTTCACCTACGCTGAATATGCCCGCCAGGGTTTCTTTGAGCTCTTGGCCGTGGCCATGGTAGCCTTCGCCATGCTCTGGGCCACGGATAAAACCGTCACTAAGCCCGCCCTCGGACATACCCTAGCCTTTCGCATCCTCAGTAGCGCACTGATCGCCCAGGTGATCTTGATTATGGTGTCCGCCTTCAAGCGCCTCTACCTCTACGAACAAGCCTTCGGTTTCACCACTCTGCGTCTGTATAGCCATGTCTTTGTAGTGTTTCTGGCGGTCATATTTGTCCTATTGCTGGTCAAGATCCTCAAAAACCAGACCGAAAACCGCTTCGCTTTCCCGGCCTTTATTGCGGCCATTATCTTCCTCGGCTCCATGAACTTGCTCAACCCCGACGCCTTCATTGCCCGCCAAAACCTCGACCGCTTCCAGCAAACCGGCAAGCTTGACGGCGCCTACATCGGCAGACTCTCCGAGGACGCCCTGCCGGAGGTTAAAACAGCTATCAGTGTCACTACTGGCGACACCAAGCAACAACTGGTCGATTCTCTCAGGCTCCGTGCCGAGCCGTCTGACTGGCAGTCATGGAACCTAGCCCGCAGCCAAGCCGACCGCTAAATCGGCGCCAAATACATTGCCTGCTATAGTTAACTCATGCGCGAACTTGCCACCACCAAGCCGGGCTTAAGGCTTGTCGCTCCCAACGTCGACCGGGACGCCCCCTTTGCCATGACCTGGCTCGAAGGCGACGCCGGTAAACAAACCCTGTTGCTGATGGGGAATCCCGAATCTAAGATCTCGGCCCCTTCGCCAGACCAAGAACACAAACGAATCGAAAAGTTCCTGACCTTAGCCAAAGAAAATAAGCAGCTAACCTGGATGATGCGTTTCGGAGGCAAAACCATCGGCGCTGTTTGGGTTGATCTCCAGCCAACCAACCACTTGCCGCCGCCGGCCATTCACATTGTGGTCGGCGATCCAAGCGAGCGGGGCGGGGGGATTGGAAAGGCTGCAGTTACCGCCGTAATTGACTATCTCAAGGCCAAGACCAACCGTACCAAGTTATATTCGAGATACCTCACCAGTAATACCGGCTCGATCAAACTGCTAAGTGGCTTTGGATTTGAGCACTTAGGTCCGGCATACCTAGACGAAGACGGCTTGGAGTTCCAAAACGTCGTTCTCAGTCTGCAGTTCTAATACCCTCTCGCGACCGGCCTCAGGAATTTTTAAGAATTAACGGCGTGAAAAAGGCGTTAATCTGTTATTAACTCAGCAACCCGCATGGAATTTCCAACCGGCAGAGTTTGATGATTAACCAAGTTACCTATACCATACCTCCATGTTGCTAACGCACTCCATCTCAACCTGGTCGGGCTTCGCTCGTACCAACACAGCTGCCTAGTTCACCTGCAGTCCTTCTCGTTGAGAGGCTAGTGCAATGGAGTATCGTGCAGTTGCGAGGCGATGCGCGGTAGATGTTTCCGATCTTCCAGTCCCACCACACGAAGCCATGGCCATCTTTTTTGCCTGCGGTTTTCTAGAGTTGCAGGCAAACATGGTCGAATTAGCTAGAAGCTGTATCGGGGTTTCGCAATACCGTCGTGGCGCCAAGCTCCGCGAAGCACCAGCAGTATTCGACTGCTCCAGCTTCACCAAGTACCTCTATGGGCAAAAAGGCATCTGGCTCCCCCGGCGCTCCATTCAGCAGCGTTCGTACGGGAGAATTGTCGAAGGAGATCTGGAAGCAGGGGATCTGGTCTTCTGCTCAGGCCACCTCGACTACTTCGAGACGGACCCCGCCGACGGTGTGGGTCATGTCGGCATTGCAACTGGCGAAGGGACTATAATTCATGCGGCCAATCGTCAGCTCGGGATCGTTGAATCATCATTCCCTGACTTCTTGGGTAAGCCCGAAGACTATCGGGGTGTTCGCCGGCTTATCACCAGCAGCGTCATCACGTTATCGCTACCGCCAGGACGAGAGATTGAAACCTCTGATGATCTCAAGTGGGTCATCCGCCAACGCCTACCCAGGGTCTAGCCGACAGCTTAAAAGAGGAAGGCGGCGGGACAACCCGCCGCCTTCCGACAATCGTAATGGCCATCACGGTCCGCACCCACCTAGCTTATCCATGCTGGTATAATTACCTCCAATAAAATGTATTACTATGCCAAAGCTTCATATTTCCAACCAGCCTGTTATTACTCATGAGTTTCTAAGCCAAATTTTAAAAGGCTACGGTATTGAAAAATTCAGCTTTGAGTTTGCAACATCCGGGATTGAGAATACTACCGTTATAATCTCGTCGCCCAGCGGCAAAATCGTAATCCGAGTCTATCGCAAAAACAATAAAAGCCGGGAAGACATTGAAACCGAGGTGTCCTTCATGGACACGTTAGCCGCTGCAAATATTCCGGTTCCCGCTATCCGCTCTGCCAAAAATGGCCAACGCATTGGCGAACTCCAGGCTGATAATGCAGTGTGGCGCTATATTGTCGTGGAGTTCATACCGGGTGAACATCCGAAGGAGTATACACCTGCTCTTATCAAGGAACTGGCGAATATTCAGGCTGCCATGCACCGGTTAGGCGGCAATTTTAGGCCTGCTAACAAGCCCAAAGGCGACTCAGCACTAGAGCTCATGGAGACATTTAACACACAGATTGATCGAGGAAAAATTAAAAATCCCTCAGTGAGCGCATTCTTGGATAGAGCACAAGACTTCAAGGTAGTCCTTCTTGAAACGCTCCCGTTCAGCTACAACCACCTGGACTTAGACATAGATAATATCCTTACGCGAAAGAACAAAATAGTTGCCATTCTAGATTTCGATGATCTTGAATATACGCCATCAGTTATGTGTCTGGGCTACACCCTCTGGCACTTACTCTACGAGACAAAAGATATCGACCAGCTACGGACTTACCTGAAAGCGTACGCCCAACTCCGCCCGCTTCAGGATAAAGAAGAAAAATATTTACTCCCCGTAATGCTGTTCCGCAATTATGTTTTGGCCATTTTTGAGGTGCTACTTCGTGGAGCTCGGCCAGAAAAGTTAGACTGGTATATCAAATTAGAGAAGATCATTACTTCCTTGGACACAAAAGACCTAGCTTACGACAATTGATTTAAATCGGATATCAACCACCATTCCCATGCAGCCTCGAAACTTATACCAGCAAGATACCGCTCACTTATATGAAAAATACGTTCGAACTGGCCTGCGTTATCGCCAGGTTGCGGATGCTCTATTAGAAGTGGCTGGGTCAATTGATGGCCAGCACGTAATCGACCTTGGCTGTGGGACTGGCCTATTAACAGGCATGTTGGCGGAACGAGTAGGCTCAGATGGCCTCGTCATGGGCGTCGACGCATCAGCTGACATGCTAGCCGCAGCCAAGCGGACTATGTCGAACCCAAACGTTCGCTTTATCCATTCACCGGCCGAAACGGTTGACCAAGTCATTCATCAACCGGTTGATGCAGTCTTCTCCAGTGCCGCCTTTTGGCAATTCCAGCGCGAACCAACCCTGAAGGCCTTGGCCGGCATCCTGGCTCCCAAGAGCAAGCTTTACTTTAATCTCTCGGCCGGTTTTTTCAATTTCAAAGCTAGTGGATTGGCCGGCCCGGCCGATGACAACCGGCCATACAAGCAGCACGAGATTCTCGCCGATTGGACCCGGTTGGCTCGCCGGCGTTATCCCGATAGAGATTTCCCGCCCCAACCTAATTCGTCCCAAAAAGCTTCCCCGCAATCACTCAATGACTTAACGCGCCAATTAGGCCAGTTTGGCTTCGAAGCGCAGGCGGCCAAACCACTGCGCTTCGAAATTCCCCGCGACGACGAGTATGCCTGGCTAAAAATTCCCCAATGGACCGATCAGTCGTTAGCGCCATTAACGCATCAAGAAAGACTATTCATCTTAGACGAAATATTTGCTAACATCCCATCCGACGCCACATTCCTCGGTCGGTGGGTAACTATTGCCGCCCACCGAGCCTGACACCAAGACACTTATGCTTATGATAGACTCAATTTATGTCTCATAAGATACGGTCGATCAGTCGACCCAAGCAGACGAATAAGCGTTTCATCGATAAGATAATCATCATCGCAGCCGTTGTCGAACCGCTCTTATTCGCACCACAGGCGTATCAGATTTTCCGCTATCAGGATGCATCGGGTATATCGATATCCGCCTGGGTGGCAGTAGAAATCATGACTACCTTGTGGCTATGGTATGGCTATGTGCATCGAGAGAAAATGATCATTCTCTATCAGGGGCTTTTCTTTATCGTAAATCTGCTTGTCATCATCGGCGCTCTTAAATATGGTGGCAGGTGGTTCTAATACCCCCCTTGCGATCCGGCCCCGGTAATCCATACAAAAAGACCATCTCCCATGAAGTGCAAACTATATTATTGACAAGAATAGATAAAACATGTTATTATAATAAAGTTGACATGCAATCAGGCTAGCCAAATCGGCCAATGATCCGAAAGGACCCGCCATGTTGAATTCCCTGATAAACTTCCTCAAGTCGCTCCTCGGTAGCAGCAACGACGGCTTCAAGCCGTCCAAGAGTGACAAGGAGCTCATGGAGAACACACAGGTGCGTCTGTCGCTAGCTCTCACCTTCGGCGTCACCCCCGGCACCGTACTTCGCTCGCTTCCGGGGGTCGTCGTTCACGTCGACGGCATCGACGATGGAACCATCGCCTGCCGCGTCTTGGACGCGACTGACAGCCGGCATATCGGGACCATCACCGACGGCAAGATCGTCTACGCCCAGCCGGCGGCCTGATCCATGTTTACCGCCCGGCGCTGACGTCATCGACGTCGGCCCGGGCCTAACCCGAGACTTTAACATCCATTGAAGCATCGGGCTAGGTTCGGGAAAAAGGGGGAATCACTATTGACTTCTGTTGATTATATCGTAAACTCATACAGTTATACCTCGGTGTAACGCAAATACATCCACGTCTATTTCGGCCGGAGGCCATCATGACGCAAGCCAAGGTACCCAGCGGCGGCACACAGCTTTGCCGCTTCCAGGAGCTCAATGACGGCCTCGACATTGAGCTTAAGCGGCTTATGCACGCTGCTGTGGTGTATATCGAAGGCTTGATCTTCGTTGATCGTACGTCTAATGTTTCAAGCGTTCAGTGGCTCGACGATCGGCTCGGCGCATATTCCATCGGGTCGGGACTGCGCCATGAGCCATCCCAACCAGAAGAGAATCTCAAGGGCTTCCTCTGGCTTCACTATCTCAGTGACGGCCCGCTAGGCCTGGACGAGTCGCCCCTCGATATCGAAATCCCGGCTGAACTAGCTCGTGATGCCGCCTACCGTGTCGAGCTCATCATCGCCGCCACCAAGGCGCACCACCGTCTCATGCGTACCCGCGGCCTGCTCACTGTTTGATCCATCTCGCCCGCCTACTGCAAAAACGCCCATCGGCCTTGCGGTCGACGGGCGTTCTGTCTATCGTCCACTATCCGCTCCCGAAATTATTTACTGGTGGAAGTACTCAGGATGCTGGTCAATTAATACCCTGAGCTCCTCGTAGTATTCCGCTACCACAGGGTGACTCTGGGCCTTCTTGCGGTGCGACTCGAGTATCTTATTGTATTCAGCAAGGGTCAGCTTACGCTCCCGAAACAGCCTTGATTGATCCAGGTAATCAAAGTAAACGGGTAGGTATTTGTCCAACGCATAAACAAATCTTGCTTCCTCCTGCTCTTTACGCTCATATTCGTGGATGGTCGCTACAATCCATGGGAAGTGTGCATAGTCAATTTCTATTTTTTGCAGCGCTTGTTTCTCTCTTTCATCTTTCGAGTCTAGCCCCTGGGGGCCAGCAAAGTTAGAAGTGTCATCCGCAAAAACTTCCACCAAATCATGAACGATAGCGAACTGGCATATTTTGCCCACATTAAGGGCTTTGCTTATTTGCGGCGCTAACGCGCACGCCAGAAGTGCCAACGACCATGAGTGTTCTGCATCATTTTCAAACCGCCTTTCACCAATAGGCAAAGGCGAGTCACGCTTTACATGGTAGAACGGCAGAATAAGCGTCTTTATCAGGTGTTGAACTTGCGGATGGGTGGGCTTGTTGATCATATTCGCTAGTATAGACTATGTGTAAGGGGTCCCTTAACGTGTTGGTACAAGCATTAACGTTTTCTCTGCATAGGCAAGCGTATATTGACAAAAAGTACAATATAAGTTATAATTAATAGACATTCCATCTCTGGGATGAGAACTGCCTACGTCTGTCGCCAAGATTGGCGGCCGAATCAGAATGGGTGAGTATATGACTTCCCCCAGCACCGTCGCCGGTCTCTCCGGCAATGCTTGGCTCCTCGCTGCAGCCTGGGTTCACGACCTGACGGTCATGGCCCTCCACGCAGCCCGCAACCCAAAGACCTTCGCAATCGAGCTGGTCCTAGCTGAGCCAGACAACGTGGTCGTGGATGAGTGGCCCACCTTCGATTACCCCCAACCCACGGACCCTGACAACACCGGTCGTATCCAGCTTCGCTTTTCCTTGTCGGAGACGGGGACTGACCTTTTGCTTAGGACCGCCATTGTCGAGCCCAACGGTGACCTCCTCTATGGGGAGAGCCAGGTGCTTGCTGAGGCCCTCAGTCAACGAGGACTGCAAGGTCGGGACCCAAACAGCCTGATCATTTTCCGGCTCCCCATCCAGTAACAAGCGCACGCGTAGGCAGTGGGCGCACCGATCATCCGGTGCGCCTTTCTGCTTTTTATCCTTCGCTTCATAAACTTGCACAAAAAACATTGACAAAACAAATAATTTATGTTACAGTTTATAACTGTTGATTGACCCGGCATCAGTCGGGCAACCCAGCACCTTGAGTACTACCCATTTCGAACCGAATCGAGGAACCATGACCTCACTCCAGAAGAGTGGCCCAGCAGAGGCCGGCGACTTCATCTATCGGCCCGGCAGCAACGCCATCGGGCTGGTCGTCCCATCAGATAGCCGGAAGTTGATCCACGAGATCGCATTCGGCTGCGAAGTACGCCACCTGTTGAATCATGCGATGATCCTGCCATACCATGGCGGCGACATTGTCGTCAGACGGAACAGCATCATCAAATTCCGCGACGCCTTTGTCGCCGAGGTATTAAAGCTGCCTCGACTGACTACCGACACAAACCTTCAGCGTGGGGTTCTGCGCATTCTGTGCGCAGATGCCAATATCAATGCCCGGGACTACTTCGACGAAGACGAGGCACTCCGCGACATCTTCGGCCTGGTCGCCGAGGAATTCACCCGTTTCAACTACCCGGACGACTACCGGAAGGCCTGTATCGCAGTGGCCTTCTCGGCCATTTTCTCCAAGGTTCACCCGTTCCGGTAGTACTACCCCGGTCCCCTGTGCTTTTACAGACAGGCGGACCGGGCCTACCCCGAAATCTCAAGCCAGGCTTGAGGCGTCAGGATAGGCAATATAGCGCTTCCAGTATACTCAGGTTATGGTTAAAGCCCTTATCATCGATTTTGACGGCACGATTGTAACTGAAGATATTATGGACCTGCTTTGCGGTTTAGCCGGCAAGAAAGCCGACAGCGAGCGGCTTAATCAACTTTTCCATGAGGGTAAGCTCAATGGACTTACCGGCCTCATCCAGCGCATTAACTTTTTAACCGGCCTGTCACTGAAGCAAATCCAGACCGTCGTAGATGAGAATGATTATCTCCGAGACGGCGCAACTGAACTTTTCGACTATTTGAAAGCCAATAACATTGTCACCATTATCGCTTCGGGCAGCATCGTCCCGTTACTCGAAATCTATCGGCATAAACTACGTGCCGATTATGTGGTAGGCAGCCGGCCCCGCATCATAGACGGCCGCATCGGCGTCATTACTGAAGAAGATTACTCGGGAATGGACTTCAAAGTGCGCGATTCAAGGGCCATTCTGGATAATCTGGGCATAACGTATGATTCAGTAATAGCAGTAGGGGACTCCCCGGCAGATAAAGGTATTTTTGACCTGGCCGCCAAAAGCATTGCGGTAGATCCGAAGTCCGGAATTGAAAAATGCGCCGATTTTGTAATCGATAATGATTTACGAGATATAATTCCTATCCTGTCGCAAAGATTGACGGAATAAACAAAGCATATTATAAGAATATAGATCTACACCTGTAAGTCGTACCTCTGTCCCGGCCGCTGAGTTTAGTTGCTTTACAAAACAACTATGGTATAAATATGTAGCCCTCCGTCAACCAGCGCATAGGATGGATAATGACTCATCACCTGGATCTAAGTCTTACCCGCGAAATCAAGGAGGCAGTGAAAGGACTTCCGCCCTACCGGGGCGGTCCGGGAGTAGACTACTCTCAGTCTCCGGTGGCTTATGCGGTCAATACTACGGTGGTGCATATACCTGGGCCTGCCCCGGCCGCCGGTCTGCAGTCAATAATATCGCCCACCACCCGGGCTCTACTCGTACAGCGGGCAGCCGGCGATGGGGTAATTGGATCGTGGAGCGGCGTTTCCGGCTATGTCGATGTTGTCGCCGATAGCGAGGAGCTGGACCCCGTCGCCAACACTGCCCGGGCTGAACTCATGGAGGAATGCGCTCTTCCGCCTGAACTAGTCAACCGCTTGCCGCTTTACTTGGGAGAGCGGTTTAATGTCCCGGGCTACCATGGTGGTGTTTTACATATACTACCAGTGCTAGCTGTCTACTCGGGCGCGGAGCTACCTCTCATTACCGTGGACCCGGCCGAACTCAGTGATTATGCCTGGGTCCAGCTCAGGCATGTCCAGCAAATGCCCGGCATCGATGCAGGCTACCTCCTGGAAACCTTGCCTCGGGTGCTAAATATCACTACCCGGGTTTAGGCCTCATCCTAGCAAGAATCCGGGAGATGCGGCATGCGTCTCCCGGATTTACTATCTCGCGCCCGCCCGCTTACCATTTACAATATCGAACATCTCACGGCCCATCGCCGCTTCGGCCTCCACGGCCGGGTTAGTCGAGCCGTAGTTATCGGTGTCGCCCAGGCGGTCATTCATAAACACATAGATTAAGGCCGGCTTGTTCTGGGCGTCAAACATAATCCCGGACTCATGCCGGGAGTCCTCAAAAGCGCCGTATTTAGTCGCCACCTGGGCACGCTCTTGCGAACTCATGTTGCGGCGCACACCGTCGTTATAGCCGTTCACCCAGCGCATAATGTTTAAGATAAAATTAGCCGACGACTCAGACAATAATGAGCGGTTTGCCAATCCCTCTAGCAACTTGTTCATTTCTCTAGGCGTAGTTTGGCCTAGGAAAAACCGGCTTGATCCTTCAACCGGGTCGACATGGGTAGCGGTAAAGCCCTTAGCGGCCAATATCTGGTTAATTTCGGTGCCAGAGACAACCTGGCTCAGCATCCGCACAGCGGTATTGTCGGATACCAGGAGCATGGCCGTCATAAGGTTTGCCACCGTGAGGTTATCGCCATACACCGTTTGCAAGTGGTAAATGCCACTGCCTGAAGCAATAATATCGGGAGTGAGCGTTAGCTTTTGATCGAGCTTAACCTCGCCCTTATCTACTTTGTCCATCACGGCCAATGCTACGGCCAGTTTATTGACACTGTATCCTTGTACCGGCGTGTCAGCCTCCTCATCAACCGCCGGCTTAAGCGTTCCGGCTGGATCTGCCAATGTGACATATGAGTACCAGTTGCCTTGAACCGGCAGGGTGTTTTTCCGGTATGAAGCCTCTACCCGCTTTGAAGCCACCAGCCATGCCACATCAGGCATGCTCTGCTTGGCCGGCGTTGGAGCAGGAAAGGAGCCGGTTTCTGCAAAGGCTGCTCCGCTTGGGACGAGAATCATGGCGCCTACGAGAAGCCCGGCTAAGCTGAATTTTACTGACTGGATGGTAAATGGTTTGAGCACAAGCAATCTCATTAAAAATGGTAATTACCATAATTGCTTTAAGTAAAGGATGCTTTGGCATTTTCTCCAAAAAAGAAGCTGTTCAGAATATTGTCTTAGACTATTACCCCCACTTCCTCAAACGATACGCCTAGGCTATAGTAGGCAATTTCCAAATCTCCAGGCGGTCAAAAATGATTATACTTAAAAAAATAACTAGGACAAGCCATCGCGCAGCCTCCTTAAATACATAACCCTCACCCGCCGCGCATAACCAATCGCTCACCTATTCTGCTTAGGAATTGGTGAACCTTCTTCATTGGGCAAGCCAAAAAACCGTTATTTTGCTTATCGTCTCATACTACCATTGCAAAAATACATTAAATATAGTATAATGATATAGATAACCTTTTTCCTCGGTTATTGACATACCCATCCCGCACCAGGTCCTACCGAAATGAGGAAACACTGATGGCAATGTCAAGCAGCAACCGTCTTCAGCAGATCGACGCTCAAGAGGCGTTACTGGCGGATGAGTTCCGCAAGCGCATCGAGGACGCCATCGGGCGATGGAATGGCCGCGGTGGCCTTCCGGTCTTCGCTCCTCGCGGCATCCTCAAGGAGACCGAAGACCAGGTGATCGCCGAATACACCACTCCAGGGCAGAATTGGGACGTCAAGTACAGAACGGACGTACCACAAGACGGACCGTTCTACCAATTCAGCCCCACGCCCCGCTAACAACAATCACTGCCCGCTTACCACAAAACGCCTTCTGGCCTCGTGGTCGGCGGGCGTTTTACTTTTTAGGCTACGGCGATTCTAATACCCATCACTATTCCCAAAACAAGGAACAAATTCCTTAGCTTGGGAATAGGCAGGTGGGTCGGGCGGATGCCCGTCCCACCTGCATGGATCACAGAGAAGAGAAACTACTCTCCGCCGTAACTCCCGCCGGAGGAACCCCCGGAGTAATCAGAGCCGCCGCTTGACGGCGGGTCATAACTCGGAGGGTCATAGTGCGGCGTCGGCGGATCATAGCGCGGTGCCGGTTCGGAATGCGGCGCCGGCTCGTAGCGCTGTTCCGCCGGGGGCTCATAATGCACCGGCGTGGGCTCGTAGCTGTGACCTGAGTCAGCAGCGCCGAAGTCCCCGGAGGTACTGGTGTCAGCATCAGCGTGGCTTGACGAATCAGTATGATGCCGGCCACTTGTGCTTTCATGCGGCGAATCATCACCGCCAAAATCACCGCTGACACTAGTCTCCTCGTCCACACGGGCCGTGGTAGCGTCACCGTCGGCGGTATCATCACCGAAGTCGCCGCTGACGCTAACCTCTTCGTCGACAACGTCGGCAGCGATAATATCGCTGTCCGTCCGGTCGTCTCCGAAACCACCGCTGACGCTGGAGGCGCCGGTAGCATCCGGTCCGTCGTCTGACGAGTCGTCGTGGTACTCGGGGTTATCGATGACAAGCTCGTCGTGGCTATGAACAGATCCACTGATCAACGCACCGAGCAGCATGCCCTCGACGAAACTGTTGTTGCGATCGTAGTAGCCCCAGCCCCGGTCGCCGTAATCCCCGTAGCCGTAGCCGGGGTAGTTGTTGGAGTAGTAGCGGCCGCTGTAGCCCGAATCGTAGAAGCTTGGGTCGTAGTGGTTAGCCACCCGAACAGTCCGGCGTGGCTGTGGCCGGTGGGCCGAAACCTCATCCGTGAGCTCACTCGTGCCGGAGTAAGGTGGCAGAGTGTCACCAACCGGCCGGTACGTGCTCGGTGACGTCCACGCCGCAGTTGACTTGTCGGTGCCGTCGCGCTCAAGGCGGGCAGCCTCATCAA
>JBGTMQ010000020.1:0-147287 GCA_041743505.1 Candidatus Saccharimonadia bacterium
TGCTCGTTGAGGTGGTCCCACTTGCCGTCGGCGATCTCCTCGAAGCTGCGGATCGTATCGGCCAGAGTAGTGATTTCGCCGGGCTTGCCGGTGAACACCTCGGCCACAAGGAATGGCTGCGAGAGAAACCGCTCCATGCGGCGGGCGCGGTGGACCACCAGCTTGTCCTCTTCGCTCAACTCATCGACGCCCAGGATCGCAATGATGTCTTGCAATTCGCGGTATCGCTGTAAGGTCCGCTGCACCCGGCGCGCGATCGCGTAGTGCCGCTCGCCCACGTACTGCGGGTCGAGAATCCGGCTCGACGACGCCAGCGGATCAACCGCCGGATAGATGCCCTTTTCCGAGATCGACCGCTCCAGGTACAGAAACGCGTCAAGCTGGCCGAACGCCGTAGCCGGAGCGGGGTCGGTCGGATCATCAGCCGGCACGTACACCGCCTGCACCGAGGTGATGGAGCCGGTCTTAGTCGAAGTAATACGCTCCTGCAATACGCCCATTTCCTGCTGCAAGTTTGGCTGGTATCCAACAGCGCTTGGCAGGCGGCCCAGCAATGCCGATACCTCAGAACCAGCCTGGGTAAAGCGAAAGATGTTGTCAATAAATAGCAACACTTCCTTACCTTGGTCGCGGAAACTTTCGGCTATCGTCAGGCCAGTTAAGCCGACCCGCAGACGAGCGCCCGGCGGCTCATTCATCTGGCCGAACACCAAGCTGGTTTTATCAAGTACACCCGACTCCTTCATTTCCATGTATAAATCGTTGCCCTCACGGGTTCGTTCGCCTACACCGGCGAACACAGAGTTACCGGCATGGAACTTGGCAATGTTATGGATAAATTCCTGGATCAGCACCGTTTTGCCGGTACCGGCGCCACCAAACAGTCCGACTTTACCGCCCTTGGTAATGGGGCAGATCAGGTCGATAACCTTGATACCGGTCTCCAGAATCTCGACCTTACCGCTCTGGTCAGCCAAGGCCGGCGGATCGCGGTGAATTGAAGCACGCTTGCTGCCGGTGGGCGCAGGCTTGCCGTCGATTGGCTCACCGACCACGTTAAACATCCGGCCCATGGTGACGTCCCCCACGGGAACGCTAATCGGCGCAGCCGTAGCCACCACCTCGTCACCACGGCGCAAGCCGTCGGTGCTAGCCAAGGCAATCGCCCGGATAGAGGTTTCACTCAGGTGTTGCGCTACCTCCAGGTGCAGCACCCTGTCGCCGCGCTTTACGAGCAGCGCATCGTAAATGGCGGGCAGCTTGCCGCCCATAAAGTCGGCGTCGACGACCACGCCGACTACCTGGATAATGTGGCCTAATTGTTCGGTTTGGGTGGGCATCGTTATACTCCTGCTTGACTAATGGCTTCAGCGCCGCCGGAAATCTCAGCTAATTCCTGGGTAATAGCAGCTTGGCGGGCATCGTTATAAGTTAAGGTTAAATCTTCGATCAGTTCTTTGGCATTATCGGTGGCGTTCATCATGGCCATCATGCGGGCGGCCTGTTCGCTGGCCCTGGCCTCCAAGATGGCCTGTAGTACCTCGGCCTCAAGCACCCGGTAGGTGGCAAAATCCAGTAACGCCTCCGGATTGGGTTCAAGCTCGCGCTCGGTTGGCGTCTCGCTGTCCCCGCCGGTTACCGGCAGCAGTTGGCGCACCACTGCCTCCTGCTTAAGCGTCGAGTGAAAGCGAGTGTAAATGAGGTGCACCGCATCCACCTTACCGGCCTCAAACAGGTCAGTCGCCTCGCGCAACACTGGCTGGGCCAACCCGACAATCGCGTCACCCTCGTCCAGGTTGTAGGCGGCGAGCTCGTCAAGGTCACTGGCCCGGGCTACATGAAGCGAAGCATGGCGGCCGAGGCAAATGGCTTGAGTTGGTACATCAATCTCCGCCAGGTGCCGGCCCATGGCCTTCAAGATGTTGGCGTTGTAAGCGCCGGCCATGCCCCGGTCGCCGGCCACCACAATCACCAGAGCCCGTTTAACCGGCCGCACCGCATACAAAGGATGCCGCTTGGCCTCTGCGCTACCAGTCAAATCAGCCAACAGTTCCCGGGCCGCAGCAATGTAGGCCTGCGGTGCGGTGGCCGCCTCCTGTGCTCGCCGCAGCTTGCTGGCCGCCACCAGTTGCATCGCCTTGGTGATCTGGCGTGTACTAGTGACGGAGCGGATTCGCCGTTTGATGCCCTGCAGTGCCGCCATTGCTACTTATCGGCCTCCGCTTTGCCGTAGGTGGCCGCAACTTCTTCGGCGGCTTTCAAAATTTGCCGGGCCTGCTCGTCAGTCGGCTTGGTGCCGGCATTCAGATGTTCGCACGTCTTGGGGTGAGCCTTTTTCACTTTGTTAACCAGCACGTGCATAGCCTCTTCCACATTGTGGTTGGTCAGCTGGTCGAAGGCGCCCTTGGTAGCCGCCATCAATACAATGACCTGCTCGGCCACACTCAACGGCTGATACTGCTTTTGCTTCAGCACGTCAGTCAACAACCGGCCGCGGGTAATCCGCTTCTTCGTGTCGTCATCAAGGTCCGATGCGAATTGTGCAAAAGCCGCCAGCTCGCGGAACTGCGCCAAGTCCAGCCGCAAGCTCCCGGCCACACTCTTGGTGGCCTTGGTTTGAGCCGCGCCACCCACCCGCGACACACTCAGACCCACCGAGATAGCCGGCCGTACACCCTGGTAAAACAAATTGGTCTCCAAAAAGATCTGGCCGTCGGTAATCGAAATAACGTTGGTCGGGATGTAGGCCCCGATGTCGCCGGCCTGAGTCTCAATAATCGGCAGGGCAGTCAGGCTGCCGGCACCCAGCTCGTCGTTGAGTTTGGCGGCCCGCTCCAGCAGGCGCGAATGCAAATAGAACACGTCGCCCGGGTAAGCCTCGCGGCCCGGCGGCCGGCGCAGCAGCAGCGACATCTGGCGGTAAGCCACCGCGTGCTTGCTCAAATCATCATAAATAATCAGCGCATGCTGCTTGTTGTCGCGGAAATACTCGGCCATAGCTGTGCCGGCATACGGCGCCAGATACAGCAGCGCGGCCGGATCAGACGGACTGGTTGCCACCACGATGGTTTGCTCCATCACGCCCTCGTTCTTCAACCGCTCCACCAGCGCCGCCACCTTGGAGCTCTTCTGGCCAATCGCCACGTACACATTAATAACACCGGTTTTCTGGCGCGCCTGGTTAATCATGGTGTCAATTGTGATGGCCGTTTTACCGGTCTGGCGGTCACCAATAATCAATTCGCGCTGCCCGCGGCCGATCGGCACCATCGTGTCGATGGCCATAATGCCGGTCGCTAGCGGCTCATGCACGCTCTTGCGGTCCATCACGCTGGGCGCCTGACGCTCAACCGGACCCATAGCCTTGGCATTAATCGGGCCGTGGCCGTCCAGCGGGCGGCCCAGTGGGTCAATCACCCGGCCTATCAACTCCGGCCCAATTGGTACCTCCAGTACCTTGCCGCTCAAGCGCGCCCGGGCGCCCGCGCTAACAGTAGCCTCGCTACCCAGTAGCACGGCCCCCAGCTCGTCCTCACCCAAATTCAGTACGAACGCCTGCGCCGCCGCTCCATTGGTGCTGGTATCAATCTCCAAAACCTCACCAAAACCACAGTTACTCAGGCCATAAATCCATGCCACGCCGTCACTAACGCGCGTCACCACGCCAACTTGCTCCAGGCCCTCTTTGGACTTCAAACCAGCTATGGCACTCGTTAATTCGCGGCTTAATTCAGAAACGTTCAAATTACTCATGCTTGGGCTCCTTCAACCAGTTTTGCCAATTTGTGCGAGACGGTGGCGTCAAGCTGTGCGGTTGGCGTTTCCAGGCGCAAACCACCAATCACGCGCTCATCCACCGCAAATTCCAATTCCAGCTCCCGGACGCCTGTCTCGGTCCGCAAAAACTGCTCAACCGCGGCTCGCGTCTGGGTTGTAACCGGGCGGGCAGTCGTGACATGGGCGAACACGTAGCCATCGTCACTTAGTGCTTTGGCCACGTCACGGGCCAAATACCGGGCTTGCCGCTCGCGCCCGGTGGCCACCAACCAAGCTGCGGCTTCGCGCACCGCCTCGGTCCGGTCATTGGTCAGTTTGCCGGTCAAATACTGAGCCACTTGCGTTCGGGTAGCCATTATCTGCGGCTCCCGGCCATCGCCCGCTCAATCAATCCAGCGTCCTTTTGACTATCCAGCTTCTCCTCTAGAATGGTCTCGGTTGCCTGAACCACGAGCTTAGCCGTCTCGGCCTTGAGCTGCCGCCGGGCCGCATCAACATCACGGTCCAGTTGTTCCCGGGCCTCATTCACGATCCGCTTGGCCTGAGCCTCTGCCTTCTCGGCCACCGATTTCTGCTGCTGGCTGGCTTCTTCGCGGGCATTAGCCACAATCTCATCCGACGCCGCCCGGGCTTCGGCAATCATCCGGCTGGCCTCTTCATCGGCCTGCTTCAGGTGAGCCTCGGCCTCACGGCGGGCCTTAGCCGTGGTCTCCAACTCCGCCAACTTGGCATCAAGTGCCTTGGTGAGCGGGGGAAACACAAACCTAGCCATCACCCAAACCACCACCAGGAAGGCCAAACCATTCAGTAGCAGCACCCAACCATCAATACCAAGGGCCGTCAGTAGTCCACCTATTCCGCTATCAGCAATCAAAAATCGCATGCTCATAATCTAAATCTTTCTCATGTTGATGTAGTTCAAGGATAAACCGAGTACCGCAACTGAGGCGTATTTAGACATACGCCGAGGGCGGAACGCAGGTTTAGACGAAGAAATACGCGACATGGGAAAGTTTTACCTATTTGAGGAATTTAATGATGAGGGCTACCACCAAACCGATAATAGCCAGGGCGTCCACGAACGACATAGCCAAGATCATCATGGTCCGGATCTTGCCGAGTGCGTCGGGGTTACGGCCGACCGCGCCAACAGCAGCTGCGCCGACTAAGCCGAGACCGACCGCGGCCAGCCCGCCGGCGATTGAATAAGTGAGACCAAATGCGAGAGCATCCATAATGTTTAAAGCATCCTTACATTAACTAACATACATTAACTACCTTCCGGTACCAGTGAGCGGGGACTAGGTTCTGCAGAAGGCGAATCAGAGTGAGACGAATCGGGGTGGTGAGGAGCTGAGCCGAGCGAGATAAACACCACGGTCAGCATAAAGAACACATAAGCCTGGACCGCGCCCACAAACAGTTCAAGCAGCATAAAGGGCGGCAGGACGACCGGCGAGGCCCACGATGTAATAAAGGCCATCACGGACAATAGGACCGCACCGCCAAAAATATTACCGAACAGCCGCATGGCCAGGGCTATCAACCGCGAAAATTCGGCCACTAGCTCCAATGCTCCCTCGAACGCGTGCATAGGATCCTTGAAAGGGTTCCCAAAATAACGCCCGAGGTTACCAAAGAAGCCATGCGTTCGAATAGCCCATATCTGAGCGGTTACCATGGTAATGATTGCCAGCCCCAAAGTAAAGCTCAAATCAGAGGCCAAGCCGCGGAACAGCGGCACATGGTTCCAGGTAATAGCCGGCACGAACGGTAACAGTTCCAGCCAGTTATTGATAACTACAAAAAAGAATATGGTAATAGCCAGCGGCGCAATCTGCCGGGCCCGCTTGCGGTCGCCCATAACTTCGGTGACGGTATTAAGCAGCGTCTCAAAGGCCCAAAGCATAGCAATCGATAGGCGGTTGTGGCTGCCATTCTGAGCGCGCCGCACCGTATAAAAGAATAACCACAGCATAACCGCGGTGCCCACCAGCCCCAGGATCAGCGAATTACGAATCTCCAACGGCCCGATCTTAAAGATCGTTTCGGCTACCAGGCTGACATGCGGACCGGCGGCCTCAGCTAACAGAAAATTCATGGTATATTCCGCATCTGCCGCCGCACCAGTAGGGCCGACAACATCAAGCCAACCGGTATACTAGCAATGGTTAACCATGGCTTTGTGCCGAACTCAAGATCGGCCATAACGGCGAGCACAGCTAAAATAGCGGTCGGAACCACCATACGCCAGGTCGTATCAGCCATAGTTAAAAGCAGCGTTGCGGTGGTGTTTTCGGTTGAATCCACCCGGCGCTGCTGTTTGTCTTCTTTCATTCCACTATCTACCGTACCAGATACGGCAAATTCAGGCAATAAGTCCAGCAGTCAGCTCAAACCACACTTTATCGACAAGCACAATGGAGGATGCTACGATTAATACGCCATAATTCTTATCAGGGGAGAATATTTTGATTCAGGCATATCCGCACATCGCTAACACCGGGTACATATTCTGTATGGACGACCGGTTTGATGCCACTATCCGCCGAATTGTGGAGGGCTGCGATCGTAGCCACGCTTACGGGTTGCGTTATGGCGGCGCCGCGCTCAAGCTCGTTGACTCCGACACCCGCGAGTTCGTCTTAAATGACCTGCGACTTATGCAGGACGCACTTGATGTCAAAAACATCATCCTAGCCAACCACCTGGGCTGTGCAGCATGTGCTGTCGCCTTGGAGCAATCTGGCCTCGATGAAGTTGTCTACCACACCCGCGTACTACACGAAGCCGCCGGTTACGTCGAGCAACTAGGCCTCAAAACCGTCCTCAAGCTCATTGCCGTCGATGGCAGCGAAGTCAAAGTATCACAAACTGCCGGCTCTACAGCCTAGGCTCACGCCGCTTCTTCTCATCGGAAGAGGCGGTATATAATATCTGGTATGCAACCATCGCCTCTGACGCCAGCAGCCCAAAAGCTGGCCGAGCAACTCCAAGCCGCCCAAGCTCAGGCGTCCGCCCAGCCGGAAGGCCCCATGTTCCACACCGCCGCTATTGGCGGCAAGTTTTACTTTGCCTACGAGCAACTGCGCAACGCAGCGGAGTACCGCGAGCATCATCTCCTCCTGCGCACCGCCATCCGGCGCTACCTCTACCGCTATGTCCGGCTCGACCGGCACCAGTCGATGGGAGCGGACCTCGTCACCGAGCTGACCGAGGCCGGCTATCTCAAAAACGACACAATTCCCATGGCCCGGGTCCGCCAGATCGATGACATTATTGTCCGTTACGGCAATATCTTTGAGCTAATGCATCGCCGGAATAAGGTCGACCGTGCTGTCGCCAGCCGTTGGTTATTCCAGATTTCCTCAGTAGAAATCGAAGATTTGTTGGCGCCCAACCGGTCGCTGCCTGTATTCATGGCCTTTGCCTATAACCATTATCTGGAATCCATTGATCAAAGCCAGGCCGAAGGACCTGAACCCGGCGAAACTGACGAAAGCTACCAGGTCGCATTGTACTGCGCTGTCCAGCGGGCACTGTTCAAATCGGACTTGGCCTCAGTCCGCTATTACTGCCTGGCCGGAAGCCTGCCGGGATTGAACGAAAAAACCGTGCCTGACTTTATCCGTGTTAACCGCCTCATCGACCAACTCTACCAATCGCCGCGCACCAGCCAATTGTTCCGCCTCATCAATCGCTACGCTGCGCCCATGCGGATCCTGCGCGAACTGTTCACCGAGAATATCACCAAGCCGGAGACCCTAGCTGACCGTGGCGCAATCCTGGCCAAGATCAAGCGCATATGCGCCCAGCAATACGCGCTGACCCACAAACATCTCAACAGCCGCATCGCTAAAACTATTTTGTTTATTCTCATTACAAAAGTGCTCATTGGTGTTGCCATCGAGGTGCCCTACGATCTTATCGTTGAACGCATGGTTGCCTGGATGCCACTTATCCTAAACATCACCTTCCCGGTTGTATATATGGTACTCTTAAGCACCCGCATATCGGAGCCGGACCGGCACAACACCGATCTCATCGCTGCCTTTGTAGACCGCATATTATATAAAAACGACGAGCCGCCAATTCAGTACCGAATTAAAAAGAGGGTCACCTCATCTTCGCTCAGTGGCGCCTTCAATGTGGTCTATATAGTTGGCTTCACGATCTCGTTCGGGCTGCTAATCTGGGGCCTCAACCAGCTCAACTTCAACCTCGTTAACGGCTTTATTTTCTTCATCTTCTTGTCAGCCGTTAGCTTCTTGGGTTTCCGGTTGCGGCAATCAGCCAGAGAGTTGGCCATGCTCGACGAACACCAGAGCCTGCTTCATACGTTGGCTGATTTCCTGTCGACCCCCTTCGTTCGCGTTGGGTACTGGTTGTCCGACCGGTATGCCAAGCTCAACGTCGTCACGCTGCTACTAGATGTAGCAGTTGAATTGCCACTCAAAACTTCGCTCCGGCTCGTACAGCAATGGGCCGGATTCTTGCGTGATAAACAAGAGGAACTTTAGCCCCCTAAAGTTCTACTGCTTATCCCAGCGTGGGTATATTTTGTCGGCGATCTTGCGAAACTTCTTCGCCTCGCGATCCTCTTCGAGCAATCGCTCGCGAAATACCTGGTATTTTCGCTCCGACATGCCTGGGAATCTCAGACTGCGACGGTTGTTTGCGGAAGGCATCACATGTTACCTTATGGCCGGCCGACCATTCCGGCCAGAGCTTAACCTACGAAAATCGCGTAGCCAAATGCTCAGCTTGGCTCCCCTCACATTCTCCATTATACTCCTGAAAAATTGTTGTACCAACAAAATCTATATATAAGATCCATTGTTAGAAATGTCAATTTCGAAGGACAGAGTAGACAACAGCTAGCATACCTTCTAATCAAAGTGCTCGAAGCCGCGGAACCGGTCCCAGGCCATAGCCGCAAACCCAATGGGGAAGCCAATACCCAGCGTAAACAACCTCACAATGATCGTTAGCGCTACAGCGCTGGGCAGGTCAATCCCAAACAGCGTCAAAATACCAACCGATAAACCTTCGTGGACGCCCAGCCCGCCCGGTAAAAACGACACCAGCTCGAGCACCGTAGGTACCGCAAAGGCCATCGCGGCCGCAAAGAAGCTCAGCTCCACTCCGATCGCGAAGCCGGCTATGTATAAGATAACAATGCCGGCGAAAGTCGTAATGAACGATGCCAACAGGAGTATCACGAAATTCCAGCCGGTTAACAATTTCCGGTTCTTGCCCAAAAATGACTGTACCCACGACCGGCTCACGTTAACCCAGGGCAGTTTGTTGAGCCACTTGTGGCTGGTATGGGCGTCGTGCCAGCGAATAAACACCCACACAGCCACAAACGCCGCCGCGATGCCGAGCACGATGGTCAGGTATTGGCGCAAAACCGTTATACCGAGCAAAGCCACTATTAGCAAACCGAAGCTCTCAGCGATGGATTGGGCTAATACCGTCGGCGCGGCGTCTTTGAGGGAAACATTGCCGTAGCGTTTGAGCATGGCGCCGCGGTACAGCTCACCGCCCGGTAGCACCGCCACGGGCTGCGCCACCAAACAGGCTATAGCCACCTTGCCAAACGCCACGTACAGGCCCAGCATGCGCAGCATCACCCAGTAACGCACGATCCGGCCCAAATAATACAACCCGCCGCCCAGCGTCAACAGTCCAAGTTCAAACGGCGACAGGCGGCCCAAATACGGCAGCACCTTGGACCACGGCACCAGCGTCGCCGCCACCGCCAGGATAAGCAGGCCGGCTATCAGCGGTAGGTAGCGCAAAAAAAGCCTAACATAAGGCCTCAACGCTCCAGCGCATCAATCTGGCCATGATCCAAGCCGAAATAATGGGCCACTTCGTGCCAAACGGTCTGGTGAACTTGCCGCCGCAAGCCTTCAAAATCATCCGCCACTATCTCATGCGCCCGCTTAAACACGGTAATCACGTCCGGCAGAACCATATTGTAGCCGCTGTTTCGCTTAGGCAGCGGGATCCCCTCGTATAACCCGAGTAGCAACACGCCATTATGAAGATTGAGGCTCTTCTCCACCTGCTCACGGCTCGGCTCATCCGCTACCATAAAGCTAACATTGTTCAAATGATCAGCAAACCGCGCCGGTATTGCGGCCACGGCGTCCTCAACTAATTGCTGGAATTGCTCGTCCGATACGTGGATCATACATCGCTAATCCTCTCTGAACGCCCACAGTTTGTAAAGCGTAAAACTCCAGTTATAGCCATGCCTATTTGCAGTTTTTGCAGCAGCTATACATTAAAAAGCCCCGCCGACAAGCAGCGGAGCCGTTTCAGGCAGGGATTAATCCGTGTTCTGTTTACTGCGTTTACGCTGTATGTGTGAAACAATGCGGATCAAGATAATCAAACCGGCAAAGACGGCTATCAAGATCAGCAGCCTTGTCGGTATGAGCTCGGGCCCAAGCACGAGCAGCACCAAGCCGAATGCCGCAATCACCAGGGCGTAGGTGCAGTAGAGTATAAAGCGCAGCAGCATCATGGTACTCACTCCAATCAAAGGGAACACCGGAGCCAATACAGCTATACTAAAACAAGTGAAGATTACCCGCTACATTTATGGCTTCCGGGCACTGGATGATTTTATCCTGCTTTACCCGTTATACGCGGTAATGTTCGCAGCCCATGGCCTGTCACCGCTGGCCATCTCCACACTATTGGTCATCTGGTCAGCGACCTCCATCATCGCCGAGGTACCGTCAGGAGTTCTGGCCGATCGGTATTCGCGCCGTAACCTACTCATTATCGGTCAGCTGCTCCGGGCCGCCGGCTATGCCATGTGGCTGATCTTTCCCGGCTACCTTGGCTTCGCGTTAGGCTTTGTGTTGTGGGGTCTCGAAGGCGCCCTCTGGTCGGGTACCTTCCAGGCATTAGTCTACGACGAGCTCAAAAAAGAGGGCGAAGAAAAACAATACGCCAAGGTCATGGGTCGGGCCGATAGCATAGGTGTCGCCGCCGAACTGGTCGCGACAGCCTTGGCTTCTGTCGCCATTCTTTTTGGCTACCCGCTCCTCATACTGCTCAGTATTGTAGCAGTGCTAGCCGCAGCGGCGGTTATCTCGCGTTTGCCCGAAGCCGCCCGGGTCGAGGCGGTCGAAGACGAGCACTACTGGGCGGCACTGCGACGCGGTATCCGGGAGTCTTGGCAAACACCAGGCGTGCGCAAGCTGGTGCTTCTGGGTGCCTTCATCGGTGCAGTTTACGGCACATTTGACGAGTATATCCCGCTATTCTTCCAGGCTATCGGCTCCTCCGTGCCCCTCATTCCTATCTGGACCGCTCTGGCCATAGCCATGACCGTGGTCGCTAGTCTGGTGGCATACCGGTTCGAGCATTGGCGCAACACTACCTTCATGGTAGTCACGGCCCTCACCGGCTTGTTGTTGGCCGGGGCCGGCTACTTACAAGGGGTATCAGGCATCATTTTGGTGGCCCTGTTCATGTTCTTTATTAAGGCCTTGTCGGTTATCTATGACGCCAAACTCCAACACAATATCGTCAGCGACTTGAGGGCCACCATTACCTCCGTGAGCGGCTTCCTCGCCGAAGTCACATCCATCGCCATGTACCTGCTATTTGGTCTGGCAGCCAACTACCTCGACTATACCGGCGCCTTTGTCATCGGTGGTCTTGGCGTCATGGCGGTTGCGCTATTATTCCTGACCGCCCGAAAAAGAATGTTTAGGGTAGCGGCAACTAAGTAACCTCTACTTCAACCTCTCCAAACTCCATGAACTCACCATACCGCTTGGCCGCCTCACGGATATTCGCTTCGGTCTCACCAAATCCGTCAAAGTGCACGAGCACAATATCCAGACGCTTTCGCTTAATCACTCGCTTCCAAGTCCCGACCACCTGCCCGTCCCACACAATGGTCGGCTGAAACACGCCATTGCTGCCAGGAATAATCTTTGGTGCATGCTCCGCCGCTAGCACCGCCGAGCGGTCCTTGTAGCCCAGCAAGTACTCATCAAATCCTGCCAGCAAAACTGCCTGAGCGCTATCATCCGCAACCGGTACAGCCTGATTGCTCAGCCAATATTCCTTACCACCCTCTACCCGCGCCACCAACTCCGGCTTCACCGATTCCAGTGCAACCCGGGTATCGGCCGCTGTCAGCCCGGCCCACCAGCCAAAGTCCTGCAACGTAGCTGGCCCGCGGCTCGCAAAATACCGCCCGGCCAGCTCCGCCAGCGCTTCCTCCCGCGACAATTCGCGCGCTCCAGGCGCCCATTCATCAAGCAAGGCAAAAGTCTGCTGCTTGCCCTCCATTGGCCCCACACAAATCAGCCCGCTCTGGGCGGAGTGCCACAAAATATGATACCCGCGTCCGCCGGCCGTAGCGATACCTTTGCGCTCTAAAAGCTGCATCATATCGGGGCGGGGGAGGCGTTTGCCACCCTGGAGCGCCTCATAAAACAAATCCTTGCACTGCTCAATGGTAGCTTGGTCAAGGCCCAGCTGGTCCAGCCGGCGCTTATCCGCCGCTATAATGCGCGCCGCCGATAGCTGCAACATCCACTTGGTATCCTCGGCCGCCACAAAATGCATGGTGCCGCGCATCGGCCAGGTCCGCAAAATCTTACCCGACTCAATCGCCCGCAACACATCCGAAATCGTGAGGCCGTCCGTCCGCACGCCAATCGCCCATAGTGCCTGGTGGTAATCCTGGGCTTGGCAAGCCCCCATCCACCGCACTACATCCTCGGGCTGGGCAAGCTTGTTCCCGCTTATGCGCTGGCTGGCGAGTCGTTGGTGGGGGATATTCACAGTAAACATACATTAACTATAAACCCCCACAATGGGTACGGTAATGCTTGACGGCCACCGGCTCATTAAGTTATCATTCAACCAGCTAGTTAAATAACAGAACGAAATACCATGCACGAACAAACTTTAAACCTCGACATAATCTTCGCCGGCCTCGCCGACCCCACTCGCCGCGACATCTTACGCCGCGTGGCCGGTGGGGAATTGTCAGTCACAGAAATCGCCCAACCATACGACCTAACACTGGCCGCCGTATCAAAACACCTAAAAGTACTCGAAACAGCCCAGCTTGTCATCAAGCGCAGGCAAGGCAAGCAGCAGCTTGTGCAGGCCTCGCCGCAAGCCCTCAGAGATGCCGCCGAATATCTGCATAATTATGAGCAACTCTGGAACGACCGCTTTGATGCTTTGGAACAATATTTAAACGTGGAGCAAGAACATGGACCTCAAAATCACCCGCACCTTTAACGTCCCCCGCGAACGCGTCTTTAAGGCCTGGACCGACAACGATCAAATGATGAAATGGAGCTGCCCCAAGGGCTTTACCACCACATTCGGCGAGGCCGATCTTCGTCCGGGCGGCCGTTACCGTGCCGGCATGCGGTCACCCGAAGGCACCGAGTATATTGTCCAAGGCGTCTACCGCGAGATCACCGAGCCGGAGCGCCTGGTTATGACCCACGCCTGGGAAAACCAAGCCGGCCAGCCGGAGGATGAAACTCTGGTGACCGTCACCTTTACTGAGCACGACGGCAAGACCACCATGGACTTCCGGCAGGAAGGCTTCAAGTCAGCCGAATCCCGCGACTCGCACCACGAAGGTTGGAGCGAATGCTTCGACAAGCTGGCCGAAATCCTCTAGACATTCATGATAATCTTGTGTCATGGATCCACAAACCGCTTATGAACAAAAACGTGATGCGCTTGTCCGTCAATATCAGGAACTAACCGCCTCCGGCCAGCCGGTGCGGCTCAAAAAGACTGTTTCAAATTTGTTCCGGGAGCGGGAGGCTTCCTCAGCCCGGTTGGACGTCCGGCTACTCAACGGCGTGGTGAGGGTTGATCCTGCCACATTGACGGCCGAAGTCGAGGGCATGGCCACCTACCGCGCCATCATCGACGCCACCTTAGCCCAAGGGCTGCTGCCAGCCGTCGTGCCGGAGCTGGCCACCATCACGGCCGGGGGAGCCGTCAGCGGTGGCGGCATCGAGGCCAGTTCGTTCCGGTTCGGCCTGGTGCATGAGACCGTCACAGGCATGGACGTGCTCCTACCCAGTGGTCAGGTCGTGACCGCCACGCCCGACAACGAGTACAAAGATTTGTTCTATGGCCTGGCCAATTCGTTTGGCACGCTCGGTTACATCCTCAAGCTGACCATCAAGCTTGTCCGGGCTAAGCAATTCGTCCGTCTCAAACATCACCGGTTTGGGGACATGGCCGCCCTCCTAGCCATGATCGAAGACATTGCCACTACCGGCAAATATCAGGATCAAACAGTCGACTTTATGGACGGCGTGGGTTTCTCGGCCAGCGAGCTCTATCTAACCCTCGGCTATTTCACCGCCGACGCGCCCACTCCGCCAAGCAATTATCGCTACCTGAAACCATTCTATCGATCTATTCAGGCCAAAACCGAAGATTACCTGACCACCCGCGACTTCATATGGCGCTGGGACACCGATTGGTTCTGGTGCTCCAAAAACTTTTATATGGACCGGCTCATTCCCCGGTTCCTGGCCGGCAAATGGCTACTGCGCTCCGAAGGTTATTGGCGCCTGGTCCGCCTCGATCAGAAGCTTCATATCGACCAATACCTGCGCCAACTCACCGGCCGTCCCAGCGAGCTCGAGGATGTAATCCAGGACGTCCAAATTCCAATCGAACAATCAAAAGCTTTCTGGGAATTCTTCACTCGCGAGCTGCCTATCCGCCCGGTCTGGTTTTGCCCCACCCGCTCGCCCTCAGCCGACCGCTATCCGCTCTATCAACTGGTGCCCAACCAGACCTACATCAACTTTGGCTTCTGGGACCACGTCGTTGCCAGTAAAGAGCACGGCCCCCACCACTACAACCAGCTCATTGAGGCCGAAGTCGAGCGTCTAGGAGGCAAAAAAGGCCTCTACTCCGAGACCTTTTATAGCGAAGACAAATTCTGGCAGCTTTACAACGGCCCATCATACACCGCCCTCAAGACCAAATACGATCCCGAAAAGCGCCTAAAAGACCTCTACCAAAAGTCCGTCGGCCGCGGGTGACCAGGAGCTAGTTGTACAGCGCCGCCCGCGTCAGTGGCAATGTATTCTGCAATCCCTTGGTAAACACGAGCTGTGACAAGTCAAACGTGCCATACCGGAACGCCGCCGCCGATCCCAGCAAATACAGCCGCCACATCCGGATAAACCGCTCGTCATAGCCCTGCTCCCGTACAGCATCAAGATTAGCCTCAAACCGCCGGTACCACTCGTCCAGTGTCAGTGCATAGTGCAACCGCAAACTCTCGTAATCAGTCAAATGATAATCGTACTCGGGCAAAACGTGCGTCACCTCGCGAAGACTCGGCACATAGCCGCCCGGGAAAATGTATTTATCAATCCAAGCCGGCATATCATCCTCGACCTGCTGCGTAATCGAGTGCAGAACCGAAATGCCACCCGGCGCCAACAGGTGGTCCACCACGTCAAAGTATTGCTTGAGATTCCCCCGGCCCACGTGTTCCAGCATACCCACACTTACCACCCGGTCGTATTGCTCGTTGTGGTCCTTCATATCCTGGTAGTTCATGCATTTAAACGACGCCAGCTCGCTCACGCCTTCGCGTTCGGCCAGTTGAACCGCATAGTTATACTGCTCGCGGCTCAGAGTTACACCCAAGCCCTTGGCGCCATACAGCTTGGCCGCCCGTACCACCAAATGTCCCCAACCGCAGCCAAGGTCCACAAACCGCTGCCCCTGGTGCAATTGCAGTTTACGCAGCACGTGGTCAATCTTTTGCCGTTGAGCCAGCTCCAGACTATCGGTTAAATCCGTAAAGTAGGCACATGTATAGGTCATAGTGTCGTCAAGCCACAGTGAATAGAAGTCATTACCCAGGTCATAATGACTCGAAATCTGCTCGGCCTGGTTGTTCTTCACATTGCGAGCAAACCGGTGCGCAATCTGCTTACCCAGGCTACTGTTGATTCCGGGCTGGTTATAACTGGTGAATTTCAGAAGTTCACCCAAATGTTCGACGTCTAGCCGGCCATCCATGTAGGCCTCTCCAAAGCCAAGATCAGCCCGCTTTACCAGGTCGTTAACTACATCTTCCTCCTTCAGGCTGAGCGTGAATCGCGGCTCACCCTCACCGGTGCCGTAGCGTTTGCGCTTGCCCCAATAATCTACTTCAAACGGCTCAAATTTAGCTCTGGACAGGAACTGGTCAAGGATTGTTTTCGCTATCATGGCTACTAGTATATAACTGTCTTGAGAAAGAGATAAAGAGTCTGGGCTTCAGGCCAGTTTGCGAATACGCAAACAATTACATGTCCGAAAAGAGCGAGTCATTACCTGCCGGCCCGATATAATCTGAAACATGACTGATGAGCAAGGCACACTTTACGAAGCTTTCATGGCGCACGACCGCCGTTTTGACGGCCGGTTCTTCACCGCCGTCAAGACGACCGGTGTTTATTGTCGGCCAGTCTGTAGAGTGCGCATGCCTAAGCCCCAAAACTGCCTGTTTTTCAGTAGTGCCGCTGCCGCCGAACATGCCGGCTATCGGCCCTGCCTCAAATGTCGGCCCGAGCTGGCGCCTGGCGTGGCCGGCATCGATAGTGAGAGCCGGATCGCTCAGGCCGCAGCTGAGCTGATCGACGCCGGCTTTTTGCAAGACACCTCCTTGGCCAACCTCGCCACCCACCTCCATATCACCGACCGTCACATGCGCCGGAATTTTCAGGCCTATTGGGGCGTTAGTCCGGTAGCCTACGCCCAAACCCACAAGTTACTTTTGGCCAAACAACTGCTCACCGAAACCTCACTGCCCGTCACCGGTGTGGCCTATTCGTCTGGTTTCGACAGCCTGAGCCGCTTTAACAGCTTGTTCAAGTCTCACTACCGTCTGTCGCCAAGCCGGTTCCGCCAACAAACCAGCCCCAGCAAGGAAGCCACACTCACGCTATGCATCGGCTACCGCCCGCCATTCGACTGGGATGCAATACTGAGCTTTTTAGCCGGCCGCGCCATCGCCGGGGTCGAAGTGGCAGGGAATAACACCTACAAACGCACCGTTTCACTAAACCGCAGCAAAAAGTTCTATCAAGGCTGGATCGAGGTCTCGCACCAAGCCAAAAAATCCCAGTTGCTTGTCCATATGCCCACTGACCTGGCTCCGGTCGCTGCGGTGATATTGGCCAGAATCAAACACCTCTTTGATACCGATTGCCAGCCGGATATCGTGGCCGCTCATCTCGGACCATTAGCCGCTAGTAACCCCGGTCTGCGGGTCCCGGGCGTCTTCGATGGGTTCGAGATGTCGGTCCGGGCAGTACTGGGCCAGCAGATCAGCGTCAAAGCCGCCACTGTCATTGCCGGCCGCCTCGCGGCCACATTCGGCCCGCCAATCAGCACTCCCCATGCCGGGCTCACGACCATTTTCCCGCCTCCCGCAGTATTAGCCAATGCATCACTCCAAGACCTTATCGGCTGCGGCCTCTATAGCAAACGGGCCGAAACCATCCAATCCCTTGCCCGGGCCTGCGTCGATGGCCTTTATCTCACTCCGCAGGCCGACATTAGCAGCACCATAGCCACCCTTAAGGCCCTCCCCGGTATCGGCGAATGGACGGCCCAATACATTGCCTTGCGTGCCCTCGCCTGGCCGGACGCCTTTCCGCATACCGACTACGCGGTCAAAAAGGTCCTCGGCGAACAAAATCCCACCAAGGTCCTTGAACTAGCCAAACCCTGGCAACCCTGGCGCGCCTACGCCACCATGCATTTATGGCAATCGCTTAATCAATCAGCAGATTAATGAAGGAGAACATTATGCTATATGACATCTTCGATTCACCATTTGGCCGGCTAACCATTAGTACCGTCGATGGCGCTCATCTCGCCGAACTGCACATGGAAGGCGACCGCTACTTCACCGCCATACCATCAAGTTGGACGCGCGACTCCAGCCATCCGCTACTCCAGCGAGCCAACCAGGAATTAGAGGAATATTTCGCCGGCCGCCGCACCAGTTTCGATGTCCCGATCCGGCCCACTGGCACACCATTCCAGGAGGCGGTTTGGCAAAGGCTCCCAACCATTCCCGCTGGAACCACCACGTCCTACACCAAAATCGCCCAATCGATCGGTAAGCCTCTGGCAGTCCGCGCGGTCGGCTCGGCCATTGGCCGCAATCCCATCTGTATCATCGTACCCTGCCACCGGGTTATCACGTCCAAGGGCACTTTGGGCGGCTATGCGGCCGGACTCAAGGCCAAGGAGCGCCTGTTAGCTATCGAAAGTCGCTAGCAGCCATCGTTGCCGAGCTTTCCGCACACCTTGACATCGCAGGTATGAGAACGTACTCTCCCGAGGAAAGTACCACATCTAAAGACATAAATTAATGGCTTCCCATAAACATAATATGCACTAAGAAAATCATCGACTCTCCCTGGGAGAGTAGGCACTACATAGGTTCACGCACGAAGCCCTGGAAACTAAGATCGGCTACAATACAAAAGAGTGAATATCTTAACCTCAGCTCTTGGTCATTATGAAGCTACCGGTAACCCGGACGAGGCCGACTGTGTTATTGGCCACTCTTTCGGGACTCGAACCGAAGAAGGTAGTGTCAACCGCTCGCTAGCCAAATTTATACTTCAAAACGCTCACGGACGCCCCATTGTGGCTGACCGGATGCTGGCTAACGCATTTCCAAATCCCCAAACACAAGTTAGCTACATAGTTGAAGGACCTATTTCAAACTCTTTGGGCAAAGGCCTTGGCACTTGGGGGACATTGGTAAAAGCTAGGACCTACACCGACCTTAAAGGACTGTCGCGGCCACTAATGGTAGGCCAGGCATATCATATAGGCAGGGTAGTTATGCAAGCTACGAAGCTTGGCATCATATCAATTGTGCCGCCTGGTCTCCCGCGTCAATTCGAACCTAAATCAGGTCAACGCTGGACGCGGTCGTTGCTTATGTGGGTACCCCGGGAAGTCGTTGGCTCAATAGTGCTTCGAGCTCAACAAAGGCTATAATAAGGAGACAATTATGTGTCGCAACATCAAGACCCTGTTCAACTTTGACCCGCCGGCCACCGACGAAGAAATCCACGACGCCTCGATCCAGTTCGTCCGCAAACTATCCGGCTTCACCAAGCCGTCTCACATCAACGAGACCGCCTTCAACCAAGCCATCGACCAAACCGCCGCCGTCGCCCGCCAGCTCCTCGACTCTCTCGTCACCAACGCCGAGCCTCACAACCGCGAAGTCGAAGCCGCCAAAGCCCGGGCCCGCGCCGCCGAACGGTTCGGCACGCCATGAACCACGCACAGGTACTAGCCTGGGTCGATGAATACGTCAAGGTCTGGCGCAGCCCCGGAACGTCACAGCTTGCCAGCATCTTCGCCGAGAATATCAGCTACCGCGCATCCCCCTGGAAAGACCCCATCAATGGCCTGACCAACCTTGGTCAATTCTGGGAGCAGGGCAGGACCGGCCCCGACGAACCCTTCGAGCTACAGCGCGAAATCATCGCCGTCGAAAACAATACAGCCATAGTCAGAATCCAAGTCAACTACGCCAACGATACGCCGCCACGTTGGCGCGACCTCTGGGTCATAACCTTCAACGACCAAGGCTTATGCGCTACCTTCGAAGAGTGGCCCTTCGCCGAAGGCCAATTTGACGGGCATAGCCCATCGTGACCATAATCAGCTCATGACCTGGCAACTACTTACCGCTATCAGTGTCGCAGGTCTCTCTATATCAATAGTCCTGCAGCGAATCCTCATTCACAAAGACAAAGCCGATCCCGTCGCATACGCCGTATTTTTCCAGGCGCTCGTCGCAGCCGTCATCGCAGTATTCGTAATATTCAACGGCTTCAGCCTCAAAAATATCAACAACTTCTGGCTCCCTGCCCTGGCCGCCATCGTCCTCTTCGGCGCCGGCCATATCGTCTACGCCAAGACTTTGCAGAAAGTGGAGGCGTCAGCTTTCTCGGTCCTATTCGCCACCCACGCTGTTTGGGTGATGGTGCTCGGCATCATTCTCTTCCACGAAAACCTCACCCTCATCCAAATCATCGGGTCCTTGCTAATATTCGCCAGCATTGGCCTGGTGGTGAATGATTATCGCCACTTATCCCTGGGTAAAGGCACATTTCTCGGCCTCGTGACCGGCCTGTTATTCGGTTTAGCCATCTTTTATTGGTCCTATGTCGGCCGCAATGTCGACACGCTGTCATGGGCTGCGGTCAGCTTTGTCGGAGCCGCCGCCGTCTCACTCCTATTCAGCCCCAAGGCCATCAAGAGTATGAGGCCGATGCTCACTAAATCGATCTTGCCAATCATGCTGCTACTAAGCATCTTTTACGCCATTGGCAGTGTTGCCATGCTGTATGCCTATAAGGTAGGCAGCTTCAGCCTCGTTTCACCGCTCCGGCAAACCGGCATTATACTCACGACGCTCCTGGCGTTTCTCATCCTCTCCCAAGAACGCACTAGCGTCGGCCGGAAGCTACTGGCGGCCGCTATATGCACCGTAGGTGTAGTATTAATAGTGATATAAGGAGCTAGCCATGAAATTACTTCTCACTTCCGCTGGCATTACCAACGATAGTATCCGCAAAGCCCTCGAAGAGCTCTTGGGCAAGCCAGTCAATAAATCCAAAGCCATCTGCATACCTACTGCTATCTACGCCATGCCAAACGGCGGAGTCTATGGCTGGCAAATGCTCAAAGAGCTCGACCTCGGCTGGGAAGAATATGGCACCCTCGAACTCACCGCCGTACCAACCATCCAGGAAGAAGACTGGCTGCCCAGCGTAGAAGCGGCCGACATCATCATCGTTGGCGGCGGTAACACCGGCTATCTCAGCTACTGGATGGAAAAATCCGGCTTCTTCGACAAGCTGCCCGGCCTCCTCAAGACCAAAGTTTACCTGGGCATCAGCGCCGGCAGCGGCATGGTCACCCACAGCCTGAATTTCAACCCCGCAAAAAAACAAGCCGGCATCTATTGGGACGATGAATACGACGAATACGCCCCACTCCACGCTGCCAGCGACCAGACCCTGCCTCTCGTCGGTTTCGTCATCCGCCCCCATCTGGGCGCCGACTATTTCCCGGCCGCCACCATGGCCAACATGACGCTCTGGGCTACCAAAGTTGATGTACCCATGTACGCCTTCGACGACCAGACTGCCCTCAAAATCATCGACGGCAAGGTCGAGGTAGTTTCGGAAGGGGAGTGGAAGTTGTTTGAGAAGTAGTTTGCAATGGATACACCGCGTGCCTCAATCGAACAATCCGAAAACCTACTGCCCTGCCACGACAAACTATCGTTCCCAAGCCGCGAGCAGGCCCAAGCCGCCGCCACACAGGATGCCTATCACTTTGGTAGCCGGCTAAAAGTCTACCAATGCCGATATTGCGGGTCGTGGCACCTGAGCAGCCAAAAATAAAGCTATAATCCAAGCATGCAGCAAGCTACCCATATCTTGAGCAGCCTCCATGGTTAAAGTCGGCAACGTTAAAATCACCGCCGTGGTTGAGGCCGGGCTAGGTGGCGTCATCCAAGAACTCATCCCAAAGGCCACGCCGGAGGCAATCAAAGAAATTGCCTGGCTGTATCCGCATCACGCCGATGAGAACGGGCAGCTTAAGGCCCAGGTCCAGACTTTCCTAGTCGAAGCCGGCGACCAAAAAATCGTCATTGATCCTGGTGTAGGCAACGGTCGCAGAAGACCCGAGTTCCCCACACTCACCAACTTGCAAACAAGTTTTATCGTGCGTCTATCGCAAACATTTAAGCCTGGTGACGTGGACTTCGTTATATGCACGCATCTGCATTGTGACCATGTCGGCTGGAATACAACATTGGTTGATGGAAAATGGATGCCGACATTCCCTAATGCCGAGTATATCTTTTGCGAGGATGAGTTTAACTACTGGAACAGTCGGCCCACTAAGGAGCTACCCGATGACCGTGCTGGCTTTGACGAGTCGGTGTTGCCTGTATGCGATGCCGGACTATCGCGGCTGGTACCAAGTAACCATAAGCTACTCAAAGAAATATCCCTCATCCCGACACCCGGTCACACCCCCGGACATGTCGGCGTTATTATAGAATCCGCCGGGCAGCGGGCCGTCATTGTCGGTGACGCCGTACACCACCCGTGCCAAATTGCCCATCCGGATTGGTCAACTGTCGATACCAATAGTGAACGCGCTAACCTTACCCGTCGCCAGTTGCTCGAGCAGTTTGCAGATACCGGCACGCTGCTTATTGGCGCCCACTTCGCCCGCCCCGAGGCCAGCCGGCTCGAGCGTGACGGCCTGGGCTTTAAGCTGACATGATCGACAGCGCCCGATCTAACTTCTCAATCCCACAAAAATAAAATAGCCCGCTCCCAAATACAGGAACGGGCCTAGTGGTCAAAACATCGCGGGCTGCGCCGGGGTCCACTCGTCGTCAAGTTGGCGCAATGGCTCTTGACCCAGTGCTGCCAAAGCACACATCGCAGACATGAACCGCTCAGTCTCCTGGTGCATTTTGTCGGCCGCGCTATCAAGGTGACCCAGGCCGTCACGGCGCTGCTCATCTGTCGCGGCCTTCTCAGCCGCTCGGCGAAGCACCGGCAGCGACACCTCAAGCCAATCCGCTACGTGTCTGAGCATCGTATAGCATTGGTCCTTTTGCCGCCGCTTTGAAGCCGACTGGGCTAAACGGTCTATCACAACCTCGTCCGGCGCCGGCAAATAGTAGGCAAACCAACACACACTAAAGGGGATAGCATACAGCCGGATATCTTCTCCGCCGCGCTCAACCCGCCCATCCTCGTTGACCGGCGTATCACGTGGGCAAATCGCCACCAACAAAAAACTACTAGGCCCCATTGCGGGGGTGTCGGGAAGCGGCGGGTTATAGAGCTCGGGAATCACCGGCTTAACGGTCATGTCCGCTCGAACCTGCTCAATCGTTTCCGCCAAGACGGTCACACATTTAGCCTGTAAGTCAGCCGGGGCGATATGGTATGCACTATCACTGCCACTCACACTGGCGGATTCACCAGGCCGCCCCTCGAATTCGTCCATCTTCCAGGCCATACTGATCAGTATCTTGTCAAGCGCAAAAGAGCCGGTGATACTCACGGTCTGCTCCTAACCTCGAAGAATTCTTTCAATCCCAACCCTAGAATAGAATATTCTATTAAGAATAGCAAGAATATGAAATCATTCCGATAGTCACATCACCCATTGAAACCCGCATCCAACCGGCCTATAGTTCGGACGTTACGGGCAAAAACTTAACGAAGGAGCAATGATATGAATCCGGTATCGCATTTCGAAATCTCAGTTGATGATGTGGCCGCGGCCAAGGAATTTTATGAGCAGGTGTTTGGTTGGGATATTAATACCATGGAATTACCTGGCGGTGAAACCTACACCTCAGTAACGACCACACCAGTCGACGAGAACATGATGCCCACAGCGCCTGGCGCAATCAATGGCGGCCTCGTCAAGCGCACCGACGACATAAAAAGCCCGGTTATCACCATCAAAGTCGACTCCATCGAAGACACCATCAAAAAAGTCGAAGCTGCCGGCGGCCAGGACGTTGGCGAGAAAGGTATCATTCTCGGGATGGGAGAGTACGCTTACTTAAAGGACACTCAGGGCAACGTCATCGGCTTGTGGCATGACCTCCCGCCACAGTCTTAACATCTAGTAGGCTACTGACAATCCGGCCCGGATTCGCTACAATTTGAGCATAAGCTTATTGAGGTGATATGAAAAAAATAGCACCGCTGATGTCGGGTTTTGTGCTCGTTTTATCAGCCATCGTGCTGCCGGTGTGGGGAAGCGGCATAGCCCACGCGACCGGCCTGGCCAGCGAATCATTTACCAGCGTGTCCACCACAGCCAATGCCTGGCTCAGTGGCGGTAGCGGCAGCGTGGCCTGCCTAACGGCCGCCAGCTCGGCCGCCGCCAACTCAATTCCCAACTGTGGCGCCGCCATCGACAGCCCTGGAGACGGAGCCCTGCGTCTGACGCCGGCCACCAACGCCCGGTCCGGATATGCCATTTACAACACGCCCATTTCCGCTGGTGACGGCCTGGAAATCGGCTTCGACATGTACCAGTACCGTCCCGGCACCGGTCCTGCCGCCGACGGCATTTCCTTCTTCCTTATCGATGGCGCGTCCAGCCCCACCCAGCCCGGTGCATCCGGCGGCTCGCTTGGATACTCTTCGGGCGGTATTACGCCGGGCATCGTGGGCGGATATGTTGGCATTGGATTTGATTTCTTTGGTAATTTCTCATCCTCCGGCGCAGGCACTGGCGGTACCGGCGCCCTCGCCAACTCAATTGGCGTTCGCGGGTCTGAAGCCACCGGCTACCAATTTGTGGGCAACAATGCCGCTGACGGCCAACTAGCCGTCTCGCCCACCTCAAACCGCAACGATGCCAGTCGCCACGTTAAGGTCACCATCAGTACCGGCAATATCATGACCGTCGCCGTCGATTACGGTAGCGGCTACGTCACTGAGTTATCCAACCTCGACCTCAATACCATCAACGGCGCCGGCTCACTGCCCGCGACCTTCAAGTTCGGCTTCGCCGCCTCCACTGGTGGCTTCAATAATATCCACGAAATCAGCGGCTTCAGCGTCGCCACGCTCCGGCCGAATGTCAGCGTCAACGTCGCCTCCACCGGCACCTTCCAGCAGGGAGGCACCGGCCATTACACCTTGTCCGTTTCTAACGACGCCGGCGCCGAAGCCACCACCGGCACCATTACCGTCACCGACACGCTGCCGGCCGGTCTCACGCCAACCAGCGCCAGCGGCACCGGCTGGTCATGCACCATCGTGGGGCAACTCGTCACCTGTACCCGGCCCGGCAGTGGCGGTGCCGCCCTGGGCGCAGGCCAAACGGCGCCCGTCATTAATCTCACCACGGCCATTAGCAGCACTGCCGCCGCCTCACTCAATAACACCGCCACAGTCACCACCGCCGACAACAGCAACGCCACGCCCTCCGACACCGACACCGTTAGCGTAGCGGCTGGTAGCAGCCGCGACTCCGACGGCATGTTCGACGCGGTCGAATTAGCCGCACCCAACGCCGGTGACGCCAACAACGACGGCACGGCCGACGCCGACCAGGACAACGTCACCGCGCTACCCGATCCCGTATCAGGCCACTACGCCGTGCTCGAGGCCAGCGGCTGCGGCGATAACACCAACGTCAGCGTGGCCGGCGAATCCGCCAACGCCGCCGCCGATGGCAGCTACAGTTACCCGGCTGGCCTCATGAATTTCACGCTCACCTGCGGCGCCCCCGGTAGTACTGCCACCGTCACACAGTACTACTACGGCAACTTCGACCTGGCCAATCTCGTCATGCGCAAATACAACGCCGTAACCCACACCTATCAAAACGTCCCCGGCGCCGCCATCAGCCTCACCACCATCGGCGGGCTGCCCGCCATCAAAGCCGTCTACCAAATCACTGACGGCGGCCCGCTCGACCAAGACGGAGTGGCCAACGGTACCATCGTCGACCCGGCCGGCCCGGCTGTTCTGGCGGCAGCCACCAGCTCCGGCCCCGGCGTACCCAACACCGGCTTGGCAACTCAGTCACAGCTCCTGCCAACCCTGGCCGGATTGCTCGGACTCGGGCTCTTCATCTACGTTAGCAGGAGACCCCGCCGTGCCCAAGGCTCTCGCGCTCAGGACCTTCGTCCGTAGCCTCCCCAGTCCTCAAGGTCGCCGGTTGCTCATTATCATCGCGGGTCTCAGCCTGCTCGCTTTCAGTGCCAACAGCCTACTGACTCGCTACCAAGCCACCCACAATCCGAGTCCACAGCTACCCGAAACCACCGTCACGCATTCCACGACCACCCCCGACGAAACCCCTGTCAAAGCCAAAGACTTCGATACCGGCCCTAAGGTCCCGGCCAACCAGCCTCGCCAGATCATCCTACCCACCATCGGCGCCCAGGGTTACATCCAAAAAATCGGCCTTGACCAACACCAAGCCGTCGCCGTACCCACCAATATCCATGTGGCCGGTTGGTTCGTCGGTCAAACCCGCCCCGGGGAGCCCGGCCTCAGCCTCATCGGCGGTCATGTTCAGGGCCGCTACCAGCCCGGCATATTCAAAAACCTCACCAAAATCAAACCCGGTGACACCTTCCGCATTGAACTCGGCGACCACTCCATCCGCCAATTCCAGGTCACCCGCGTTTCCAAACTCAACCTCACTGACACCGCCCAACAAATGCTCCTCCAAGACAAAACCATTACTCACCAACTCAACCTCATTACCTGCGGCGGCAACTACGACGCCAAAACAAAACAATACGACCAACGGGTGCTGGTAGTAAGCAGGCTAACTGAATCGAAAAATCCTATAATGTCTGATCACTAACTATGTAGTGGAACTTAGCATGTAGTTTGACTACATAGTTGTAGGAGAGATAGAAACTTAAGTCCAGGCCAAAACTAGGCGCTCCGTCGAACTGACGGAGCGCCGGGTGCCGCAAGCTAGTAGGGCATCGCGACGGTGACACAGCGATCGGTGGGCAGGTTGAAACACAGTCGGGCCACGTCGCTTGTAAACTTCGTGATATCAGCCACATACTCGACCTTTGAAATCACCCACTCGTTGGACCGCTCCAAATAGGTGGGCGCTTCCAGTGTAACAGTGGCAACAAGCCTGCCTCCGAAGGACAGAAAGTCACCTCCTCAGTATGGCGCTGACCGAAGGAGTGAATACCACGAGTCTGCAAAATTGTCAATTAACCAACATTATTTCTGTATCCCAACCCATTGAAAATCGCCATAGAATGGGCCAAAGTTGGTAACGCAATGTTATAAAAGGAGAACAATTATGCCACAACTTCATCCCTACCTTGCGTTCGACGGTAATTGCCGCGAAGCGATGGAATTCTATCAACAAGCCTTGGGCGCCGAGCTTACCTTGCAAAAAGTTGGTGAAACACCCGCCAAAGACGGCATGCCGCCCGAAACGCACGACAGCGTCATGCACTCCAGCCTGGAAAAGAACGGCCAGGTGCTCGTAATGGCTTCAGATATGATGTCCGAAGAAACAGCTAAACACGGCAACGACGTAAGCCTTTGCTACAGTGGCGAAACCGAAGAAGAGACCCGCGCGGCCTTCAAAAACCTGTCCGAAGGCGGCAAAGTCACCAGCGAACTCAAGCTCGAATTCTGGGGCGACCTGTACGGGGACTTGTACGACAAATATGGCTTCCGCTGGATGTTTAACTACGGCAAAAGCCAAGACAAATAATATAACACTCAACATGACCCAAACCATCCACCAAATCCTCGATGATATCGGCATTGCCTACCAGCAATATGACCATCCACCCGTCTTTACCGTTGAAGAAGCTGCAAAGTACGACCGGGGCCACGCCGGACATAGCAAGAATCTGTTTCTAAGAAACAAGAAGGGCAACAGGCACTTCTTAGTCGTATTAGGCGCCGACAAGCAAGTCAACATAAGAGACATTGCCGATGCTGTCGGGGAAAATAATCTTGGCTTCGCTTCACCAGAAAGATTACTAAAATACCTCGGACTCACGCCAGGTTCAGTCTCTCCATTTGGTCTCGTCAATGACACAGCCAAGGGAGTAGAGGTCATTGTCGACAACGAGCTTCTGAAATCTGACAACCAAGGATTTCATCCCAATATAAATACCTCCACGTTAATCCTCAGCACGGAGGATTTTAAGAAATTTCTGTCGTCTACCGGGAACAAAGTAACCTATTTGGAGGTCACATGAGAAAACTATTTGTTTCAAATCTTGTATCAGTCGACGGCATGTTTGCCGGCTCCGGCGGCAATATCGATTGGCACGTTTTCGATGATGAGCTCAACAAACACGCCATCGGTATGATGAATACCGTCGACACCATGATTCTGGGCGGCAAAACCTTTGGCCTGTTCGAGGATTTCTGGCCTGCTGCCGGCAAGGACCCTGCCACAGACCCCGACGACCTGGTAATCGCCCGCCTGATGGACGAGTACACCAAAATCGTATTCTCCAAATCGCGCCACGAAACCAACTGGCAAAACACCAAAATACACCACAACATTGATCCAGCAGAAATCCGCGAACTCAAGAACCAACCCGGCAAAGATATCGTCATCTTCGGCAGCGGCACCATCGTTCAGGCCATGACTAATCTTGGCCTCATAGATGAATACCAGCTCATCATCAACCCCGTCATTCTGGGCCAGGGTAAACCATTATTCGAAGGCATCAACCACAAGCTGGACTTAAATCTCACTTCATCCAAGACCTTCAGCTCCGGGAACGTTCTGTTGTGCTATCAGCCCACAAAATAATGCCCCGATAGGTGAGATGCTTCCGCCTGGAATAGTAGAAGAATCTCGATCCATCGGGGTTGGGTCGCCAATTATCCGTCAGCTGCCTCTTCTCCAGCTCGTCCAGCCAGGGGTTGTCCCTTCGGGCTGAGGCGTAAATCTGCCAGTCGCCCCGGCAATCTTGCTGCCGTCATCAAGCGTAACGACACCATCTTCTACCGATACTACTCCTTTAGTGGTAATGACGGTGTTACCGTCAACTGGAATTTCTTTGGGCTCGGCCATCGTGGCTCCCTGGAATCGTAGGAACAAACTAGGATGCATCTGCATTGTAGGTGAATACGTTACTAAGCTATGACATAAATAACATGAAGTCAAATCGATCTTCACCCCTACTTATTCCTCGGTCTCAATACCAACTTCCGCCGCTATGACCGCCGCTAAGCTAATTAACTGAGCAGTATCGACCAGAGCTCCCTTTAGGCCCATAACGCCCTTTAGGCCGGTGAGGTTAGAAGTCCGCAAATCTACCTTAGACAAGGCCGCATCACCAAAATGAGCGCCGGTAAGATTGCATTTTTCAAACCTAGCCTGGGACAGATGTGCCGCATAAAAGTCAGCTTCTTGGAGGTTACAATTTACAAAAGTGACCGATTTAAGCTTGGAAAATCGAAAATTAGCCATATTCAGTTTACAGTTAGAAAACACTACTTCCTCAAAACTGGCGTCCGATACTATCAGGCCCGAGAAGTTACCGCCTTTAACCTCGACCCGTAGCCAACCCGACCCATCCAAATCCGAGCCAAACATTAAGCAGTCCTCGGCATAGACGTCAGTCAAATTGAAGTGCTTGAGCTTGCTCGTCTCCAGAGACACGCGCAGTAGCATTGCCGCCTCGATGCTAACGGCATTAAGATCAGTGCTGGAAAAGTCGGCGTCCTCAACTAGGACACCGGACAAGTCTTGCTCGCCGGCCAGGGTGGCGCCAGTGAACCGGGTGAGCTGTTGGGGTATATGAAGCCGCATACCCATTAGCTTAGCAAACTCCAGCCTTATGCGTAGAAAATTTCGGCCCGCCTGGTGATGTACCAGGCGGGCCGTTTGCGTACCTCTGCAAGGTTATATTGGCGAATATATGCTTTCTAACATACAAATGCTAAAAGCTGAGCATGACTGTTTATAAAATGACAAAAGAGTTCAACAAAATTATTGACAACTATGATTGGCATGGTTGACAATAGAAGGGCGCAATCCAGCGCCAAGCACCGAAGGAGTAACAATGGGCCTTCCGGCTATCGCAAAAGCCGAAAACCTGTCAGTTTCGTGGCAGAAGAGCACGCTTTGCTCTAACCCGAGCGGCTGCGTCGAGCTCGCAGAACTGAGAACAGGAGTGATTGTTCTCCGCGACTCGCAGAACCCTTCCGGACCCGCCTTGTGCTTTACGCCTGGTGAAATTGCAGCATTCATTGGCGGCGCCCAAAAGGGCGAGTTCGACAAATACACTGTCTGACACCACGCTGCACAACACTTACGGCTCTAATGCCGCCTCTACAAGCGCTCATCCTTCGGATGGGCGTTTTCTCTTTCGTAGCTCTCGCCAATGATACCCTTGGGTTTAATCCGGTCGAGGCCCAACTTCTGACCGCGTTCGCATGCCCCACCGTAGGTTGAAGACCAAATCGCGTACACCCCCAACAGTCGCTGCATTCGCGAGAGTCCTGCCTCAGCCGCAAACCTATCAAACAATTTGGCACTGTACCACTCTACTGATGTTTTGCCATTTATATCAATCGGCACCTGGTCCTGATTTGCATCGGCAAAAAAGGTGGCGCCGGGATGGCCGCGGTCGTGCTGCGACAATCCCAATAGGACCGCCTCAATAAACCCAGCTGGCAACTGGACCCCCGTGTAGATCTGAATTTCGTCCAGCGCTTCGGCCCCCTTGTCTGTCACGCGCTGGGCGTGATCTATGCCGTGGTAAGTTAGGCGCGGGTTGTCACATGTAAACAGCGAGTTTGCCAATATACGACTAAAATCCGAGTGTCCCCGGTCATCAAAAGCAGCTAGGGTTCCCAGTTCAGTCACGTTGCCGTCAGCCGGTGCCAGCGACGGTGGTAGCCCTTGTGGGTACCAACTCGCAAAGTCAGAGTCAATGAGACGGCCAATCTCCATCTGAGCTCCTAAGCGTTGAGGTGCAGAATGTAGAAAACAAACCGACACATATGTTATAACACACTCAATTAACAAATGTAGTTTATATATAGTTTGCATAAAGTGAGCTAATAAGCCGAACACAGTTCCTTCTGGAAGCAAGTGTTTGGCCATCAGTAGTTGACAAAAGTAGTTGACAGAATTATTTGACACCCACGTCTGACATGATTGACAATGATCTTGGCACAACCGATGTGCCAATGCGGAAGGACAGAAAATGGTAGAAAAGGCAGTAGTTTTGGACGCTCAGGCACAATTGCCTGGGGTCGTGTGGCGCAAGAGTAGCCGCAGCGGCCAGCTCGGCAACTGTGTCGAGGTTGCCTCCCTGGAGAGCGGACAGACGGCTGTCCGGGATTCCAAGAACCCGGCTGGCCCGGCCCTGATCTACACCTCCGCCGAGTGGGCAGCCTTCACAGCCGGCGTGAACGACGGCGAATTCAGCTAGTAGCTAGCTGATGTTCTAGCGGCTAATTTCACTTTCGGGATATAATCCCGCAGTTCCATAGCGCCTATCCGCAAGGATGGGCGCTTTTCCTATTGCCGAATTTCGTAGTTTTTACCAATAGACATTACGGTATGACATAAATAACATATTGCTATGGCACAACTCAGTGCCATCCTGAGAAGGGGTAACAATGAACGGCATGAGGATCTTGAACGCCCAGGCCGACTTGCCTGGAATTGTGTGGCGCAGCCGCTGCAACGGCAGCGACCAGTGCGTCGAGGTGGGAGGACTACCGAACGGCCTCAAGGCCGTCCGCGACTCCAAGAACAAGACGGGTCCGGCGCTGGTCATCACCGGGGCAGAGTTCGCCGCAGTCACCGCCGGCATCCGCAATGGTGAATTCTCCTAGCACCGCCTGAACACTCGCTGTAACCCGCTTGGGCTGGGACATCCAGCGCACCTAACCCAAGCGGCTAATCGCAACCTTGTTGGTTAACCCCTTCAGCTAGATAGCGTCTACCTTGTGGGTAGGCGCTTTCTCTTTCGTAGCTCTCGCCAATGATTCATACTAAATGTACTAGTAAACTTGAACCATAACACCGGAGACACCTATGCGGGCACTTTGGACCGGCGCAATTTCATTTGGACTCATAAATATTCCCGTCAAGCTCTATTCCGGCTCCGAAACCCGGGATGGTCTCGACTTGCGCATGCTCCATAAGAAAGATAATGCGCCCATCCGCTATGCCAAAATCTGCACCGCCGAAGGCGCCGAAGTACCCTACGAGGAAATCGTCAAAGGCTACGAGTATGCCAAAGGCCAGTTTGTGGTCCTGGAGGATGAGGATTTTGAGGCGGCTGACGCCAAAAAAACCAGCACCATCGATATCGTCGAGTTTGTCGATGAAGACCAGATCGACGTCCGTTATCTGGAGAAGCCGTATTATCTGGAGCCCGCCAAGGGAGCCGACAAGGCCTATGCCTTGCTCCGTGAAGCGCTCAAAAAATCCAACCGGCTGGCCGTCGCCACGTTTGTCTTACGGCAGCGCGAACATTTGGCGCTCATCAAGACCGTCGGCCAGGCCCTCGTACTCAACCAAATGCGTTTCCCGGCTGATTTACGCTCGCCGGGCGGGCTTAAGCTGCCGCCCAAAAGTGCCGCCACCGAGCGCGAACTGGATATGGCGCTCAAGCTAGTCGAGCAGCTGACGCATCCATTTATCCCCGAAGACTTCCACGATACCTACACCGAAGAATTGCAGACGCGCATCGAAGCCAAGGTCAAAGGCAAGCCCACGCCCAAAGCTGCCCCCGCCCAAGCCGCACCCGCCCAGGATATGATGGCCGCCCTCAAAGCCAGTCTTGAGGCCACCAGCACCAAATGAGCCTCGAACAGTACCAGGCCAAACGGCGCTTTGACCAAACCCCCGAGCCGCAAGCCGGGCAGGGAAGTGGGCCGCTGCGCTTTGTGGTCCAAAAGCACGCCGCCTCGCATTTGCACTACGATTTTCGCTTGGAAATGGGCAGTATCCTTAAAAGCTGGGCCGTACCCAAGGGTCCCTCACTCAACCCTCACGACAAGCGCCTGGCCATGATGACCGAAGACCATCCCTACGACTACCGTACCTTCGAAGGCATCATCCCCGAAGGCAATTACGGCGCCGGCACGGTTATGGTCTGGGATGAAGGTACCTACGAGCCGGTCGTCTGGGACAAAAAAACCGGCGTCACTCTGCATCTCAGCCGCCAGGAACAAGACAAAGCCGCCCGTCACAGCGTCCATGCCGGCCACCTCACCTTCATCCTACGTGGCCAAAAACTAAACGGTGAGTTCGCCCTTATCAAAATGCATGACGCCGAGGAAAACGCCTGGCTGCTCGTTAAGGCCGACAAAGATGATGCGGTCACCACCAAAGATGTCACCAAGCAGGACCGCTCAGCCCTCAGCGGCCGCACCTTGGACGAAATAGCCAAAGGCGGCGGCGCTGCCTGGACTCGCGCTCCCGGCCTGTCCGGCGCGCCGCCCGCGCCACTGCCCGATACCGTAGCGCCAATGCTGGCCACCCTGGCCGAAGCGCCGTTCGATGACCCGGACTGGCTCTACGAAATCAAATGGGACGGCTACCGCGCCATCGCCACTATCACTCCCGAAGGCGTAAAATTACGCTCCCGCCGCGACCAGGATTTTGCCGCCAAATACCCGCCCGTCACCTCCGCGCTCCAGGACATCCGCGGCGCCACCGCCGTCCTCGACGGCGAGATCGTGGTGCTCGACGACCAGGGCCGGTCGGTTTTTGAGGGTCTCCAGACCTACGCCGACACCGCCGGCACCCTGGTCTACTACGTCTTCGACCTGCTCTACTTGGACGGCCACGATCTCACCGGCCTGCCGCTCACCCGGCGCAAACAAATCTTGCGTGATTGGCTGCCGCCCTCCGGGCACGTCCGCTACAGCGACCATGTCAACGAACTTGGCACCGGCTTTTTTGCCGCTGCCAAGCAGCAAAACCTGGAAGGCATCATGGCCAAGGACGGGCGCAGCCGTTATACACCGGGCAAGCGCAGTCACAGCTGGTTCAAGATCAAAACCCATGCCCGGCAGGAGGCCGTCATTGGCGGCTACACCGCGCCCCGCGGCTCGCGCTCCGGCTTTGGCGCCCTCGTTCTGGGCGTCTACGATGAAGACGGCCAACTCCACTACATCGGCCACACCGGCGGCGGCTTTGACGAGCGCTCCATCGCTGACACGCTAGCGAAACTCGAACCACTTCGCCAACCCGGATCGCCATTTGCCGAAACCTTCAAAACCAACGCTCCGGCTACCTGGGTCAAACCAAAACTTGTTGCCGAGGTCGAGTTCCGCGAGTGGACCGACGACGGCCATATGCGCCAACCAATCTTCCTCGGCCTGCGCCCCGACAAGTCACCCAAATCCGTCCACCGCGAAACCGCCGTCACCCCGCCACCCGAAACCAAACCACTCGCCGCCTCAACTGGCACACGCCGCGCTCCCATCCACCACCCCGACAAAGTCTTCTGGCCCGATGACGGCATCACCAAGGGTGAGCTGGCCGCCTACTACCAGGCCATCGCGCCCACGCTCCTGCCGTACCTCAAAGACCGCCCCGAATCCCTCAACCGGTTTCCGCATGGCATTGCCGGCGACAGTTTTTACCAGAAAAACGTCGAGGATGCCCCCGATTGGGTCCGCCGCGTCACCGTCCATTCCGACAGCGAAAACCATGACGTGCATTACGTTGTCTGCGACGACCTCGATACGCTCCTGTATCTCGTCAACCTCGGCTGCATTGAGCTCAACCCTTGGAACTCGCGCATCCAGCACCCAGAACACCCCGATTGGGCCGTCATCGACCTGGACCCCGAAGACGTCAGCTTCGACACCGTCGTCGAGGTCGCCCAAATGGTCCATCAGGTCCTAGAATCTGCCGGCATCCCGCATTACCCCAAAACCTCCGGCGCCACGGGTCTGCACATCTACATTCCCATGGACGCCCAATACACCTACGACCAGGTCAAAAATTTTGCCCACATCAACTGCCAGCTCGTAGGCGCCAGGCTGCCCGACGTCACCAGCCTGGAGCGCAGCCCGGCCAAACGCCAGCAGCGGGTCTATCTGGACTACTTGCAAAACCGCCGTGGCCAAACCCTGGCTGCCGCCTACGCTGTCCGCCCCCGGCCCGGTGCCACCGTCTCCACGCCGCTGCATTGGGACGAAGTCAAACCCGGCCTCGACCCCAAAACCTTTACGATTCACACCATGCCGGCCCGCCTCCAGGAAGCCGGCGACCTCTGGCAACCGGTTATCGGCCCCGGCGTCGATCTGCTCAAGGCATTAAAGCACCTGGACGCGTAACGACGTCAACGCTCTTTGCCGTACAATAGCCCTATGACGAAAAACATTCTCTGTTTCGGAGACAGCATTATCTATGGGTATGGAGACCTGGAAGGCGGCTGGGTAGCCCGCCTGCGAAAGCGAATCGACCTAAACTCACCCGAATCCGACCCTCAAGTATTCTTCATGACCTATAACCTCGGAATACCGAGTGATACCTCTCGGCGCCTCATGGACCGGTTTGAGCTCGAGCTGGCCGCCTACACCAGAGACCCGGCCGATAACTACCTCATCATTTCCATCGGCACCAATGATGCCATCCGCAATACTTCAGATAAATCGTTATGGACAGAATTGCCCCAATATAAAGCCAATATTACGGCCCTAATCAACCAGGCCCAAGCCGCCGGCGCCCCAGTCGTATTCCTCGGTAATATGCCGGTCGATGAGACAAAAACTCATCCGTATGTCTATGACGCCACCATTGAATCAAGCAATCATGACATCAAAACCTACGAGCTCACCGCCCAACAGGCATGCAAAGAAAATGACGTAGACTTTATCCCGGTATTCGAAAAAGCCATTCAAACCGACTATCCATCAATGTTATCCGGCGACGGCGTGCACCCTAACGCCAAAGGCCACGCCTACCTGGCCGGCCTGGCCTGGGAGTATATCAACGGCCAAAAATGGCTCCGGGTATAATTTATATGTTGACTTATATTTAATAATGTGATATTGTGTATATATCTGTGGAATAACCGTAAGGCGAGACGCCAGACCGTGAAGCTATTCGCGCCTGACGCCTCGCCTTAAGCAAGGTTATCCGCAGTGATCTTTTCACTGTGGATTAAGAGGGGTACCTGCTAGGGTATCGACGTTCTTACACACCAAGGAGCATTCTATGTCTCGCGCTGCACTCGCAACCAAGGTCGAAGAGCTCTCCAACCAGGTCGCCGTGCTGACCGCTTCCCTCGCGAAGGTTCAGCAGGTTCAGGCCGCAGCCCTCCAGGCTGTCACGTTCCTGCCTCAGGAGGTTGCCAGCCTGCTCAACGAGCAGAACCTGGGCGACGGTCAGATGACGCCGGACGGCGCTGGCATGACCTACAAGGTCGGCGAGCTGCTCACGGTCACCATCTACCCGTTCCGCGAGGAGTTCGTCCTCACCGACGCTGGTGGCAAGATTCGTCCGCTCTGGGTCAGGTTCGGCCCGGACCACCCGGTCACCGACAAGATCGTCCTCGAGGTCCTCGGCTTCCAGGCCCTGGTCCTGAACCCGACGATCACCACCACGCCCTCAAGCTTCTGGGCGACGGGCGTCAACGCCCTCAGGGCTCCGGCGACCACCACCACATCCTGATATCCGCTCCCCAGTGAAAAAGGCGGTGGGATCGACACTATGTCGATCCCACCGCCCCACATCGCAATTATTCTGAAAAAAAATCCGGCACCCGCCGGGTTTTTTGTTCCCACTTCTAAAAAATCAGCCCCGCCAACATGCGGCGGGGCCTGGCGGATTTAACCGCCGAGTTTATGCTTGAGATCAGCGAGGCCGGTGGCATAGGCCTGCAGGCGTCGGTCGCCAAGATCATTGAGGTCGGCCGGCTCGCAACCAATGGTTACCCGGCCGTCAGACAAAAGGTACATCCGAACTCGGGACTGGTCGCGATCAATCACACAAATGCTCCAGGCCGCGAACTTCTTGGTCTTGGGCCCCTCATCGGCAGCCTCATCACCGGAAATTCTTTCCAGCAAGGTCTTGACGACGTCTGAAGCCATCTCTTTGATCAGAGCGCTAGGGCTGTAATCGGGCTCATCGTCCACGACCACATCAATCATGGTGCCATCCGGGAAGTTGTTAGCCCTGAGTAGCAGCAACACCACCGGGATATCGTTTCGGATCTGCCGGCGCAAGGCGTTGCGGCGCTGAGTCTTCTCTGAGCCCTGGCCGCCGTTGCCGCTGGTTGCTGCTCGCGCCTCGGTGCTGAGCCGCTCGCTGACTACATCTTCTGCCAGTCCCACTGGAACCACTCCCATCTAAAGGAACACTCGGACTGTTTGTAACTTCGTACAACGTCCCCTATAGTAGCATAAAATCTAAACAAATCAAGCAATACGCATCTCGTTACATTGACGCAGATAACAAATAGCACCTATAATCCGGAAGACTGAAGGGACAAACCATGAAGCTCGATTTCGCCTGGGACAACGACGGTCAGTATCATCAATACTGCCTGCACTGCCATGCCGAGACAGTCAAATCGATCCAAGAAAACGGCCGGGCCGCCTACCACTGCGCCTCCTGTAGCCACACGCATGACCGGTCCATTGTCATCGATCCGGCCATCAACTGGTGGATCGCTGCCGACGGTGAGTACTGGCATGAAAGCGCCGGCATATTTGTCCGTAACCCTCATGGCAAGTTTTTGTTCTTTGAACGGACGAAATTCCCGTTCGTTCTAACAATCCCGGCCGGCCATGTCAACGCCAATGAAGCCCCCGAAGCCAGTGCCGTACGCGAGCTCGCCGAAGAGGTCGGGATCCAGGCCACCGCACTAACCAAGATAGTCACAGATGATATCGTAGGCGACTCTTGCCGCCGCGGCTCCGACGCACACCGTTGGCATGCGTACCTCCTGGCCCTTGATAAGCCAGCCAATGTTCAAGTCAATGATGAAGGTGGCAACCCGGTCTGGCTGACGCTTGATGAGGTGGGAGGCAAGAATTTTTCATTTCCCACCAATTACATCATCAAGCACTATCCGGGCGCCTTTCAGTAACAAGCCCTGACTCAAAAAAAGCAGGCCCGACGATCTTCGTGATCGTCGGGCCAATATACTTACACGCAATCCGCCTTAAGCGGGGACGAGCCGGTAGCCGTGAATTTCACAGTGCTCCATCGGATCGCCGAGCCGGAGTACTGCCCCTTCTTCGCAGCCGAATTCCGGGCAGACGAACACGGGCGCCGAAGGATAGCTTGGCCCCGGTGGGGTACAAACCCACTGAAAGGCATGATCGATCCGGGTGACGAGGGTTCTTGCCCCTCCCCGGGCTCGTAAGCCTAAGCTAGCCATGTAAAACACCCGCTTTCAGGTCGACTGACCGGCTTGCGTCTGATCAGCGCGGCGCCAATAACCGGCGCTGCTGGTGAGCAAGCCAATAAACATCTTGCCGGGAAATTGCTCAGTAAATCTGTCACCGAGCTCCCGCAGCGGTTCACCGGATAGATAGGTGGTACCCATAAACATAAACACCGCGCCGCACTCGCGGCACTGCGTGTCCTCGTCCGGGAACGCATTCGCCCCGCAGGCCGTGCATTCGGAATGAAACCGCCCGATGGCAATGGTGTGGTTGAATACATCGTCTGCAGCGGTCGGTCCGGCGATCGTCATGTCAAACTTCTCTCTAGGAGTCGTGGCGCATGTCCACAAAGCAGCCATTGAAGTAAGCTGTTACTATTGTAGCACAAAATAAACTATTAGTCAAATATCTACGCTACCTGTAGTTTCCTAACCTTGCTCAGCGAGTACCCGCAAACAACTAACAATGCTGTCCCGGTCACAACCATCAGCGCCAGGAAAGACGACGTATCCAATATCAGTCCCGCCACCGGTATATAGGCCGCGGCACCGAGCCGGCTCATGAGGCTACCCAGCGACAGAATGCTCGCCCGCTGAGTCGTCTCGATCGTCTGGTTCAGGGTAATATCAACAGCCGCATCAATATAACCGCTCAGAATCCCCCCGATCCACAGCGCCCCAATCGAGACAGCTACCAGCTGGACGATACCTATCGGAATAATACTCAGCACAAACGCCACAAACGCCACAACAATATGGCTGCGCCAGCCACGTTGGTAGAGCTTAATACCGAGTAAAGGCGTCAGCAAACTAATCCCCATAATGACACCCCAATAAGCCAGTGGAATACCCATTTGCTCCAATAACGGGTTAAAGAACCACTTAATGCTGACAATAAAGGCCATCACGCTAGCCGAGATAATTAATAAATGCAGAATAATCGGCTTGGAACGGATGTGATCCAAGCTGGCAAAAGCCGTCATAAAAATGTTTGCCTGGCCACTTTTCACCACCGGCGACCTCACCGTCAGCACGAAACCCGCCGCCAGTACATAGAACACGCCCGTTAAAATAAAAGGCAGATTAATACTTATCAGCGCCAGCAAAGAGCCAAGGGCCGTGGCAGTCACGTTAACGAGCGTGCCGTAAAACTTTACCTGGAGTTGGTCAGCCTTAAAATTACCCGATACCGCGTGTAGCAAGGCGGCATCGCTGCCCGAAACAAGAGAGATACCCAGGGCTGCGAAACTCAGGCATACCAGGTAGTACCCGAAGCTGGCGCCAAGCACCATCGCAATCAATGCCACCCCGGCAATGATATATCCCGCTACCAACGAAACCTTATGGCCAAAATGATCACCCACCACCCCGGTCGGAAACTCCAGCGCCACGACGGCCAGATAATAAATACTAATCAGCTGAAAGGTCTGAGGCAATGACATGTTGTGGTTCTGCAAAAACAGCACCCCAATTGCAATCCAGAATGCCGCGCTAGACGCCAAACGGGCGGCCTTTACCTTGGTCGCATCAGACACAGTGGCGGCAATTTTCATAAGTGTAAGTATACACTTAGCGTGCCTTCACGGGCACGATAACCGCAATAGGCCCCGGTCCAACCGATCGGGGCCTAGTTATTAATAAAACACCTACCATTACAAGACAGTTACCCCAAAAAACTGCTCGATATCGGACGCCTTTTTGTGAGAACAAACCACTAGCCCATTAAGCATAAGCAATATAATATAACAACATGAAATATAAATGGCGCTACTACGCCCTTGCCATTGTTGTCTGGTTAAGCTACGTTGCATTGACGTACAATCCAGCGCAACACGCTATTTCGGCCGAAAAATATCATATCTCAGAGGCCGCTATGCTGCTCGTGATCGCCAGCGTTCAGCTCCCGTTCCTCGTCTGCTGGCTATTTGCAGCCACGGGCTGGCTATATTTCCGCCAATACGTGAGCAGTCTTCCCGGCAATGCCGCTGACCGCCGGGGCTACCGTCTCTTGCTGTGGGGTCTGCTGGTGCTTATTTTGGGGCTTATTGTACCCTCGCTCATCCGGGCGGTGTATGCCAACTATGCCGGTGTCGAACCGGGACCGGTGCACACCTGGGTCAGAACTTACTCCACCCTCATTTTCCCGCTCATCGGCTTCTTTTTGGCTTCAGTCGGTTCGGCCCAGCTGCTTGAGAGTCTCAAACTAAAAGTCGAGCCCTGGTATAAGTCCATGACTGCCATCATCCCCATGGCGGTTTTTGCCGTTTTCTACCTCAGCCTCATCTTTACCAATCCCGCCCGCCAGATCTCGTCTAATCCGGCCATCCCCGCCACTTACTACCTGCCCGATCTGGCCATTATCTTAACCATCGTCATCCCGGTTATCGCCACCTGGGCTTTTGGATTCCGCATGGTGCTCAATCTGGAGCACTACAGCCATTATGTCGACCCGCAGCACAAGCCCGCCCTCATCAACATCTATAATGGTGCCTTAACGATCATTGGTAGCGTCATCTTGCAGCAAGTATTAGCCTCACTCGGACCCAGCCGGCTGACCGGACTCAATTTGGGCCTGATCCTCACGCTGGTGTATATCCTCCTGCTCGTCATCGGCATTGGCTATGCCTTAATTGCTCGCGGCGCCAAACAGCTCGCTGTCGCGGGTGCGCCCAAGGTTGCGGACTAGGCCATGTCCGTCATCCAAAAATTAGTTCTGTCGTTCTTGGCGCTGGCGTTAGGGCCGGTCCTCCTGATCGCCCCGTTAATCTACTTCAGCATTAGCCAAACCCTCGCCCAGCAAGCCCATCAGCGGCTGGAATCAGTCGCCATTATTCAGGCCGACTGGGCGCAAAAAGTCGTCAATCACAACCGGGACCGGCTCACCACGCTAACCCTCAAGCCTGAGCTGGCCTCAGGCCTCGACCGGCTGAGCCGTGGGCCGGCCTCCTCAGACCGCGCCCGCCTCAACGAGCTCCTGCTAGCTACGAAGAGCCAATCCGATAGCTACACCACCGTTGTCGTAGCCGACCCGAATGGCGCCGTGGTCAGCGCTACCGATCCGGCGCGGCTCGGCCAAAGCGTCGCTGCCCAGGCCGCCTTTCAGACCGGCCGGCAACGAGCTGACGTCTCCAATCACTTCTTTACTCTGCCTTCAGGCCAAGACGGGCTTTACCTGACCGCCCCGGTCAAGCACCAGGGCCGGCTCGTCGGCGTCGTGCTCATCGAGTCCAATGCTGCCGGCTTCGCTACGGCCGTCCAAAATCACGCCGGCCTCGGCACCAGCGGGGAAGTGGTACTGCTAAAACAGAACCAGTCCCCGGACTATCAGGCTAATGCCGTACTGGCCGTCACCCGGCCCATTGAAGGAACCAACTGGCACCTGGTTGTCAAAATGGACCAATCCGAAGCGTATGCGCCGCTCGCCGGCCTACGCGACACCTTCCTCATCCTCATCTTTGTCGTCCTGGTTATCGCTGTCTTTGCCGCCCTCTTTGTGGCCCGCTCCACCATCGATCCGGTCATCACCCTCGCCCGGGCTGCTGAGCTCATGAGCAAGGGTGACCTGTCCCAGCGCGTACCCGTAACCTCGAAAGACGAGCTTGGCAGCCTCGCCACCGCCTTCAACAACATGGCCGGCGGCCTCGAGAAGATCGACCTGGCCAAGTCCGAGTTCATCACCCTCATGTCACACCAGCTCCGCACCCCGGCCACCGCCGTCAAAGGTTTCATGGCCATGGTGCTCGACGGCTATGCCGGCAAACTTACGGCCAAACAAAACAAGCTCCTCCAGGCCGCCTATCACGAAAACGAGCGCCAAATGCGCATCGTCGATGACATCCTGCTGGTCGAAGCCGCCAACACCAACCAAATGGGCCTCATAAAAGCCCCCACCAATCTCACTAGCCTCATCACTGAGGCCGTTGCCGCCCAAGACGGCATTTTCCGCGAGCATGAGCAGAAGATCATCGTTAGCCAGCCCAAAGGCTCGATTATGCTCACGTTAGACGAAGAAAAAATCCGCATGGTCCTCGAAAATCTCATCAACAACGCCAGCAAATACTCACCGGACCAGACCGAGATTCGCGTTACCGTCAAGCGTGAAAACCGTGGCGCCGCCATCAGCATTACCGATCAGGGCTTCGGTATCGCTCCCGCCGATATCAGTAAACTATTCCAGCGCTTCTCGCGCCTGCCTAATCCGAATACCACCCAGGCCCAAGGCAGCGGTCTCGGCCTCTATCTCGTCAAAAAAATCATCCAACTTCACGAAGGAGACATCACTATCACCTCTGAAGTCGGTAAAGGTACCACCATCACCGTCCATTTGCCCGGACCTGGCCACAGTTTGTCTCCGGTTTCAGTCGCGCAAGCCAGTCCCGTACCGCCCGGCACCTCCTAAATAGATCGGCCGGACACATGAAAACGGCGCCCAAACATCGGTGTTTGGGCGCCATATATAGTCTGCAAGGCGCACCCCCGGACCTATGCACGTTTCTTTCTTCGGATCGTGCGCCGGATGGGGCCGGCCGCCGCAGCTGCTACGTCACGCCAGGCCTCAGGATTCTTAATCCTCAATGAGATTGCCGCCTGGTGAACGCCCTCACGGACACTAGCCAGTAGTTCGCTCCGTAGGGCCGCCTGGAGCACCCGGGTTAGGTAGCGCTGCTCTGTCTGGCCGTCCTTGGTGCGGTCAATACCCAGGGCGCCTCCCACCATACCGGCCAGCTGCCGGTCGGCTATCTCCACCCGGCCATGCTGCGTCCGCCGCCGCCGTATAATCACCACCGCCAAAGCGATAACCAGGCCAACAATCCACCGCTCCGAATGAAGCGGCGAACCGGCCTGCAACATCCGCTGCCAGGTCGTCTCATCAATGCCAAAATAACCGGTCAGAGTTCGCCTGGTATCCTCTACAATGCCTTGCTCGTCATCATTCAGTCGGGACTCAGGCATATCACTTCCTCTCAGATCCCGCCGTACTCAAGCGTTTGCTGTGAGCTAGATAGATTATACAGCCGGCACCTGAAACCTTTGCCTAGGTACTAGAATTTTTCTAATAGTTGCCAAAACAACGCAAAATCAAGCATAATAATAGCTCCATAAAGCCATTATACAGCCATCATGTAAGTGTACCTTTCCTGACTAGAAAAATTCTAGTACCCACGGGCAGGGGATGGCGTACAGACCAAGAGTCACCGCAAACACCAGAAACCCCGGCAACACTTGACATATTTCCGTTAAACGTGATATAATAGTAAGATCTGTTGATTGAAAACTCAGGTCAGAGGAGACTAGCATGCTCTGCATTTGCGACCATCTTGCCAGCCTTGTCAACTACTCCGGCGCCAACTTGTCACGCCTATCCAACCAGGCCGCCGCGGCGGCCTGGTTGGATGAGTACAACGCTCTCGCCGGCGACCCGGAAATCCAAGGTGAGCCCCTCACCGTGGAAGATATGGGTGATCTTGACTGGTACGACCAGGACGGCTACCGCCTGGTGGCATACGTTCGAACCGAGTCCGGCAACCTCGTCCTCTACCTGGACGATGACGGCCCCACTCACCGCATCATGTGCCGTCCTCTCCAGAGCACGGACCGGTGTCCGCCCGAACTCTTGCTGGCAATCATCTGACCCTACAACGATCAACAGATACTCCCGGGCTTTAGCTATTGCAGCTAGCCCGGGAGAATCTCGCAATTATCAAAACAGGCTCCATTTGGGAGTCTGTTTTTTTGTCTGCCCTAAATCTCGCCTGTCTTTTTAGGCAATTCCTGGACCGACCATTTATTCCCATCCGGATCGCTAAAATACACAAACCTGCCCCATGCCAAATCCTCGATATCACTTACGTCAACCCCGCGGCTCGCCAAGTGTTCATGTGCCTTTTCGATGTCCGCCACCACCATCTGCACGCCCTCAAGCGAACCCGGCTTCATTTCCGTCAACCCGGTGCCAATATAAATCGAACAAGCCGAACCGGGCGGCGTCAGCTGCACAAAACGCAAATTTTCATTTACTTGCTGGTCGTGATCGGCCACAAATCCCACCTTCTCTGTATAAAAAGCCTTAGCCCGGTCTACATCGCCTACCGGCACCGGTACAAGCTCAAGTTTCCAATCCATAAAACATCCTCCTCAGAGTCCTTTAATGATCCTTTTATTCATTATACGTCCACTCGGCCACAATATTTTGCGGTATTTTTAATGGCCGGCCCAGACGTATAATAAAAGCAACTTCTACTAAGCCCACCACAAGAAGCACCTATGCACAAGCTCTCCGCCGGCGTCTCAAAAACATGGTAAAAATAACTTGACATAACACTAAATATCATGATATAAAGATACCACTGCCTACCAGGTTGTACCCAACGAAATGAGTCGCCATGACCCAGCCCGACCCCGGCCTCCCGCCAGACGAGCAGGTTGTCCGGCAGCCAGATCCGCTACTTCTTCGCAAGCTCATGGACCTCCTGGACTCGGAAACCGGCTCTTACAGCATCCTCTTCCACGAAGGTGGCGTCGATGGAGCCCCGCTGCAATTCCCGTTCATTCGAGCCGGGAATGGCCGGTCATCCCCTAAGGGAGGTGTCCGGTTCGACATCGGTGATCCACTGCCCAGGCCGGACCTCGCGTTCCTGTATCAAGCCAGGCACTCCATGCCCCCGCTCACAGGGGCAGGCCCGCTCACCGAGGCAGATTGGTTTGGTCCCATCACCCCGCCAGACCCAGCCCCGGAAACCGGTTTCAACCAGGCCTTATATGAACAACTCTTGCATTTTGTTTGATGATGCCGGCCGCCTCATACCCCCGCTGTTCCCACCCGACGCCCAGGAAAGAGTGACTGTGGCCTCGTCTCCGTTTCCCACACCCGATGAGGTAGACGCCCGCTGGGCCGACCAGACCGGACCCGCGTACGACCAGTTCAAGTCTCTCGTCGACAAGAAACTAAAGCAAGGGCCGGCTAGTCAAGGCGTTTATTCCGTGGACATCCCGCACAACGTCCCTCAGGATGTAGTGGCGCGGGTCAGAGCTGAACTGGCCCTCTCAGGCTGGGACACCACCCAAGGGTCCAGTGCCAAGAACGAGCCGTACATGGAGTTCTGGCGCAAGTCCCGCCCAATCACCTAGCGTACACGCTCCATCAACAGCCCCCGGCCCGCAAAGCCGGGGGCGAATTATGCGGTACACCCTAAACTCCTTCAGCAACAAAATTAGCGCATCACTCATAAGTAATGCGCTTTAGGTACTGCTACCACTCTCCACAGAGGCCTGCTTTCTGCAAACGTTGCTTGAGAGGGGCATAATCATTGTTTGTTGCAACGAGGTAAACCTCCTGGGTCGTGCGGCCATAGGCAGCATCGCACTTCAGCGCGCTAATGCGGTCACCGAGCCGGGCGTAGCGCGTTACTTGAAAGCTAAAACCGCCTCCACCGCGTGCCCGTTTTCTAGGCTGTTTCGCATCGACTGACTGGCTCCGCACACCGCTACCGTCCACCGTTGTAGTGACCGCATGCTTTTTATTAGTGCGGCCAATGCGGCGCCTGGGCTTTATAGCGCCCAGGCGGATCTGGGAAATCTCCGGCCATGGTTCAATGCTGCTCAAGAACCTCATCAAACCTTCGACCTGGGTTGAATGTGCACCGACTAAGATCTTGCCCCGCCGATGCCTCATAGGGTGCGCCATGTCGTACCTTTCGCAGGGGACTGGAAAGTATATTAAAGCATAAGATCAAGCGTAACGCTACATCTTGTATAATATAGAGCCGCTCGCGAAAGCTCCTTGGGGCGACACCTTTGGCATGTTCGCTGACAAGTATGGCATAGAATGGTTGGTCAACATCGCCGGTCAATAATCCTAATATTGTACTGATAATTTAGTCCTTGCCATAAATAAAGCACCCCGCCGACCGTCAGCATCGGCAGGGTGCCGGTCGTACGGTTAGCGGGGTCAGTTGTCCAATGTGTTATCTTGCCGAAGCAGAAATGACGGCCTCGAGGTACCACCGTGTGGCGAGCGTGGTGTACGGCACTACGTCCTCTGGGACTGCAGCACCAGTCTCGCGCCAGACCTCAGGCTGCACCGTATATGTGACCGCGTGAGCTGCTTGCCTGGCCTCTGCCGAATTCGGACCGTGCTGACGCAGGGCCTCGTCGTAGCGGACCAGAGCCTCGTGCATCCGGCGATACGTATTGATCTCACTGTCGCCGATGTTTCGTGTGGCGGTTTTTGGGTACCTCTTGTCCCAAGCCATGGGGTGTGGGTGGGTGACTGGCCGGTTTCTGAAGGTCTCCAGACCTGCGACCAAGGCTCCAAAGGCCTGCACACGGCGCCTAAACCGGCCGGTCTCTCTGTGATGATCGGCTGCCCGGTCAAGGACGAATTCCATGTTGCTGGGCCAGCCGTCGAATTCCCATCGGAGCCCGGCGCCGTTGATCTCGTACATGTATGCATTCAACGCGCGCTGAGCCCGGCCCACATCAGCAACGCTGAAGACGCCCGCCGGTGTGATCTCGTTGGTGCTACTCATCTCAACTCCAGTCTGTCGGGTTGAACAGTCGAGTCAATTATAACATATAATGTAAACAAAAGCAATAGCAGCCATGCCGGCATTATTTCCTAAACCGTTCAGAGCTAATAAGATCTAGCCACAAAAATTCGTTACCCCGAGCAAAACCGGCTGCCTCGTAGGTGTGTATAGCCGGCAAATCCTCCGGAGACGTTAACACCGACATAAACTCATAACCCATGTCATTGACTTTCCCAATGGCGGCTTTTACTAATGCCGTAGCAATGCCTTGTTTGCGCATGTCTGGCCTGACATAAATATTCTCAATCAGCGCTTTGCTCAGCGGCCGGTTGCAGTTCACGATAATAAACCCAACGATAGCTCCGTCAGGCTGTACCGCAACGAGCATTATAACTGCTTCGTTGTTCACGCTTGCCCGCAAGATATCTTCTGGCCAAAAAGTGACAATTAGGTCACTTGTGTCAAACTCTCCTACACGTTCGCCCAGCACGTGCATGGTCTTAACATCTTCTAATACAGCTTCCCTTATGATTGCCACCTTCTTACTTCACTCCAAAAATATCAAATCAATTTTAGCATCCGGCAAGTTCCCGATCTGTATATAGACATACTAGAATTTTTCTAATCGGCCGGCCATAATGGCCACGCCACCGAGATAATGGCTCCACTAAGCCACTGCTACATAACAAATTAACCCATTTTGGCAACTACTAGATAAATTCTAGTACCTTACCGATATGGGTTGCCATAAGCTGTCAGCCAGGCCATATTGTTGCTTTCTTGTCCATTCTCAAGTACTATTCAAAAAACAATAAGGACAATATGGAAGCTGCAAACTCTACGCAATTAAGGCCTTTTGGCGAACTGCTTAAGGCCGCATTCGATTCATACAAAAAGAATTTTAAAACGGTTGCTGCTCTCTCTGCCGTTGCTGTCGCTCCATGGCTGGTATTCTGGCTCGGCACACCCGACAATCAGGCTGACGACCTCAGCGGGCTAACGTTCTTGACCTCTATAGCGCTGCTCGTCTATATCGTGGCCTCAATCATAGTCACTATCGCTCTCTACTACCTCGCCGACGATAAGCATCCGGATAAGAGCGTTTCCGGCCTCCTCAAGCTCAGTCTGTCCAAGTTCATACCGATACTCTGGATATCAATACTAGTTGGGTTGGCAACAATCGGTGGTCTCATACTGCTGATAATCCCAGGCATAATTTTTGCGATCTGGTTCAGCCTTACCACTCAAGCAGTACTATTCGAGGATAAACGCGGCGTTCAGGCGCTGAAACAGAGTCGGGAATATGTCCGTGGCCGCTGGTGGGCCGTCTTTGGACGTATCATTCTACTCATCCTGGTCATGATCTTAGCCGCCATAATCGTCGCCGCCATAGCCAGCATCCTATCGGCCATCGTCGGACCCCGCGCCGATGCTCTCAACGACCTCGTTAGCATATTTATACTGACACCCATCGTTACCATGTTCAGCTACCACCTCTACCGCTCAGCCGCCGACACTCATACCGTCGCCGCAAAAGAGCCGGCACCGGCATCGTAATTCCGCAATAGCACGGAAGTCTACTCAAAAGGAGGCCAATTAGCCTCCTTTTTCTGGTGAACTATTCTATTGACAAATGAATAGATACTTTACTTTTTACAGTAAAGATACTATACTTCTTAAAGTATCAATAACTAAAGTACTTTTCAAGGAGTAAATAAATGAATCCAAATCGAAAAGCAGCTGGTTTAGCCGGCATCTTAACTGGTCTGTTGCTGGCCGGAGAATTTTTCTTTTTTATGTTAAGCAACTACTCGCCTGCCGCATACAATAATGCGAATGAGGCACTCGCAATTCTTACAGATAATGTAAACATTTTGCGGGCTGCGGTACTGTTCGGTATCGCAGGGGCAATCGTAAGAATAGTATACGTCGCAGGATTAGCCGCTGTTTTGTATCCAAAAGCACCATCGCAAGCTGTTGCTGTAAAATACTTTGGTATATTGGGCGGTATCGGTCATGGACTAGTAGCTCTGACCTTTTTTAGCGGCCTGCCAGTATTGGTTACGCTTGCCGCCCAAGACGCTATGCTGGCGCAACAGGTGTGGCATAGCTTCACTATTATAACCAGCGGCTTTCAAAGTCTCGGTAACACCCTGCTAGGCCTCTTCCTGCTTGTATCCGGTTTTGTTATCGTTCGCCATCGAGTACTATCCTCAGGCCTTGGTTGGGTCGGTATAGCCGGAGGTGTAGCGACACTTATTGGGGTGTTCAGCGCTCAGACCGCGTTTTCCGGTATCGGCTTCATGGCATTCATGACTTCATTGCCACTTGCCGTAATCTTCAACATTTGGTCGGGTATAAAATTGTACAAACTAGCCGATTGATACCTTGTTTAAAACTACTTCGTCAAACATGTATTGAACTCAAAAGGAGGCCAGTTGGCCTCCTTTTGAGTAGATCGGTTAGTTGGTTATTTTAGCGGGGCCCAGGATCTGGACTGGGTGAAGGAGTCGGGGTAGGTGTCGGAGTTGTAGTCGGAGTTGGCTCCGGCTCGTTCTCAGGTTCTAGCACCACACTCACCGCATCCGGCAGGCTGGCAGAGTAGATGTACCTGGCCTCCGGATCAAATGGAGCCTGCAGTTCCAGGTCAGCCTCGCCGCCCTGACCGACGACACCCCGGCCGATAGCCCGGACGCCACCTTCGCGCAAAACCTCCAGCTTGGTAATCACAGCACCCTCAGTCGCGTACTTAACGAACTCATGGTTGAACTTAATTTCGCTCTTAAAGAACTTATCAAGCACCAGTTTGCGCGGGTTACTGGTCCACATCTTCAAGGTCGGGTCACCAATGACATGCCAAATGTGATACTCGTAACCCATGTCACCCACGCTCACGCTGCCGGCCGTCTGCTCGGCACTTACCTGAGTGGCCAGGTAAACTTTGCCCCAGTTCAGAATGTCGCCGAGCCGCTTGTGGCTGGTGTTACCGCCATGTGCTGGCACGGTGTCAGGCCAGACGGCGTCAAAGAAGCCGCGGGTCAAGGCGTTGTTGGCCCAGGTCGGGCTGTTGCGAGTGTCACCAATCACGCCGATTGCGCCACCGTCGGCTTTGCGCAATGCGCGCTCAGCCCAGTAGACGCCGTTGTTCGTGGTGCCGTAGGTGCCACCGGCTGTCTCGTTGTCAAACAAGCCACTGGCGCAGTTTACGCTGAACACCACTGGTAGCCGCTCACCGTTACTCAGTGCGTCAACATCGCCGTTGCCGAAACCAGGGTCACCCCAGCCGCCGGGCCAGCCGTGGTCACGGTGCAGGAATAGGAAGCGGCCGTCGTTCCAGGCGGCGCTCACGTCAGCCGTGTCACCATCCCAGGCAAAACCGCTACCGGCGCCAATGCCTGCGGGCAACAACGTGCCGTTGTAGTATCGCCGTGGCGTGGTGTCGCCGTTGTAGGCCGCCTGCGTCTGGATACAATCGCCGCTGGCGTTCTCCTGGATACAGTAACCACCGTTATCAATCGTGCGGGTGTAGATCCGCGGCGCCGTATAACCACGGTCCAGCAGCTCGCCGCGCACCAGCTCAGTGGTCTCCACAAACGCCCGCTGGTCAGTACCAGGCTGGCCGTTCAATGGCGTCCCATTAGCATTCATGCGGAAGCCCTGGAACTGAGAGGCTAGGCCGGCAGTAGTGTAAAACGGTGCGCCGTTACCCAAGCCCAGGTTAGGCGGGCTGGCTTCGTAATCTACGATCTTGTCGACCACAGTGTTAGCTTGCGCCAGGGTATCCACCGGTATCCGGCCGGTGCCGAAGTCCGGGAAGAAGGCGTCAAACAAAATCTGGACGTAGTTGGAGTAGGGGAAATCCGAACCGGCGTTGTCAGGCTGGCCGGCCGGGTAGAACGTCGGGATGAACTCGGCGTCACCCAACAGCAGCACATACGATGGCCGGACTTGGCAGTCGTCGTACCGGTCCTCGATGAAGTCATCGATTTCCTCAGCCGTGTCCCGGGCCGGCACGCCGGAGCCCACGTTAAACACGCTCGTCGATAGGCCCTTGGCCTGCTTGTGAGTCGCCAATTCATCCGCCGCCGCCCGGAAGTCCGGGTGCGTCAGGATTAGGAATTCCTCACCAAAGCACGGCAGTATCGAAATATCGAAGTCCCGCACATAGTTCTTAATCACCGCCTTGTTGAGCACGGATTCGGCCACTACGCCGTGGTTACTCTCAAACGGGTGCAGGCTGCGCTTGGTAATAAAGTTACCCTCGCCGCCTTCAAAGTTCACCTGCACATGGAAGCCACTAAACAGCTGGTACCGGTCACTCACCGGGTTGTATCGGGCCGTGGCGCACTCCAGCTGCGCCATTTTCAGGTCACGGTACTGACCCATCGGCCGGATAGTACACGGATTAGGCGGCAGTAGCCGGTTCTGCCGGTAGGTTTCGGCATTAATCTTAAATGGCTTGTCCGCAAAGGTCTGCATTGGTGGCTCTGGTGGCGTTCCATCGTCTGTGGGCACGTCATTTGGCGCATCCACCGGCTGCTCCTGGAACGGCACCAAATTCAGGCGCAAGTCACCACCCATCTTACTATCAACTTGCGATAGCTTCGGCTCCGCTCCTTCCGGAATACCAATCAGCGTCCGCCAGACCGGAATCGCCGGCTCACCCGGCTTGCCAACCATGGTCTCCATACCCGGCATATGCACCTGGGTAAAGGTTTGGCCGCCGCCCTTCATGGTAGTAAGGGTCGGTTGCGGGAAGGATACGTCAAAGCTGAGCTGCTTGTTGTCCGACGTTCCAAGTTTGGTCTCGGGCTGGCCGCCGAGATCCTCAAAACCACACCGCTTGCCCTCGGGCAGACTCATTAGTATGTCGTGGCGCAGGGTCCAGACCCGAGCGTACAACTCCTCTAGGTATGCACTGGGTCGCTTGTGGCGCTGCCGCTCCAGCCTGTCGAGCAGTTGGGTCAGCTTTTTGACGGTATGGCATTTATTTTTAAACCACCACCCCCACGAATGCCCCACGGCATCATCGTACTCGCGCAGGACGCCTTTCTTGTCATCCAGCGATGAGTCCTGTGCCCCGGCAATCTGGCCACGCGTCTCATTAGCCGAGGTCTGAATTTGTTGGTCATTCGCGGCCTGAGGTCCCTGAGGCGCGGCTAAAACCGGCCCCATCGGCGCCACCAACATCGCCCCGGCCAGGCCAAACACCATCACGATCCGGTGAATCCGCTGCCTGCCTAACCGGCGCAGCCCGCTCTTAATAGTCTGTAAGTTTTGTTGCACGAACACGGTCTCCTAATTAAACATAAGCACTATACCGACTCAAGTCTAAGCATTATAGAGACGTTTTGTACATAAGATAGCTTTTGATTAGATACGATCACAAAAATTTTTGGAAGTTTGCCTAATGCGCACCTATAAGCCGGAAACAGGCAGCAGAAACAGCTGTGCAACTAGTGGGTAGCCTTCAGGCTCATTACCTTACTTCAAAGTCTTGTCAAAGTGCTCGGCCGAAATATCAACCGAACGTGTAACTTGTGGCTCCTGATCGTAAAAATCAGTCTGCTCGCCCTCAGTCCAAGTGATGTTCTTTTTACCCGGCACAAAGTCATAAAAAGCCTTTACGCCGTCAACCGTCGCTGCCGCCTCGCTGTGAACGATCTGCAATGGAACCGCCATGTCTCGTCCATAACGGACCGCGTCAAATGTCAGCCAGCCAAGCCAACCCATAACTGCAAACCGGTTGGTCCATTCCGAAATTCCACCCCGGTCATGATCCAAGTAAAAATCCAACCTCATCGGCATGGCGGCTTGCGGGTCCGTTTCGCTTAGCGCCGGGACATAGTCAATCTCTCCCGTTGCTTCGTATTTTATCCGGGCGGCCCGGCCTCGCGCCATCCGTTCCGCCACTCCTTCATCGCCACCATACATGGCCCGGATAATCTCGCCGTTGTGCAGCCAAGGCGCTACAAACGCCAGCGACTTTACACGCCCATCAGCAATGCTATTCGCCGCCGCATAACCCGCGCTAGCGCAAATACCTAGAATGCCCAGCTTATCGCCGTCAATTTCTGGCCGGCTTTCCAAAAACGTAACGGCATTATGAATGTCCTGAATCTTTAAGTCTGGCGATTCAAATTGCCGGGGCTCACCATCCGACGCGCCAAAGTTACGAAAATCAAACGACAATGCCGCCAAACCTTTCTCGGCCAGCCGCTTGGCATACCGGTCCGCCATTTGCTCCTTCACGCTTGTCCATGTTCCGACCACCACAATCGCTGCCAAACCGCTAGATTCGGCGGCCGGCAAGTATAAATTGCCGCGCAAGGTCATGCCTTCACTATCAAACGTGACAGCTTTAGCGTGTATCTGGTGCGTCATTCACGACCCGCTGACTTGCTCAGCTCAACGCTCAGACTAAGGGTTGTCGCGTCTACTTGGGCGCCCACGAGCTGGCCCTGCACCCCCCGGTATTTGTCGGTGCCACCGGTAATGGATAGGGTAAAGTCAGACTCGCTGGAATCTATCACCCCTTGGACTGCAATATCGCCGTCAGGTAACTGGAGCGTGGCCGTACAATAAAGCACTGTAGCAGATTCACCTACTTGCACACACAAACCCCGGCCATTGCCCACCTGGGTATTGCCGGTTTGGTCAAACAACCGGTTATCGCCAGCAAACTGGTCACCGGCACTCGGGCCCGGAGCACCTAGGTCAATTGATGTGAGGTTTGTGCGCTCCACTAGTTTGATAGTATGGCCTCGCTCAGTCCTAGGCGTTTGCTTGGCCATTACTGTTGGTACTAATGCCAGTGACGCCGCTACGGCCGCGCCAATTCCAATAACTAGTATTTTCTTCTGCATTCATACACCTCATCAAATTAGTCTACGCACAGGATACTAATCGGATTGACCTAATGGTGCATTGTGCAGATTGCCTATCATGGTAGTCAAAATGATAGTGAAATAAAACAATTGTTATGACTAGCCCGGCTAGCTTACAGTAGGTCGCGTAACGATTAGGAGAAAAACATGAATCCAGTAACCTGGTTCAGCAAGCCTTCGGCTGGAGAATGCTGCCTGAGACAAAAGAAAAAGCCCCGCTGGCTACGAGATTCACTCTCGTGCTAGCGGGGTCATGCGACGTAACTTATGTGGCCCAGAGGGCGAGCGCTTGCTCGTGCAAGTTAGCCCGAGCCTGTTCAATGGCCCATGCGGAAAATTCTGCGGGTGTCATGAGTTGCAGGCCGAGCGCCTCCGCCTCCTCCTGGGTGTGGTAGAAGTCGGAGTATTTAGCTGCCCGAATATACTGCAGCTCGCCTCCCGGCTGCCGAACGATCCAGTCGCCCGGATGCACGATGTCGCTGTGTTCCCGGACCACGTCCCCGCCTTGAGCCGACGGTATGAGCGTCACAATCCGGCAGGCCTGGTCAGCCTGGTAGGCCTTGGGCAGGGTCACCTTAACCCAGTAGCCCGGACCAACCTTCACATGCATATTTTCCCATTGGGCTCTGGCTGAACCCCGGCGTACGTCGCCGTCGCTGTTAAGCAGCCCATAGAAGCTACCATAGAAAACCTGCAGGCCGCCGGCCAGAGGCTTGATGATCGTCGGTAGCTCCTGGCCATCCTCTGTCAGAGGGATGGTTATAAGTACGGCCTGCTTCGGGGCCGGCTTCGGAAAAATGGTGCGAGCCTGGCCCTCATCGAAGGTAACCTCCGGAAGATTTTCCGGAGGGACATCAGCATGGACTACCACAACGCCGTCACCTCTTTCTGGGATGTACGAAGGTCATATATTTTGAACGTTACTACTCGGACGAATTCTGGCGTCACGATGACGAAGTATAGCATATTTTATCCTATATGTCAAAGAAACTCCCTTGAATGCAGGAATCGTCAAATGCCTCGTCGGCGGATGGTTGCGCCGCCACCCAGCGGTAAATACAAGGCCGGCCCAATATCACACGAAAACGCCCCGCCGACCACAAGGATCGGCAGGGCGGGGTAGCTGTCAGCCCACCAAGCAGTAGGCAAACTTCGGCCTATGACCAAGAAGATATTGCTCAGCCTCGGCCGGCGTGGGCGTCAATTTGGCATCGTTAACATCTACTTCGCCGTGGCCTCTAGCAACTTCATCCAGCTCGTAAACCTCGATGTCCCGGCCCTGACGCTTGCCGGCGATATTGTCTTCGCCTAGCTTGCGCTCCAGCTCGACCGCACAGCCCCTAACAGCCACGATCGCCTCGATAGTGGTCTCGGTCGTATTACCTGAGGTCTCGTCTTCCAGTCTGGGGTTGCCGCCGCCGGGCGCCAGGGTGAAGCCACTGGCCACAACGTCGGCCCGGAAATCCGCAAGCTGGTTCTGGCGGTCTTTATGATTCCACCAGAATAACGCAGAAATGAGGCCGGCACCTAATACAACGGCAAGGATGACAGCGACAGTCTTCAGAGCTCCACGCATATCCTGCCCCTTTCAAGAGGGTCCGGTGATGAACTGATATATTAAAACATATTATTGAACACAGTGCAATAGTAATGTCTGAAGTGAATGCCCCCGTCTAGACGACGGGGGCATCGGGCTCCTTCGAAGGAGACTTAGCTTCGATGGGCTTGGCCTGGGACGGGAATACGAGCTTCCCGGTAACCGACAGGTTAATGACGCCTAGGCCGGCGACGCTCACAAGGTAAGCCACCATATAAGGCATACCCATCATGATCAACACCGCAAAGGCTGCCTGGTTCAGTACCGTACTGCCGGATTTCAGCAGCTGGAATCTATACCATTGCTGCCATAGTGATGTGGTGTGTGCACCCTTCCAGGTAAACCTCCGGTGAAGGTAGAAGTGAAGCTGGGTCGTAAAGCCTACGCGCGTCAGATTGGCCAGGATCGGGAACATGCCCAGTCCGCTCACCAGCACCCATAGGACGACAATATTGATTCCTGTGATAAAGAAACCCACGCCCACAAATTTGAGGCGACGCCTCGTGCGCTCCGTCGGTGGTTGCCTGACCATTATGCCCCCTGCGGTTGGCTTGTCCGGGGTTGAAGCTCTATAATATGTTATAATATTATGATATATAAGTCAATATTTAACTTGGGACTAACAAACTTTACACTTTACTAATATTATATTATAGTGAAGCAGCCGCAACCTCGTTGAAAGGAACAGAAGATGGCCACTCGTCAGGAGCTACGCGATTGTCTGTGCGAGCTTATCTCGAAGGTAGCCGAGGAACGTCAGACTGAGCTTGCGCTCAGAAGAGAAGTATCAGTGCCGTTGAGCGGGATGCTTGCCCAGGCAAGGCTCACCAACCTAGAGCTCAGTGAGCTCCTAGAGGAAATCAGTGACGCAGAGGTGTTGCAGGACCTGGTTGCCGAGTCCGGGTGGAGCGGCAGCCGTGACGAGGGCGAGCAGGCTCTCATCCTGAAGAAAGCGTGACACAAGTATACTAAGCCCTGGATGGTAGTCTCAGGGAACCTAACATTACATAGCAGAGGTGAAAGTCAAAAAAGGTTCCAGAATAAATTCTGGAACCTTTTTCATCTGAAATTTTGAAAATAAATCCTGGTGAGCTCTAGGGGAATCGAAACCGGTTATTAGGACGAGTGTTCAGATTATTCAATCTTCAGGGTAAGTTTCCCAAGGAAGTGAGTCTCTAGCATCCGGTGCGCGTCTGCGACCTGCTGGAGCGGAAACGTAAGTGTTTCTAAGCCACCAAAGTGATCGATAGCCATTGCTTGCATAGTGTGTGGTACTGTCTGCTTCATAGTGTCCTCCTCTTATACTAATACATCCCGCGACCTTTAGTCAGCTAGGCGTGCTTATTTAATGTTAACACGTTAATATTAATGTGTTAACATGTGTGTATGGAAACTTCGACCGCCTACGCAGTGCACAAGTTAGCCGTTGAGATGGACCGCGCGGCTGATAGACTCCTGCAGGAGCGTCTAGGCATTTCGTACGGACGTTTTTACTTCTTGCTCGTTCTGGTGGAAAGCGGACAAGTGCCCCAGCATAGCATTGCCACGACAATGGGTTATAGTGCTCCGGCGATCAGTAACATGGCCGGCGAACTTGTAAAAGACGGGCTTGTCGAAGCAATATCAGATCCGGCCCATGGGCGTCGCCGCCTGATAACGATTACTCCAAAAGGCAACAGACTCCTTAGCCAAAGCCTGGAATTACTTGATGAATGCTTTTCAGAATTGACAACATTAGCCGGCATTGACGAGGTACAGTACAAAGCGGACACAGAACAATTAATCATGGCACTCGTGCGTAAACGAAGGAGGTAACATGAAACATAAACGGGTAGTTTTAGGGGTTGCGGTTGTAATGACCGGTTTGAGTGCGGGTTTGTTTTATGCGTATGCCATATCTGTGAATCCCGCCTTCAGACATCTTTCGGATGAGACCTATATCGCTGCTATGCAGGCTATTGATAGAGACATACAAAATCCGATCTTTTTTATAAGTTTTTTGGCCCGGCTTTACTACTACCGCTAGCAGCCTATCTGTATAGAAATGGGTCGGTGTATCACCGGTTTAAGCTTTTGTTAGTGGCCGCGACACTCTATATTATTGGGGCTTTCGGTACGACAGCCGTAGTAAATGTACCCCTCAATGAGGCACTCGCAAAAGTCCCGATAGAAACATCAAGCCCGAGCCAACTTGCAGCAGCCCGGATAAAATATGCCGAACCTTGGAATAACTGGCATATTGTGCGGACAATTGCCGCCACGTCAGCGTTCGCGGTAGCGGTCGCAGCCTGCCTAGTCCCAGAGAATAAGCGTAAAGATAAAAGTCCAGCAATTGACTAAAATATGACGATGTTGGTCATTTTGTTTTGGGGTTGCTATAGCTGTTTCACATCGGGGCGTGCTGTTAAGAATCTCTTTTGGTGATCCCACGGGGAATCGAACCCCGGTTGCCGGGATGAAAACCCGGTGTCCTAACCGCTAGACGATGGGACCAAAGTGTATGGGTGTGGGCCGTGCCAACTGGCTGGCAAGAAGCCGCTTCGTTAATTCAACACATGTTACATTAACATTTTCGGGCGGTTCCTTCAATAAGAATATGCCACGCAGTTCAGTTGTGGGCAAGCTGATAAGGCAGAATCCCAATCCATCCCTCGTCCCACTTAAGCAGGTACTAGATTTCTTCTAGTCTCGCAGCCGCCGCAACGAAGCGGCTGTATTAATGGCTTCGCATAGGAAACATTACGCAATGATCTACGCTATATTGTCAACTACTAGAAAAATTCTAGTACCCCATACCAGCGAAATGCCAAAGGGTCGCCAATGAAGCCGTCAGAAAAAACGCCTATCTTGTAAATTGCCGCAGGACCTGCCCTGGTCAAAACCATCATCCTGAACTAATAATGGGGAAGTATGAAAAACCTCTCCGGGCGCACCGCCCGCCTCATCACGCTCATGCGATCCAGCGACTTCATCCGCCACAACAGCATCCTCTTCGTCGGGTCATTCGCCGTCAGCGTCCTGAACTACCTGTACTACCCGATACTCGGCCGCCTCATGAGCCCCAGCGATTTCGGTGAGGTCCAAGTCCTCGTCTCGCTGTTTATGCAGGCCACCATCTTCCTCACCGTCGTCACCAATGTGGCCGTCAATGTCGTCACCAACGAGAGCAACGAAACCCTCCGCAACCGCATCGTCTATGAACTCGAGCATTTCGCCACCCTCATCACAGTCGTCACCCTGGGTGTAGCCCTCTTATTTATCGGCCAACTCCAAGAATTTCTCCGGTTCGAACACCCTGCGCCCTTCTTCGCTCTGGCCCTCGTCCTCGTCATCAGCGCGCCCCTGGCTCTGCGCCAAGCCTACCTGCGCGGCCGCTCGGCCTTTGGCCTTATGTCTATCGCTAGCATTACCTCTTCTCTTGCCAAAATCATCTTCTCCGTCATCTTCGTTCTCCTGGGCTGGCGGGCGGTCGGCGCCATCGGCGGCATTATCGCCGCGCAAATCATCGCCCTTATATACACCGCCTCTCAAGCCCGCAAACTCGGACTGGTTGGCAAAATCAACTGGCGGCTCTGGCGCAAGCCGGACTTAGGCCTACTCCGGCCGCAGCTGCCATACTCACTACTCGTCTTAATCGTCTCCCTCATAACCACGGTGCTTTTCAGCTTCGACGTCATCATCGTCAAGCACTTCTTCCCGGCTGAGATCGCCGGTTACTACGCCGGTATCGCCACCATCGCCCGCATCATTTACTTCTTAACCGGCTCCATCGCCGTCGTCCTACTAACCGCCGCCAAGATAGAAGCCGGCCGCGCCACCAACCACCGCCTGCTTACGCGCTCCATGTTGCTACAAACGGCCATCGGCGGCGCTGCTCTGGTGTTCTTCTCGCTCTTCCCACAGTTTTCCACTCAGCTCCTCATCGGCTCCAAATACCTGCCCTATGCTCATCTTTTGCCCATGCTTAGCCTGGCCCTCTTCATCCTCGCCACTCTCAACCTGCTCCTTCACTACGACCTGGCCCTCCGCCGCTACAGCGCCGCTGTTGTCTCAATACTAGGTGGCGTCGTCATGATCGCAGCCGTGCAGATGAATCACGCCTCCCTCGAAGCCGTTGTCCAAAGCCTGCTCATCGGCTCCCTGGCCGCCCTCGCCATCCGCGGCCTCGACAGCCTCCGCCGCCGCGCACTGCAACAATTACAGTACCCCTCATGAAATGAATATCAATTTCCCCGCCACTATGGCGAACCTCATATGCACCTTACCAAACAGCATTATAGGCAATAACCAGGGCGAAGTACCTATATTGTTTACAAATTAGACAAAATTTTTGTGGTTCATCACATATTGACCGGCCACGGATGTCTTTATGGTTTATAGAGCCGCACACGTCAGTGTGCTGTATTATGTAGCGTAAGTGGAGGAGTGATATATACCAGATGGCGCAATCTCAGAAACTCATCAGCATTATTGTGCCTTGTCACAACGAGCAAGCCAATATCGAGCCGCTTTACCAGGCATTATCACAAACCATCAATGACCTACCGGAATCTTTCGAGTTTATTTTTGTCGATGACGGCAGTAAGGACGACACCCTAATCGGCCTCCGCGAGCTGGCTGAGCGCGACGAACGGGTCCGGGTTATCGAAATGGTGCGCAACTTCGGCAAGGAAATCGCCATTACCGCCGGCCTGCATCAATCCAGCGGCGATGCGGCTATTTGTCTGGACGCCGACCTCCAACACCCCCCGGAACTCATCCCGGACCTCATAGCCAAGTGGCACGGCGGCGCCGAAGTCGTCGTCGGTATCCGCTCACCCGGCTCCCGCCACGCCTCATTTATTAAGCTGGCCGGCAGCGCCGTCTTTTATAGGCTCATGAACGCCATCTCCGACGTCGAAATCGTCGCCCGCGCCACCGATTATCGCCTTATCGACCGGGTCGTCATCAACGAGTTCAACCGCTTCACCGAGCACAGCCGCATCACCCGCGGGCTCATCGACTGGTTGGGCTTCAAGCGCGCCTACGTCGAATTCAAAACCCCCAGCCGCAACGCCGGTAACGCCGGTTACGGCATATTCAAGCTCGTCAATCTGGCCCTCAACTCCTTTGTTTCCATGAGCCTTGTCCCACTCCGCTTCGCCGGCTGGCTTGGCGCCGTCATCATGCTCACCTCGGGCGCTACCGGCCTATTCATTTTCATCGAGAAATACCTTCTCAAGGACCCCTGGGGCCTTGGCTTCTCCGGCCCGGCCATCCTGGCCGTCATCATCCTGTTCCTCGTCGGCCTCATGCTGGTCTGCCTTGGGCTCATCTCGCTCTATATTGGTGTCATCCACACCGAAGTCATGAACCGCCCGCTCTACGTCACCCGCAGCCGCAATCGCCGGGGCGGCCGCATCCTCGTTGATGCCCAGGAGGTGGTCGAGCATCAAAAACAAGAACAAGAGCACGAGGCGCTCCGCCGGTGAACATCCTCTGGCTAACCTGGAAGGACCGCCGGAATCCTCTTGCTGGCGGGGCCGAAGTGGTCAATGAAGAGCTGGCCAAGCGCCTGGCCTCAGGCGGCCACAAAGTCACCTTCCTGGTCGCAGGATTTCCCGGCAGCCAGCCCCAAGAAGACCGCGACGGCTTCCATATCATTCGCATCTCCAGCCGCTATATGGTCTATTTAGCTGCCTTCAGCTACTTCCGTCGCCACCAAACCGAACTCAACCCTGACCTAGTCATCGACGAGTGCAACACCATGCCGTTCTTTTCGGCTTGGTACACGCACAAACCAACCATTATGTTCTTCCACCAACTTTGCCGCATTACCTGGTTTTATCAATTTCCCCAACCCCTCTCCACCATCGGCTGGCTGGCCGAACCCGTTTACCTTCGCCTGCTCAAACGCAGCCCGGTTATCACCATCTCAAACTCCGCCAAACAAGACCTTATCCGCCACGGCTTCAAGGCCGCCGACATCCACATCATCTCCGAAGGCTCCCACCTCACACCCGTCAAAGACCCTGCCGGTGTCGTCAAATTTGCCACCCCCACCATCATCAGCCTCGGCTCCATTCGTCCCGTCAAACGCACCCTCCACCAGCTCCAAGCCTTCGAACACGCCAAAGCTACCATGCCTGACCTCCGCTTCATCATTGGCGGCGACTCCTCGGGCAGCTACGGCAGCCAATTCCTCGAAGCCATCAAGCGTAGCCCCTACGCCGCCGATATTGACTACCGCGGCCATGTCAGCGACGCCGAAAAACTCGAACTCATGCAGCGTGCCCACGCCATCGTCGTCACCAGCGTCAAAGAAGGCTGGGGACTCATCGTCACCGAAGCCAACTCGCAGGGCACCCCGGCCGTCGTCTACGACGTCGACGGCCTCCGCGATAGCGTCCGCGACGGCCAAACCGGCCTAATAACGCCAGCCAATACACCCGAAGCGCTAGGAGACAAAATCATTGAACTCCTCCGCGACCCCGCCCGCTACCAAACCCTCCGCACGCAAGCCTGGCAATGGAGCAAAACCATCACCTTCGATCAAAGCTACGCCGACTTCACCAAAGTCCTCAATCTGACTACTACCCCTAACGAATCCCGACAAGAAGTTCCTACTCCGTGACAGAACTGGAATGCTGGCTCCGCAAAGTACTCTTAAATGCTAAATAAGCACCCAGGCCGGACAAAACAACCACTAGAAAGTAAACCGGGGACAGTAGCTCCGGCTGGAATCCAGTTTCCGCTATGGCTAAGCCATTAACAATCACGCTTGGTGCTATTTGTATAACGAGAATACCACCCAGTATTCGCAAAGCAACTCTTGAAGGTCTCACCAACACAGTCATAGCCAGAGCGATCGCTATTATGGCTATGACTACAGCAATAAGCCTGTAAAAATTTAGATCAAAGCCAGGTATGTACACGTGTAAGAAATAAATTGACACCCCAATCGCCAAAAATGCCGCGGAACGAGATAAATTACTCATCCTTAGTTTAAGAATTGCTTAAGCATAAACATAATTTAACATTTTACTGAAGCAAAGAATATCAGCAAACCGCTTCTACTAACGATATTTACTTACTGACCGAATAATGCCCAAATCCAACCCATTTGAATACTAACAAACAACCCCCAGCCAATAAGGGCCAGATAAGTTCCAGCCTTGCGAATGAGCAATAGTCGCTTTCGAATCTTCTGATCTTTTTGACGGCGGATCGCCATCGTGATGCCGATGAATGCCGCGACGAGGATGACGAGAAAAATAATTGTATAGTTCACATAGTCATAAAAGCGTTGGGCCCAAAGATCTTGCCAAACGGGACTACCGTACGTAAGGAAGCCTAAATGATATTGGATAATACTCATGTCTACAGTGTACATAATTTATCCCTACAAAAGCTAAGTCTAGGAGAGCAAGATGCACTCTCCGGGACTATATGTTGTTCTTAGCTTGCCCAGGGCAGCTTCCAAAATTTGGAAATACCCTACTAGAACGCTACACTAAGACAGAAATGACGCGCCTAAGTCTTAGTCTTGTACTACTCCTCAGCGGCCTCCTATTGGCGTTGGTAGCATATACTTGGGCAGCCCCTCAAGTCTGCGCACTCAAGGGTTTACCAATGAACTCATTTGGTTGCCTGTACATCGTTATCTATGCAACGGCGGGCGCACTACTCGTGCCGTTCTTAGCGGGTCTCGTACTGTACGTACGAGAACTCCGCCGAACTCTTAAGCCCAATTCAAACACCAAGCAGGGTAAAAGTATGATACCCAGCAAAAAAGATCTAATTATGTGATGATTTCAACTAACGAAGGTTTTCCCAACCTGTTGGAACGATTGAAAGAAACTTATAGACGGCCAACTGAGCGATTAAAAGGAACACGGCGAGAGAAGCAGAAGCAATAAGCCAGCCTTTACGCGGCTTATTTAGCCAAAACCAGCCGAGCCAAGCTAAGCCAGTACCAATAGCTGTTACAGCACCAAATTCAACAACAGAAACCCCCTGATAACGTGCATACTTCCAATACAGGACGGAAAAGATAATGTAATACACAGGAACAGCTAGTTGGCGAATCACATTGAGGCATTGCTTATTCATGGATATATAGGGAGAAGTCATCTGCCCTTACTGTTCATTATTTGATATTTTCCCAACCCGCGGGAAGAGAAGTCATAAATGTATACACATATATCAGAGCGAATAGTAAAACTATTACTAACGAGGCTGAGGAAATAAGCACTGCTTTACGTGGTTGATTCAATAAGAACCAGCCGAGCCAAGCAAGCACGCCACCAGCGGTGATAACGCTACCAAATTCATAGGCAGTGAAGCCTTGGTAAAACGCGTATTTCCAAAAAATGATTATGAAAATAATGTAAGTCAAAGGGATACTTAGTTGACGAGCTATGGTAGAATATTGCTTACTCATAGCAATATTCTACCATAAGCGAATAAGCAGATCGATCGCTGAATTTAATAAGCGGGTGGACACCGAAAGGCGCCCACCCGCAACCTTATCCCAGCCTTACGAGCTTCTGCTACAGTATTCTTGATGACATCATTGAGCTTGAATCCAAAACTTCAGTACGAGCACAAAAAAAGTCCACATCCCGAGTCATATCGTGATGTGGACTAAAATCTAGTTGCGAGTACAGATTGAACCGCGGCTAGTATTCGGCTAACATTATGACATGAAAGGCACGAACAAAGGTTCAAAACCCGTGAAAAACAGGTCAATAGCGGGGCTAATACTCATATGCCTGAGTCCTCTCGCTGCGTTGCCGGCGGTCACATTTCTAGGTTCGAGCGTATGCCAGCCCCAAGGCGGCTTTTTAGACTTCAGTTGCCTCCAGCCTAACGCCTACCTTGGAGCCGCTGCTTTAGCATCGGCGCTACTTATTGGTTGCCTGCTGTATTTTTGGCCTTCGCGCTAAGGACATAGCATTGCGTTATCCTTACTGCTCCTGCAAGTTAATTATATAACGCCTCTATACGCAGTACTTTGGACACTAACTTGGCTGCTTGCTGGGCTCATCGTATGCATTCGAGATTCGGCCTGGGCTTCAATGCTCTACAATAACCCCACATAGTTTCCGGATGGTATAAAAACGAAGAAATACCACGCTAGCCCACCAAGGGAAGCTATTGCTGCACAATAAGCTAGAGTTTTGAGAGTCTTCTTTATTTGCGAGCGCCGCTGGCTTTTCCGCCCAGCCAAATACCAATAACTACCAAGTAACGCAAGCACGATAATCAGTGGCAAAACGATAACTAAGAATATGTGTGCATAAAAAGCTGAAGCTGGAATAAAGCCGTCTGGGTAGTACATAGTCGTGTATTACTAGCCGAGCGGTATCAGAGACATTCCTACGCCGACAAAAAATAGCCACCCTATTAATGAGAGATAAGTACCAATTTTGCGAGCTAACAATAGTTGCTTTCGAACCTTCTGATTCTTTTGATGACGGATGGCAATTGTTACCACTGTAAAGGCGGCAATAAGAACGACAAAGAAAATAATCGTATAAAGCTCATATTCGTAAAGTCGCTGATTCCAAGTATTTTGCCAGTCAGGATCATTCGGGGAAAATGCACCGAAAAGAAATTGGATATTATTCATATATTACAGTCTACACAATTTAGCAACACAAAAGCATAGTCCCGGGGAGCATACTATGCTCCCCGGGACTATTGTAATCAGTGTATACCGGCACGCAGTGCTGCAACAGCAGCATTAGCGATCTTGGTCTGACCAGCATCATTGGGATGTGGGTAGCCGAAGTAGCGAGTTTGCTGCAACCGCGACAAAGGGCTATTACCAAATGCCGTCCGGAGGTCAATCACCATGACACCGGGACCTGCCAAGTCTTGGTGTAGTAGATTCAATCCATCAACTACACTTTGAGCACCATGCCATGTGCCTGTCTTGGTCGGGTCGGACGGGGTAACTGGAATTTGTCGATTCTGGCTGCATACATTATTCGCCGCCAGTGTGTAGGGGTATAGCATGTCGACAAATCTAGTGCTGGCTGAAGCCGCTCGACCGTCAGCCATTATGCGGATGAGATCGGCACGAATTGGGCCTCGTTGATCCTGAAGCCGATTGTAAAGCGTCTGCGTGTCTGGGCAGTCAGACCAATTCTTTACGTTCCATGGCTTAAGGCTACCCGTACGATTTGCATCGTAAAAATCTTTCAGCGTGGCATCGAACCTGATATTGTTCGCACCTCCAGTTAGGCTAACGATATTCCAGCTCCCCGAGTTTGAGCGGAGACTGCGAACCATTGCATCAATCTGACCTTGCTCGAACATTTGCCGGGTGCTGGCTCCGCTCTGTGCAACGAGCAGAGTACGATAACGCCAGCCAATACACCCGAAGCGCTAGGTGACAAAATCATTGAACTCCTCCGCGACCCCGCCCGCTACCAAACCCTCCGCACGCAAGCCTGGCAATGGAGCAAAACCATCACCTTCGATCAAAGCTACGCCGACTTCACCAAAGTCCTCAATCTAACTACCACCCCCAACCAATCCCGCCAAGAAGTTCCTACTCCGTGACGGGTCTTTATGCCGAACTTATAGATTTACGCACAAAAACCTGAGCGACAACAATAAGAAAATACCCGAGTGGAGTGCTATAGACTGCTAAAAACGATTAAGAATTCAGCCAAATATATTGGTAATAATAAAACGCAGCTATCAAAAGCAGAAATGATAGCATTAATAAAGCGAACGGCCTCCACCGTAGAGTCTTTGTCTTTTGGAATTGCGTCAGACCCAAACCAAGAGAAACAGCACCACCCAAAAGAATAATACCGAGCAGAACAAGCTCTAAATATGTAGACGATTTCATATAAGCATTATAGAAGACATTTACTTACTGACCGAATAATGCCCAAATCCAACCCATTTGAATACTAACAAACAGCCCCCAGCCAATAAGGGCGAGATAAGTTCCAGCCTTGCGAATGAGCAATAATCGCTTTCGAATCTTCTGATCCTTTTGACGGCGGATCGCCATCGTGATGCCGATGAATGCCGCGACTAGGATGATAAGGAAGATAATGGTGTAGTTTACGTAATCATAAAAGCGGTTGGTCCAAAAAGCGACCCATTCAGGGTCTGTCGGAGAAAAATCACCAAGATAAAAATGTATATGATTCATAGCAATAGTCTACGATAATTTTGCATAGAAAAGCAAAGTCCCGGAGAGTAAGGTGCGCTCTCCGGGACTATATGTTGTTCTTAGCGTGCATCAGCTCTCAGGGCCGTAACCGCAATGCTAGCCATCTTGGTCTGTCCAGCATCGTTGGGGTGCGGATAACCAAAGTAGCGGGTTTGCTGCAATCGCTGCAATGGTCTGTTGCCAAACGCCACTCGTAGGTCAACCTTAATCACGTCAGGGCCTGCGAGGATCTGATGTAGGCGGTCAAGTTCATCAATGACGCTTTGGGCGCCATGCCAGGTACCCATTTGAGATGGGTTAGAAGGATTGGTAGGCACCTGGCGGTCCTGGCTGCACACATTGCTCGTCGGTAGTACGTATGGATAGAGCATGTCAACAAACCTGGTGCTGGACGAAGCCTCTCGGACAGTAGCAACAATCTGAGCCAGGTCGGCAGTGATTGTGCCTCTCTGAGCTAGCAAGCGGTTATATAATGCTTGCGTATCGGGGCAGTCAGACCAGTTGGTGACCGCCCACGGCTTAGGATCGCCCGAAGGATGCTCCTCATAGAATTCACGCAGCGTGTTGAGAAAGTCGATGTTGTTTGCACCTCCAGTAAGGCTGACGATATTCCAGCTCCCTGCGTTTGCACGAATGGTGCGAACCATCACATCAATCTGACCTTGCTCGAACATTTGCCGGGTGCTGGCTCCGCTCTGTGCAACGAGCAGAGTACGATAACGCCACTCGTTAGGCACGCCAACGTTGAGTTTGCTGGCAGCGCGAGTTACCCAGGAGAAGTTTGGATCGTTCGCTGCGTATGACTTTGGGCTACACGACCCAACTAACGGCCACTCGATGGGTGCACAACTGCGATTATCCACATCCTGATGGTGACCGCTACTGAAAGAGTCACCAACGCCAATCCATCTCGGTGCCGGAGGCACCTTCAGCTTCGTTGGCGCACCCCCATAAACAGGCGCATCAGACTTGGCAATCCGGGCAGTAATCGAGACGTTACCACTCGGCGGGAGCCGGTGGATCGAATCAAAGACCTTCCACTGGAAACGGTACTGGCTGGGAGCCGTACCGCCCGCGGCACAAATCTGAGGCCGCTTCTCCCAATTACCGGCCGCTATAATCAGCGTAGCCGGACATGAGACGCCTGACAGGTCAACCGTTACATCTAGGTGATACAGTGGCGTAGTATTGCCCACTGTCCAATTCACGCCAGTAACCTTGCCGTGCTGCTTGCCATCGGCAGGCGGCGGCGGAGGCGGTGGGTTGTCCACGGGGCTCTTCCACAGCACCGTTTGCGGGTATGCCCCGGTCAAACCGGGCACATTAAACGCATCAACGCTGTAGCTGGCCTCGCTTGACTCAGTGCCGCCATTCTTGTGCAGGAGCGACAAAACCGCCTTTCCAGGGACTAACGCCATCGACGGCTTCCATCCGTAATTGAACCAGCTCTGCTGGTTAGCCGAGCTGTCGCCCTTAAGGATGATGGGACTTTGTGCTGCGCCACCAGCGCTAAAGTGTGAAACTTGCACACCGGCACAGGCATCCGACCACAAATTACAGTCGAAACTGAAATTGATTGCCAACAGCACCTGCCCGGTCCCGTCCACATGAGGAGCTTGAACCCCGCGCAGGTAAGTACCGGCTGGAGACGTAATCGTCTGGTGCCAGCCAGCTTGCCCTGAACCGTCAACATACTGCACATCAGCACCGCTAGATACGTGGCTGACAACCACAGCACCCCCATTGGGGGTAGCTGCCACGTACGGCCCGCCATGATTACAGCGGGTAATGTGGGGCAATGTCTTGGTCCAGGCCACACCCGCCGGACCAAACTTAGTCAGCTTGGCGTCGCCATTGGCATCCAAGCAACCCTCTGGTGTGAGAGTCTGCGTGTACCACACGACGAACAACTCGCCTGTGGCCGAAGCCGAAACATCCCGGCCAACTGCGTCGGCCGGAGCTGGTGAAGCTGTGAACGGTCCGCCTGCAGTGCGGCCGTCGTATCCGAGGTACCACACACGGCCCGAACCACTATAAGCCACCAGGCCACGGTCATAAGCCAGCAGCTTGTCGCTACTGCCGTAAGCAAAACCGCTCAAGGCCACACCAGCAAACAGTTCGTGACCGTCACTAGCATCGTAACCATGCAGCGTGCTGCCGGTCATGCCATAAACCTGGCCGTTAGCACCAACTGCGAGCAGATCCAACCCCGTTACGGACTTACTCCACTTCTCAGTCGAGCCGCTCGCTGCAATCAGCCGGGCTTGGCCGCTGCCGGGGTTCTGGACCCGGTAGGTGTTACCCGAAGCGTCCACTACTGGTCCCGGACCAATGTAGTCCTGGTCCTGGTAGCCCACGTTCCAGCTAGCCGTCCCAGTCGCATTAATGCCCACCAGGGCGTCGCCGCCACTCGGAACACCACCATTTGAGATGGCCGTATTGGCAATAACACCACCGTTCGGCTGCGGCGACAAAGCCGCAAAATGCCGCACCGGCACACTCCACGCAGCCCCATTCCCAAACGGGCTGGGTGCAGCTGCTGCCACACCTGGCACTAACATCGAGAACACCAGAGTACACAAAAGCACCACGGTCAAAGACCCGGTGCTGCGGCGTGACCTAGTCACGACCCCCTCCTTAACATGAGTAGGCTAAAACTGTGAATGAACTTAGAACCTTGACATTATACACTGGATAGTAAAATAAGTCAACAAAAGCTACTCGGCGCAACCAATCCTACCTGCATAAGTCGGCCCAATGTCCATAATATTTGTCATATTTCACAAAACACCGCTTGCCATTAGCTTGTAAACTAGTGTAGATAATTCACAAGTACGTTGGAGTAATCCAACCACATCAAGCCGTTTTAAGCAGGTACCCAGCTCATGAACCAACCGCTCATATCCGTTATCGTCCCCACTCGCAACAGCGAGCCGGTCCTGCGTCCTTGCCTCCAATCCATCAAAGACCAAACCTACCCCAACATTGAGCTCATCGTCGTTGACCGCGATTCCACCGACGCCACCAAGCAAATCGCCGCCGAATTTACGACTCATATATATAACCACGGCCCCGAACGCTCAGCTCAACGCAACCTCGGCGCCCAAAAGGCCACCGGCCAGTACCTCGCCATTATCGATTCCGATATGGAATTAGACCCCGAAGTCATCGAACAATGCTTCGCCCAATTCGTCGCCGACCCCACCTTGGCCGGCGTTGTCATCCCCGAAGAATCCTTCGGCCAAGGCTTCTGGGCCCAATGCAAACGCCTCGAGCGCTCATTCTACGTCGGCGTCACCTGGATCGAGGCGGCCCGCTGTTTCCCGACCAAAACCTACCACCAACTTGGCGGTTACGACGTCACCATGGTTAGTGGCGAAGACTGGGATCTCGCCCGCCGCGCCGAACAACTCGGTCCCATCGGCCACACCCAGGCCCTCATCCGCCACAACGAAGGCCGCATCAACCTCTGGAAAACTCTCAAAAAGAAGTACTACTACGCCCAACAAGCCAAAGCCTATCTCGAAAAAAGCCAAACCGGCTCCAAACTCACCGCCCAAGTCGGCCCGCTCCAGCGCTACAAACTGTTTTTCTCAAAACCCGGCCACCTCTTCCGCAATCCAATCCTTGGCATCGGCATGCTCTTTATGAAAACCTGCGAATACGCCGCCGGAGCATTCGGCTACTATGGCAGCAGTCTTCGTCGTAAGCCTGTGTAAATCGCCCATCCCAAACCACAATTCGGCACTATATTTTGTGAATCTCTCTAAATTAGTTGCGACACGCAGCTAGATTTAGGTTATATTAGAGCTATATACAGCCATAACCGAAATAAATGCATGACCAAGCTCGATCAATCAAATCAGTCGCCTGTGAGTATAGTTATCCCGACCTTTAACCGGCCGGATAAGCTGGAAAACCTTCTGCGCAGTATTGCTGGCTCTACAGTAAAAGATTGTGAAGTTATTATTGTTGATGATTGTTCAGCTGTTCCCACCGAAGACTCGCTTCAAAGTTATTTGCCCAGCCTTAACCTGCGGGTCAAAGTCATTCGGAACAAAACAAACCAGCAGCTCACCAAAAGCCGTAATATCGGGATGAAGGCAGCTAGCGGTAAGTACATTTTCCTTGTCGATGATGATAATATCCTCGATCCCAAGTGCATTGAGGTTTTGCGGGACAAATTAGCCAGCGATGAGCATATTGGAGTTGTTGGGCCCGTCACCTACTTCGCCAATAACCCTAAAACAATCTGGTGGGCTGGCACTAGTCGAAATATGACAACCAGCCGCACCCATTTCATTGGAACCAGCCTACCTCTGCCCGATGAACCGTCCTGGCCGTCCGATGACTTTCCCAATGCCTGGATGATTACCCGGGAGATTGTTGATCGCGGGTGTTTTTTGGATGAAAGGTATAAAATTCACTATGACGAAGCCGATTATTGCGCAAGAATAAAGAAGCTTGGCTACAAGCTCTTTGTCGTACGTGACGCCCGGTCAAATCACGATTTTGAACCTGATTCCCCGAGCGCTTTAGCTGAGCGATGGCTAGACCACCGCCGTGTCTATTACTCGGCGCGTAATCGCGTAGTTTTTCATAAGGAGTACTCCACCTCAAGGGAATTTTTGCAGTTTGCGCTATTCTGGAATTGGCTATTCACAGCCTATTATATGCAATATATCTTGCGCATACCCACCAAAAACTGGAGCACTAAATTAAAGAGCTGTTTCTCTTATCTCAAGGGTTCTATCGATGGGTTTTATGGCTTTAGAGAAGGTATCTAAAAAAACCAAGACCGTCTTCTGGGCAGCGCTTGGCGGGGTAGGCATCATTGTGCTTGCCCTCTTGTCAATTAAAGGCAAGATGTTCATTATCCCGGACAATATGCCCATTACCTTAGAAAATTATCAGCACATTTTCTTGAGTAATAGCGCCTGGAGTCATTTCCTCAACATACCCACCTACGATCAGTCAATCTTTATATTTCGCCAGTACATCTTCTGGCTCTCCAAACTCTTCTCATTGGAATTAGGGCAAGGGCTCCTGTTAGGGAAAATTCTGTTCGTGCTTAGTGCCGGTTGGGGCATGTATCTGCTCGGTAAAGATATTAACCGCCGGTTCTTCGATGGCCGAATCGAAACGCTATTCTTAATCATAGGCGCTATCTTGTACGCCTTGGCTCCGGCGTTTTTAATAGCCGATAGTTTCTGGGTTGGCATTCAGTTTGGCTACTATATTATTCCCCTCATACTTTTTAGCGTTACCAAAATAGTGCTAGACGGGAACTGGGTATACTTACCGCTGTACCTGTGGCTCCTGTCTCTCAATAACGCCATTCACTATACCTATGGTGGTTACCCGGCATTAATCGGTATTTTTTGTCTGGCGCTTATCATTGGTGAAGGCCGGAGCGAAAAAATCAAACTAGTTCGCCTCGCCATGCGACTGACCGTCATCGCGATCGGTTATCTCCTCATAATTTCACCCAACCTGGTCGGCTTGCTGTCTCCTGATGTCGGCATGGCCACCCAGATGACCAAGCAGTCGATTGACGCGCCGTGGTCGTCGGCTTCATTTGTGAACGTGGCCGTTGGCATGAGTTCTAACAACTTAATACTTGATTATTATTCACGCGATTCGCTCACAAAAATCGCCTACGGATTCCTGGCCTTCGTTCCGATGATCGCTCTAATCTCGCTCCTATTTCTCCCAAAATACCGCGAAGCAGCCCAGAAATATTACCGGTTTCTACTCGCCATCATTATTGGCTATATGCTTGTAATTCTGTGTTTCTCAGATGGGAGCATTTTTAAGTTCATTCATTACTCACTAGCTTTCGATGCTCCAATGGGCCGCATCCTCAGAACCACGCGGGTGACCGAAAGCTTCGTCCTTATAGCCCTAGCTCTAATCATCCCATTTTCGCTGCACGAGATAAAACGCTATTCAAAGATCCCCACCCGTATCATGGCCGTAATAGGCACCCTCGTATTATTGGCCTATATAACCCCCGTTTTAAAAGGGGATATAAACGGGCCAATAATTTCCGTGCCTAAGCAATATCTAGAGCAGTCCAATTTTCTCAAAACTGTCGCCGACCCTTCGGTCGACAAAACCGTGGCTGCGCCGGAGTTCACCGCCTCATATGGGAAAGATGCGGTTATGAAGCCGCATTGGAGCCCAAACGTGGGTATGATCGCCGAGTTCCTTGGTTACTCACAACCAATACAGGCCATCCTCACGCTTGATAACTTAAGACATTATTATTACTTCACCGTATCTGACTTTTATAAAAAATCGAATAACCTGATTTTTTCCGAGGAATTCTATGCCCTTGCTCATTTTTTAAGCCTGAATAACGTCCGGTATCTGATGTTTCACGCCGATACCCAATCAAATCTGAAAGATATCGAATTCGCCGACAAGATTCTCGATTCAAAGTACTGGCAAAGTGTCTATACCAATAAAGATATAACTGTGTTTGAAAACCAAGTCAGGCAACCGGCGGTTAGCGCTTATTCCCAAGATGAAACCTCGCTTGTGTCCGGCGGCTATCGGAGTGCTGCCAGGTTTATAAACCAATTGCCCGAAACACTGAACCAAAACCGGCTATTCGCCTTCTTAGACCAAGGCGCTAACCCTGCCCTAATAGGCACGACCGGGCGACTAATTACCGATAAAACACCCGGGGACCTCAACGGCGACATTATGGCAGCCAGCGTCATTGCCGAGAAATCACTACCAGGGGCCCAAATAATCTTTCCGGCCGAGAAAACCAAGCAGTACGCCCCAGAATCAGTCTGGTCCACCGGGACATACGCCAATAACCACGAGCAAGAGTGGCACAGATATGTAAACGAAATGGACGATTACGCCTGGGATTTTGATTGGGGCCACGGCATTCTATTTATTAACCGGGCCAAAAATAAGTTAGAAATTCCCATTGAAAACGCCAGTCAGGGGCAATCCAAAATCCATGTCCGGTACCTCAAAAACGACAAGGGCGGAGACATGTATCTCAATATTAGCGGTCAGAGGTTCCATATTAACTCAATATCCCCCTATGACGGCTTCGGCTGGGCCAGCTTTGACGTTGGCCAAACTAAAAATAACAACCACATCATCTTAGAAAATAGCAGCGGGTTTAACGCTGTTTCAACCATCCTCATCATCGACGATAAGGCAACCAATACTATTGCCTCTACTACCAAGCCTTTAATTACGAATGCCAAGATCATCGATAACTCACTGGAAACCAGCCCCAATATCTCCCGCGCCTCAGGTTTTGAGAGTCCATCAGACATGGCCCAGTGGCGTGTGTCGAAGAAGGAGGGCTCCTTTACATCCAAACTAGATACCAGCCAGCCCAAAGAGGGCAAGTCGTCTCTCGTAGTCCAAACTAGCGGCCAGTCGCGGGCCTGGAGCTGGATAGAGGGCCCATCCATAAATGTTGAACCAGGCGAGAAGTATGTCTTCAGAACCAATATCAAGCTTTCCAATGCCATGAACTCACACATCGCGCTAATCGGTAAAGGGAAAAACGGTGAGAAACAGCTAACTCAACTGCCCGGAGCTATCAGCGGCACCAGTGAATGGCAGAGTTTCCGCCACACCATCAAAATCCCGTCCGGCGTTACTTCTGTTAGAGTCGCCCTCAATGCTGGCTGGGCAAAAGACAAGTCTCGACCTGCAAAAACCTGGTTTGATGCCATCAAATTAAACCCACTAACGCCCGCCTTACCTTTAGGTGAAGTAGAATCGATGTCCAAAAGCGTTACGAATTTAAAACAGCTAAATAACACTCGCTGGGAGGGCGACATCAGTCTACCCAACAACAAGCCTGTATTCCTGGCCTTTAACCAAAGCTTCGATCCGGGATGGAAGCTTTTTCTAGCACCCGGCAATCAGTCTCAAAACAACGCAAGTTCTATTGGCTTCACAAAACCCGGCCTGGAAATTGATACCAAGAAACATTTTAAGGCCAACGGTATTAATAATGGCTGGGAGATTGACCCAAGCTCGTTACCGCCTAATTTACAGAGCACACCCATGCATTTTGTAATCGAATATTGGCCTCAGCGCTCATACCTACTGGCTCAAATAGTCGAAGGATCAGCTCTCCTCCTCTCAGTCGCCGGTGCTATTGCCTTTGTCATATTCAGGAGGCGGAACAAACATGCATAGGCTTGCCAGAAACGAAAAACCTTCGCAACGGCTAGTTGAGGTTGTATTACGAAACGGCAAAGTTATAGCAGTTACATTACTTGTCATAAGTATTATCGCTGTTACAAAACCCTCACTTGGACTAATTATATTATTCACGCTGGTCGTACTCGTCAACCTATTTCAGGTTGACGCCCTCAAGTTATTTGGTCTAGGGCTAATACTAATGGCAATCTGGCTAGCCCTTTTTACAAGTGACTTCATCCACGCCAAAAGCCTAATGCCATCAGGATTAGCGGGCAATTTCCAAGGCTGGCCCTACTACTTGTTTTTTCTCGGCCTCACCCGGCTCCTATTCACCGAGACCCGCCCCAAGAGATCAACAGCCGGCCAATTAAGCAGAAACCAGCGTATTTATGGCAGAAGTAAATAGCCAAAAAACAAATAATGTACTCTGGGCGCAGTCTATCAGGTTAACTATTTTGTAAATTCGCACAATTACGCCGCTTGTCCCAGCTCCTAAACTAATCAAGCTACAATGTGATCCGTTGCTACCAGATCAACGACCGGAGTTATGCCGAATTTACTTAAAATCTCAACTTAACTATGCCTAAACGCGCATTCCGTCAGGTGATTCCTGCACGATGAACAGCGCGCTTCTTTCTGTTGTCAAAACTAACCACTCAGGCTCAGGCCTCTACTGTATAAACGTCGATTTAAGGAACTAAACATGAACAGGTTACCAGAGAAGTCTGCCGCTACTAACCCGCACAATGCTCTGATAAGTGTCATAATCGTCAACTGGAACGGCAAAAAATGGCTTAAGCGCTGTCTAGATACGCTTCTAGCTCAAACTCACAGTAACACCGAGATAATACTGGTCGATAATGGCTCCGCCGACGACAGTGTGGAGTATATTAAAACGAATTACCCATCCATAAAATTGGTACTATCGAAAACAAATCTGGGGTTTGCCGGGGGTAATAACCTAGGCTATAAACATGCGCACGGGGAGTATATCTTGCTTCTCAATAACGACACCTATGTTGAGCCAGAATTTTTAGAGAAGTTTGTGGCAGCATACGCAGAGATTCCTCGACTCGGCAGTGTTCAGTGCAAGCTTGTGCTCATGTACGACCAAAAGCATCTCGATGTGGCCGGTTCATATTGGACCAGTAGTTCATTTCTTTACCACTATGGTTACGGCAAAGACGCTACCGACAAAAGGTACAATCAAAAAATGCCTTTTTTCTCAAATAAAGGCGCCGCAATGCTATTGCGGCGCGATATTATAGAAGAGTTAGGTCTCTTCGATGACGATTTTTGGTGCTACTACGAAGAGACCGACTTGTGCCATAGACTCTGGGTGGCTGGCTACGAATGCTGGTATTATCCAAATGCAACCGCCTACCATGCCATGGGCGGTACCTCGCTGCTGTTTCCCAATGATTTTATTCAGTTCCATAACTTCAAAAATAAACTACTGAGTTTCTTAAAAAACTTTCAGCTCCGAACGCTAATTACAGTAATACCGCTTTACCTACTGGTCAATTTTCTTCTCAGTATATTATGGCTTATCAAAGGCAAACCGAAACATGCGTTAGCACTTTATAAGTCTATCTGGTGGAATGCCAAGCACTTTAAAGCTACACTCAAGAAACGACAGCATATCCAAAGCATGCGTCTATCAAGTGATAAACAAATTTTCGCGCAGGTTAAACGCAACCCGTCGTTTAGCTACTATACAAAGCTGTTTAATGGAACGCTGGCGGAATATGAAGACCGAATATAGTGATTACTTCAAACAGCACTATAAAAGCACACTTACAGAAAAGGACATCGTAATTTATAGGCAATGGTTTGATCGTCAGTGGCGGATAATCAACCAGAAAATAGCTATCACCCCTTCATCTGAAATTCTAGAGATTGGATCGGGTTTTGGAGGCTTTTATGGCTTCATAAGAGACTCTGGCAATCAAAGCTACACCGGTCTGGAGCTTGACCCCGAGGCAGCTGCTTTCGCCAACCGCTACTATGACACACAGGTATTTAAGGTCAGTTCCATCGAAGACTATAACCCGCCAACCACATATGACATTATTTTTGCATTCGAAGTATTAGAGCACATCGACAACCCGGGTGAAACTATCGCCAAGATACACAAGATGCTTAAGCCAGGCGGCGTTTTTTGTGCCACGTCTCCTTATCCGTTCAAGAAGAATATTGATGCAGACGATACACATGTATCAGTTTTACACCCCGCTAATTGGCGGCGGCTTTTCCAGCGGACCGGTTTTACGGACATCTCGTCCCATCCCATGTCGTTTTTACCGTTAGTGTGGCGGATTAATAAAAAGGCCAATATCAAGCTACCGTTTTACATTCCATTTCAGGGCTTTATATCCACATGTCTCTTTATCGTCCAAAAATAATAACCCTACTCAATATAGCGTTGGCTCTGTTTTTATTAGCTCTGCCTTATTATCTTTTTCAAGGCAAGCTTTATATAGGTGGAGACGACACTCGTCTGTATTATTTATTTCCAGCAGAGTATCTTGCCAATCTCGTAAGTACTTCATGGTTCACATTTTCTTCGACCGGCTTATATAATCCGAATTTCTTTCTAATACCGCTATTAACTGTAGTTTCGGTTTTTAAATTTATAATCCGAAACCCAGTTATTCTGACGTACTTCTTTTTTTCGGCACCATTAATACTTGGGGCTTATTTTTTTCAAAAGCTGGTCGGCTCTTTTACTCGAAATAGCAAAGAACTCATCATTTTCTTAGCTTCGCTCCAGTATATTCTTTCTCCAATCATGCTAGTTGGGCAGCTCGACAAATTTTTGTATTCAGTCTGGTTGATTCCACTTCTACCAGCCCTACTATACTTTCTCGTCAAATATTGTAAGACCGGCAGCAGTTCTGCTCTAATCGGCGGCGTGGGTTGGAGTGTGGTGATGGCATTAGCGATGTATTCAATACCTTGGCTATTGGGCGCGTTAATCCCCATAGGGTTGAGCGCCCTTATTATATGTACGTATTTTAGACTTTGGAGCAAAGTGGTCTTGATAAGAGGCACTGTTTTCTTAAGCTTGATCTTTTTGTCCCAGAGTTTTTGGCTAGTCCCTTTCATTAATTCTGTGCTTGTTCCAAGTAGTAATAGTTATGGAGGACAGGCCCTTTCTGGGGCAGTAGCCGATACTTTCGCTTCGACTGTACAGGCTACCTCTACCGGCAACGTGTTCTACCCGTTAATAGGCTACTTCCATCGAACGATCGCCTTTGACTTCCAATGGGAACTCGCTTCCGTATATTTGCGCTTCTACGACTACATCGCCGTCCTAGGCTTGGCCTTTCCTGCCATTTTTGTTTATGCATGGATAAAGTTCAAAAAATCCAATAACGAAATCAATTGGTACGTTTACCTCGGACTATGGCTGGCATTTTTGGCTACGCTCTTTCTCTTCACCGTCAACATTGGCTTCTTTAAATCTGTCTTCATTGCCATGGGGCAGATACCTGGTTTTGCGATGTTTAGAAATAGTTACGACAAATTCGCTCTGGCTTATATATTCGTATTTTCCATTTTATTTTACGTATCGCTCCACACCTACGTGAAAGCCGAGACTAACAAAAAGAAGCTTGCAGCGGTCCTCGCTGGCTTCACTATACTGATACTTGTAAATTTTGTGCCGGCCAAACAATTAATAAATAGGCCGCTCTGGACTACCCAGAAGTCCTTTACGACCATTGATTATCCTCGTGAATATGTAGATTTTATGGAAGCCATTAAAGAAGATGTGCCAATAGATAGTAATATCCTGAGCGTACCTTTTGGGTCGTCATCATACACAATCGTCAAAGATGAAAGCTCAAATAACGTCTTCGCGGGACGGTCGCCAGTTAAGATACTTTCCGGCCGAAACGATTTCAGCGGCGACTTGTCTTTTGATGCCACTACAGCCCAGTTGATAAATAAGTATATTCAATCCAGAGATTATCGAAAATTGAAAAATGTGCTTAATAATCACAACGTTGGCTATATTGTAGAAACTAACAATATTCCCGAAGAGGTAAAAAAGTCCTACCTATTTAACACCCAAACATTTAATAAGCAGGATGCCCAGTTTAAACATGCCCTTTATGGCCCTCTGGTGTCGACTAGTAGCACCGGTGCTTACAAGTTATATAGTATTAACGGACGTTCAGGGATAGCCACAGCCACCACCGGGGTACACAAGTACGTTGTTAACAGCACTGATTATGCTGTAAATGATAGGTACTTATTTGAAAAAGATGGGTTACTTGGCTTTGCAAACAGCGAATTGCCAACAGCTAGCACGGAGCTAATAAGTAACGCCTTTGCTTACCAAATAAACCCAAGCAGTACTATCCATGCCCAAAAAGGCGACTATTTAATGCACCTGGATAGCCCAGATATCGCGAGTTTTGTTAGGCTGCGCACACCAGCCGGATTAGGCGTCAAGAGAGATTTTCATTACTACATTGAGGGCAAGAAAGACTACAAGGCCAATAGCGTTCCTGTCGGCGTGTTGCCTGCTAGCTCGGGCTTACTAGTCGATGACATTCCAGTATCTCCGGACAAAGTTGATGGATACAGCGCGAGTTCAACAGACGATGTTAGAACGCTGAATCTAGCGGTGGCAAATGTATTTGGTTCAACCCTTAATTTTCTAAACAGCTCACAGAAAAACGATTGTAATGCTCACTCATCAAAGGGACAGAAGACAGCCTTTAACTACAACGCCGCAAACGCTTCAATGGTGTTAACAGCTACCGATAAGCATCTCGCCTGCTCATGGCATGAATATGAAGCTAGCCCCGACGCAGTTTATCAATTGCGGTTTAACTATCAAACGAACGCTTCAAACCTTAAGGTCGTAATCACTGATGAGAATGGGAAGCAACTGGAGGCAAAGGCCCTTCCAAAAACGGCCAACCAGTTTGCTAATTATTCCGGCTTTATTAATGTGTCGTCGAGACCGTTCAGAGTTTATTTTTATTCAGGCTCAAGTGACCAGATGGCCCGTACGGAATACAAAGATCTCCAGTTGAGCGCCTATGCCCCTGGGGTAAAAATTAATATTTCGGAGCCTATTAATAAGCTACCCGATAAAATCGCCGTTACCGTCCCGGGCCAAGACACTGGGGCAGTTAATATGACTATTGGTAATAGTGCGACAGATAATAAAGTTTCACCTTTTGCGCTATGGCACCAATCAAATTGTAATGCCGTGAATGATTCTGATTCGGCCGTTTCATACATCGATAAGGATGGCGGTATTCAGCTTAGGTCTGAAAAAAAGCATGACGCCTGTATCTATAACGACTTCGAAATTAACCCAAACGATAATTATCAGCTGGATCTACGATATGACAAACCTCGCGACCAAAGCACATATGTATATATAGGCTTTGGTCGTGGCCACAAGCCGGTTACCTTTCCTCTAACCAATTCAGGGCAGCTTAAAGCCATGATAGAGCCACCGAAAAGCGCGGCCTTAATGCGGCTGTATTTGTATTCCGGACATTCACTGAGCCAGAACGAGATCACTTACAAAAGCCTTAACATTAGCTCAATGGCAAAATATGGCTACCGCAACAGTCTAGTTAGTGTCATTGGTAACAAAGAATATGATGTTGACACTAGTAAACTGAGCCCAACAAAGTACTTGATGACGGCTCATAATATCGATAGCGCTTTTCTGCTTAATTTAAGTGAAGCTTTTCATCCAGGATGGGAGCTAAGTATTAAGGGCAGAAAAGATAACTCAGCTATGCAGCACGCTGAAATAAATCAGTACTCTAATGGCTGGTACATTGATATTAATAAACTTTGTCGGGGGCAAAAGTTATGCACCCAAAATGCCAACGGCTCCTATGACATGGAAATGGTCGCAGAGTTTAAGCCCCAGCGCTGGTTCCATGTTGGCTCTATCATCAGCGGCGCTACGCTCCTCGGCTGCATCGGCTACCTAACCTACAGTTGGCGGCGACGGAAGCAAAAACCTGGCGAGGAAACTGGTGAGCCACCACAGGATAACGAGCCACCGACGGACCGAGAGCCGCCAAAAGCGCCACCAACTCCACCCATGCCGCAAAAACAGGTCCGTCGACGTAGTATGGACATGACTAGGCGCACAGGAGGCGTAAAACGGCTATGATACGCTGGCGGCCATGGTTCATATACGGCGCACTCGCAGTAGTCATAATGGGACCATTGTTACTCCCGGGCTACATACTCACAATCGACATGCCCTGGACGCCTTGGCTGCCGGAACAGACGCCAGGGGACAGCAGCTGGCTGTTTTTCACGCTACTCGGCTGGCTAGGGATAGTGATTCCGAGCATGATACTGCAAAAGTTGCTATTACTCGCCATCTTCATAGTAGCCGGGGTCGGTGCCTACAAACTGGCCCAAGACAGGGTAGGGCAGTGGCCGGCTTATTTCGCCGGCGTAGTCTACGTCGTGAACCCGTTTGTTTACACCCGCCTCGTGGCCGGGCAGTACCTAATCTTGTTGGGCTATGCTCTATTGCCGTGGTTTGCCTTGGCGCTGGTCAAGCTGCTAGAGCGGCCGGGCTGGAAACGGGCGCTGTATCTGGCCGCCTGGGGCTTTGGCGTGGCGACAGTGGCCATCCATGACATCGGTTTAATAGCCTTACTCGCGCTCGTAATCGTACTGGCGGCCAGCTGGCGGCATTGGCCTGTCTTGCTTGGTTCTGCTAAATGGTTGGCGCTGGCCTTTGTCTCGTGGCTGGCCTTGTGCGCCATATGGCTAGTCCCATTAGTGATGGGCCGCTCATCCACAGCGCAACAAATCGGTGAGTTTAGCTGGAATCAGTTTGGTGGTTATATCACCGCTGGCGAGCAAGCCTGGGTGCCGCTAAATACCCTCGCATTGCAGGGTTTTTGGATCGACACTGCCGGAAAATATGCTTTGCCGAGTGCTACCGGCGTGTTATTCTGGCTCGCCTTCGCCCTCATTGCCGCCCTCGTCGGTCTGGGAATCTGGCGCTGCGTCACCCGTAGGGACCGCCTAGGCATCGCCCTCGTTATCGCCGGCCTCATCGCTTGGATCCTAGCCATGGGGATTGCCTGGCCACCGGTGGCGCCCATCACCCGCTGGCTAGTCGAATACGTCCCGTTCTACCGTGGCTACCGGGAGCCGCAAAAATGGCTGGCATTACTGGCACTGGCCTACGCTTACCTGGGAGCAGTCGGCCTCAGCGTTATCCATGAGCGGCTCAAAGGCTGGCGGCAGGATGTCGCCGTCCTATTGGTGTGCCTGCTCCCGCTATTGTGGGTACCAATGCTCTTGTGGGGCGCGGCGGGACAACTGCGGAGCGTGGAATACCCCGCTAGCTGGTACGAACTGGGCCGCCGGCTGGACTCTCAACCCGGGCAGTTTAAGGTGCTGATGTTCCCGTGGCATCAATATATTGCCCTCGATTTCGCCGGGCGGACAGTCGCCAACCCGGCGCCGGCGTTTATTGGCCGGCCGGTTATATCCAGCCACGATCCTGAGTTACCAGGGGTGGCAGCTCCGCGGCCGGCTGATAATATAGTGATTGAGGATGAGGTGCTCACAGAGAGGTTTTATGCGCGAAACGCCGGGTCAAAGTTGGAGCCGCTAGGAGTGCGCTATATTGTGCTACTCAAGCAATCTGATTGGCGTTTGTATAAATGGCTTGACCGGCAAGAAGACCTCAAGCTGGTTGAGCAAACTGACGGCTGGAAATTGTATCAAGTGGAGGTGGCCAAATGAACCGGCCGGTCGGACTAGCTGGAGATATCGCTCGTGGCCAAAAGATGGTCCGGCGGCCGGCGAGCCCACTCCCGGTCCAGTTGCCTACCAAGCGGCAAGTCCGCAAGTTTGTGCGGGGGCTGGGGTTAATTAGCGACATCGTGCCCCGCCAGGCCGGTGTACGCCAACCGCAAGTAACCAAGCCCATGCCTGCGCCACCCAGGCCAGTGCCAACTGCACCCACCCCGGCGCCCAGACGAGTACGCACGCCAATCGACCCAACCCGGTTATCCACAGTCCGGGTTGCTCCGGCTCAGATGACTGCGGCCCGCGTGGCGGCAGCGCCACCTCAGCCCATCCGGCTGCCAAAACTACCGGCCCAATTGCCACAAGTGCCAACCCAAATCCCAAACCGGCGCCAGCTTCGGCGAATCGCCCGGGCACCCGGAGTAGAAAAAAATACCAAACAAATTTGGGAATACGCACAATACCCGCTAATCGCTATTGTGGCTCTGGCTAGCGCTTATAGTACCACCATCGGCCAGTGTCTCATCCTGGTGTACGGGCTAATGGCTATCTGGCAGCGGTGGGATAGCCGCCAGAGCTTTGGCATTGCTTTGTTTTTACTGATAACCATTCCGCTCTTCCAGCTTATCGGTCAAGCCGGTATTGCTGAGAACGTCGCGGTCTATGTGTATGAGCTTTTGGTTATTGGTACAATTCTTGCGCTTATTGAATTGCACAAATCTAACAGATTGCACAATTGATATGCCACAACCCGTTTGGTAAGGTTAACCCCGTACATAAGGAGGTGTGATGCCTATGAATAGAGGCCAAATAAAAAAAGGCATATTCGCCATCGCAGTAGTCGCTATGACTGCAGCGGTGGGAGTTGTCGGATTCGCTAATGCCGCCCCAGCGCGCGCCCTGCCCCTAGCTAACGGCTACGGTACGGGCATTGATGCAGTCCTAGAGGCGTTAGAGGTGTTCCAGGACGAAGTCCGGATGGCCAGCGACCAGTACCGTTCAGATATCCAGGCTTGCTTTGGAAATACCGAAGCTAGTCTAGGAGAGCCGGGCGCTTCAGCGCTGCGCTCCGCCGAGGCTGATATCGACAAAAAAGTAACCCAGGTGACGGACCAGCTGAGCAAGAAAACAGCTGGCAGTACGGGGGCAAGCGCTAACGTCGGCGCTCTTGAGAATAAACTCAACAGCGAGACAAACGTAACTATTGGCGCTCTAGACAGCGCAAATAGCGAAGTCGAGAAAAAGATCGCTCCCTTTGCCCATAACTCACAGCGCGGCGAATTGCGCCGGTGCTTGAGGGAAGCTCGCAACGACTTCAGGTCAGCAATCCATGAAGCACGTCAGGATTTCCTGCGGGTAGTTCGCAACGCCTTTTAGCGACCATTTAGTTTGATATGACAAGGGTGGCCTCTACGGAGGTCACTTTTGTTTTTGCCGGCAAATAATTGACAACCATAACAACTTTTGATATAGTAACTCGGTCCTAAACAAGGTAACACTATGAAACGAAGACTTAGACCAAGCGGTTGAAGCTCCCGGTAATAAGTTTCCAAATCTTTGGCAGTTTATTACCGGGAACCTCAGCCAATTGAGATCCCACAACTCAAGGAGATTAATATGTACGGCTACGCTATGAAAGCTGTATCCAGCGAGCTTGAGCTCGTCCTGCGGCCCCTATAAAGCTGATGAATTTGAGCACTTGACGTTATGGGCTTGGTAGCCATCACCTCGGCCGCCGATCAGGACAACCCGGGCTCCGGCGGAGCATTGCAGAAACCGGGCTATTGCCAGACCGGTATGAATTATCACGCCGGAGTTAGTTTTGGCCGGGTCATTCACGCCGACCGGTACCTACTCGTCAACCCGGCCGATCGCACCTGGAACTTCTTCTGGGGCGATGACGGCGCACCACCCGCCTTTAACATCGCCCGCCAGAAAACCCTGGCCGCCATGGAAAAGGCTGCTGGACAGGTGGCCTATCTGTAAACTAGGGCGCCCCTTTTTCCGGGGTGCCCGTTTCCACTCATTATCCCTAACCATTGCTGCAAGGTACTGAACTGAGGGCAGTAGCACAAATAGGGAGGCCAGATTAACCCTACACTAAGCCATAGTTGAACAAATATAAAACACCTGCTGCCCTCAGTTCAGTAGGCAGACCAAAAGGACCCTTGATCGGTAGGGGCAATTCACAAAATGAGGACAGTTACCGAAATATTCTATCCAACTTACGGCCGCCCCAGAAGCGTCCCACATTCGCCGGCCAGCGGTATAATTTCGCCGAAGTACAGTCGAAATACATAAGAACAACCCAAGTGTATCTTCCCCTCTAATCTCAGTTGGCATACACTGTTGATAGCGCTTTTCAAGCAAAAGCGAGATGGCTAGTGTGGGAGGCACTTATATTTCAATGGTAGCAGCCAACTTCAAACGAACTAAAATTGTCGCCACCGTCGGGCCGGCGTCAAACTCACCCCAAATTCTGGAGCGCATGCTACAGGCTGGGGTCAACAGCTTCCGGCTGAATTTTTCGCATGGCACGCATGAACAGCACGGTGAAGTAATTAAGTTTGCCCGGGCGCTGGCCGCCAAATATGACCGGCCGGTGGCCATGATCGCCGACCTGCAAGGGCCCAAGATCCGTGTTGGCACCCTGCCAACCGACGGCCTGCCGTTTGTGCGCGGCCACAAGGTCCGGTTCGAGTACGGCGCCGACTTTGAGCGTCACGGCATCATCCCGGTCCAGCATGATGTTTCCAAATACCTCAAGCCGGGCGAACGGATCTTCCTGCGCGACGGCCAGATCGAAGTCGAGGTGGAGAAGGTCGAGAAAAAGCTGGTGACCGGCAAGGTGCTGGCGCCCGGCCTGCTCTACTCCAACCAAGGCATGAACCTGCCCGACACCGACCTGGGCGGTGACATCCTCACGCCCAAGGACATAGCCGACATCAACTTCGCCGTCACCCACGACGCCGATTACGTGGCGCTAAGCTTCGTCCAGACCGCCCGGGATATTCTCAATTTGAAGGCGCGCCTGGTCAAGCTCAAGGCCGACGTCAAAGTCATCGCCAAAATCGAAACCGCGGCCGCCGTCGAAAACCTGGACGAAATTTTCGCCGCCACCGACGCCGTTATGGTTGCTCGCGGTGACCTGGCCATCGAGACCAAGCCTGAACTGGTCCCGGCCGTCCAGCGCCGCATGGTCACGCTGGCCCGCCGCCATCGCAAACCGGTCATTGTAGCCACGCAAATGCTCGAAAGCATGATCCAAAGCTCCTCGCCGACCCGCGCCGAGGTCAGCGACGTGGCTACTGCCGTCATCGAAGGTGCCGACGCCGTCATGCTGTCCGGCGAGACAGCCATGGGCTTGTTCCCGGTCGAGGCTGTGGCCATGATGAAACGTGTCATCCTGGCCACCGAAGGCGAACAGCTGATCGAGTGGTCAGCCACTGCTCACGAATTTGGCGCCCACGACCGCGCCAACGCCATCTCGGCCGCCGCCACCGTGCTGGCCAACCAACTACCGGCCAAGATGCTGGTAGCCGAAACCGCCTCCGGCCAAACCGCGCTCAACATCGCCTGCTTGCGGCCGGCCGTACCCATTATCATGGTTACCAACAGCCGCCGGGTACACAACCAACTGGCTCTTGTCTGGGGCGGTAAATCGTATCTGGACAGCGACCCGGCCGCCGCCACAGAGCATGTCGTCCGCCAGATGCGCATAGCCGGCCACGTCTCCGCCGGCGACGCCTACGTCGTGGCCTCCGGCAACCAGCCCGGTGTAACCGGCGGCACCAACACCGTTTCGGTCCGGGTAGTCTAGCCCAACAAAAATTTGTCGTTATAATAAAATTACATCTGTGACATAATGATACGGTCCCTTAAGTCAGAGTCGATCACCGGGAGACAACATGTCCCAGGCTATGCTCGCACCTACCCGCCCGTCATCAGCGTATGACCCGGCAGCGGTCATTGGGCCGCTAGACCAGCCGGCTCGAAAAGCCGTTGAACAGGCTTCACGATCTTCCACCGGCTCGCCCTTCGAGCACGATTGTACGGAGATAATCTGCCAGAAACTACTGTCCGCCGGCGGATCATCGCGAACCGCCGGGGAAGTCTGGGAGACTCTCGCCCGCCGTCAAGGCCTGGCCGACCGTGAGCCGGTCATCTACACACTCTATCGCGGCATCTTCGCCGCAGCATGGTTCGACGTAGCCATGCTAATCGAAGCGGGTGTCTAACAACCCGCCCCGACCACCCCTGGCTATTATTTGGCCGGGGGTGTGCTCTGTTTTATGATGTCAGAGGTTCATTCCCATCAGAGTAAAGGAGCGTGACTAGGTGCCTCATGCAGCTCTTGGTTATAGCCGCCGCAATATTGGCCGCCTTTTGGCTTGCCTGACAGACCTCAACCTGTATCTCTCACCCAACTGGTATCCTGTGGGCGGTGTTTGCATCCGCTGGTACCTGGTCCGGTCCAACTACAATCTGCCCAAGCGCCCCTTTAATGGCGTGGATGTGGTCGCGGTCAGCCTCGACACCTACGTAACAGAGAAGTTCCTCATTGCGCATAACCATCCGCAAGACGGCTACTGGGCGCTCATTCACCTGGCGACCGGTACCAAGGTAAATGTTTTCTGGCCCGAGCACAGTTCGCCGCTCTATGATGCCATGCTGGTCCCGGATTTCCCGGTCCGGTTCCAATCGGCCGCCGACCAGCTTGTCACCGTCGTGGATAATATCCGCAAACCGCTCCACGGCCGGCCTCTCGACCCCAAGCAGCTCGAGGATGCCTGGCGTCTGTACCGGCTGGTCGGGCCCAAGGATAGCGAAAAGACATGGCAAGAGCGTTACCCCAATGAGCCGGACTTCAAGCAAGCCTTCGATGAGGCGCAAGAGGCCTGCGCCCTGCGGCCGGAGCTTATCCGGCCCGGCCTCTACACGAACCTGCGTCATCTTGCCCGGCAAGCCCTGGTGTGCTCCGAATGCCGGCATATCGCCGAGTATCCACTAGCCTCAAAGATGCGCATCGCCAGGGCATACCGGCGCTAATCCCAACACCGGCTGCTAGCATCAAAATACGGCCGTCATTTAGCAATACGGCCACCCAGCTCGCGGCGGGCTCTCTACCAACGAGAGCCCGCCGATTTTATTTCATCTCCAGGAGGGTACTGCCCTCAGGGCAGTACCATTACAACCACCTATGAATAATAACTACACTAAGCCAAAATATCAGCGCGGGCAATTTCTTACTGCCCTCAGTACAGTAGGTAGTAGGAGGGGAATGGCAAAACCCTGCCCAAAAAACCCCCACCCTCTACCGAAAATTGACAATATGCAAAATTACAAGCATAATAGTATAGTCCGCCAAAATGCTCTCTCCCCACGAAGGGATCTACCATGAGCATCAGAACCATCAGGCACACGTTCACTTGTCAGTCGAGCGGCCCTACAGCCGAGGAGATGGAGGGCGGGCTCGATGAACTCGAAGCTGCAGTTCAAGCCTACGTCGCACACCTTCCTGTTGGTACGTCCGTCAGCTACGGCCAGCTCGTACCCTGTCCGGCCTACAAGGCGGTCGTCTTAACCCAAGCGGTCATCACCTGCCAGCCCACCCGAGGCCGCGGCGACCTACCACTCCGCACGGCCGAGTTTGCCTTCACTACCGGGGAACACTCTCACTGGTGGGCCGCCAAGCAGCGGGCCATGGCTGTAGACCGGTATTGGGCCAGCCTGCGCCAATGCGGTATTCCCGAGGCCGCCATCACAGTCGAGCGGATCCAAGAGTCTGACGGAAACGGCCGCCTCACCTGCATCGCTGTGGTAACGTATCGGAGCAAGTTCGAAGTCGACCCCCGCACCGGCGACCCCGTCAGTAAGGAGTAAGAAATGTCGGCCTTCGCAACCCTACTGGGCGTGCTGCTACTTATCGCCCTCCCCGTAGCCGCCAGCAGCCTCTTCTACCGCCCGGAATTAACGATCTGGCCGATTCTCACCCTGTCTGGTCTCACGGGCTGGATGCTATCGCAAGCCTACCGCTTCGGTCCAAACTGGCTCGTTCCGGCCACCTACGTCTCCATCGGGCTCAGCCTGGCCGTCATGGTCTACCGGCTGGTACAACGGCTTCGCTCATACGATAAAGCGCCCGGGCACCAACCTCAGGACAACTAAACCCGTCCTGAAAAATCAATAACGGTACTATCGGCAGCGTCAAAGCTGCCAATAGTACCGTTTTTCTTATACCGGCAACCGCTCCCGGTATAGCCGCCAGATCGCTTCCAAAGTAGGCGCAAACCGCTCTGGCCGCGCCGGAATTCCGTCATCAAGCTCGCCGGCCGTCACCAGGGTAAGCCCGGCTATATCCGTACCGCTAAAAGTCGTCGGCGCCTCGCTCACCAAATAGTACGCACTGGCGAAAGTCTTATGCCCGTCAGCCAACGTTAGAAACTGGCTGCCCAAATACTGGGGCGCCGAATCTTCGTAATGAATCTCTCTGGCCAGTGCCCGCCTGGCCGCCTCCACGGCCGTTTCGTTATGCCGGCGAATGGTCGCCACCGTGGCTCCCAGCCGCTCGGCGTACAAATTTGGCAGGTCTGCCCTGGCCGGAATCCGGCTGAGCACCACCTCCTTGGCCAAGGTTATGACCAAAACAAACACCGCATGGTATATATCCCGTGACTTATCAATGTCCTTTCGCCGCTTCTGTCCCACGACCGCTCCGGCCTCGCTTACGATGTCAACGAGCTGACCTGCATGTGCTGTGTCCATAGCTAGTAGCATACCAGCGCCGGCCGCAGCCCATGCTTGCATAAAACAAGCCGAAGCCGCAAAATATAATCCGCGCGGGCCCACCGCCGCGCCCGGTCTCCACTCAGGAGAGGAACCCTAGCATGCTTGAAACATTGGCAGCTGAACTGGGCTTCGTTGAGACAGAAGCGTTACGCACCACTCGCACCAGGCTAGTAGCCGCCATTCTGTCCGGTGACTCGGCCGAAGGTCCCCGGCTCTGGTCACAGTTCGAGGAATTGGCCGAGTTCAGGTTATCCCGTTTGCCTGATGCCGATACCAGCGATGACCGTGCCCGTGCCCGCATCGGCATCAAGCTCATCAGGGCCCATATTTGGCAGTCAGCCGAGGAGCTGGTCTGTTATTTGCGGGAGCTGTTTGAAGCCCACAAACAGGCCGAGCACCTAGTTCTGATCAATGTCGCCGCTACCTTGACCGGATTACTCAGGCGCTACGTTAGCTATGGGGAGTACTTCCAGGCCCAGGGACTGGATGAAGCTGCTATCGAGTATTACCTCCACGATGAGGATGATACGGGGCTCACTGACAAGCAGCGGGGGATACTCAACCTCCGGCTCACCGAGTGCTATCGGTCCTTGCTCACCACACATCCTGGCGACACGGATCTCAAAGACCTCATGGATGACTCGCTCCAAAGCGCCCTCGTCTATCTGGACGGTGAGGTTGAGCAAGGCAAGGCCCAGCGTCTGCTCGACGAAGTATCCAAGGGTCGGAAAGAGCCGCACCCATGATTCGACGGCCGGAGTACCCGCAACTGTTCGTCTGCAACGGTGTGCCCAATCAGGCCACGGACTTTCAGGTATCAGTCGGCGACCTCACCTGGGTAACCATGCCTCATCTCAAGGCCGAGCGGCATCCCGGGTTTCTCATCCTGGAAGTCCCGGCCGTCACCGGCGCTACCAGAATCATCATCCATCCAGAGACTCTCGCCCGGCCAGTCCCACGGTCAACCATCACGCCATCATGTTGACCACCAGACCCCCAAAAACTTTAATAGTTGGCGGGGGTATTTTCTTTTATTGCAATTACAAAGTTTTGTGGTATAATAAACAATGCACCTTAATTAACCACATTCCCTTGGATCCCACCACTGATTGGGGCGCTTTATGGCAGGCACCATTAGGCGGCGTTACGGCTTGCCCATGGCAAGTACCGCTGGCATCTTCGAATTGTTCCTAGGATCACTCGTCGTGGCGGGCTTCCTTTGGCTAGTCGCCCGCTCCTGGATGGAACTACCGTTCGACGCCCCCTGGCAAATTCGTGGTAGCATGACCGACGGCCTGGGCGATGTCTGGTTTATCTTCGTCTGGGGTACAGGCATCACGTTCTTGGTAGGGTTTCTTCAAATACTGGCGCGTCAGCCCCGGGACGAGGAGCCGGCCGAGATATTCCTCGTTGGATTATGGAAGAGCCTCAACGCCGGACTGTTCGAGGAAATGATTTTCCGGTGGCTGATGTTCATGTCCGTCATGGTGCTCCTCCAATTCCTCAACTTCATCACCTTCGGAATCGTCCGCTGGGTGTATGTCGAAGGCTTCATCCCGCTGGCAAACTGGCTGACTCTGGGCGCTCTTAGCCCGCAACTGCTTGGCGCCGGCTGGGTCCTAGCCGCCGCGGTTGTGATGTGTAACTGGAGATTCCAGACAGGCCATATCTATTTGGGGTGGTTCGGCTGGCTCAATTCCTGGTTCCTCGGCATGGTCTTCTTCTGGCTCATGTTTAACTATGGGCTCTGGACCGCTATTGTCGCACACATTCTCTATGACGCTGGAATCTTCACCGTCGCAGCCATCGTTGCTACCATGCAGCCCCGGTATTCCCGCTACAATTCTATCCGCCAGATCGTTCGGAGTAGCAACCGGAGAAGATACCGGGCCAGCTGATCGCTCTCCTGTCATCACCCTTCACTCGCGCTCAGGTAGGAGTTGAAAATGTCCAACACAAGGCATCTGTCCATTGAGTACCGCGGCCGGGAGGTCACCAATCCGTACGCCCGCGCCGCCGGCACAGTGGGCATCTTGTTGGCCTGTGTCTGTCTGCCGTTTATTGCGGTCTTGCATCCTTTGATGCTCGTCCTCGGTCGCCGCGGATTCGTCACGCACGAGTACGACAGTGCCACCACCACGATCACGATTTCAGGGGCCGGCTTCAAGAAGGACTAACCACCAGCAATGTCCCGCCCGACAGCTCTGGGTATCGCAAGATACTCAGAGCATTCTTTTTTAGGCCCTAATACTTGCATTACTTACCACCGACACCATCCCCGGCCATAACTGCAAAATTGAGATGGTGCTCGCACCCCTCGCCACCAATGGCCGGCTAGCCATGAAGATTCTGTTTCACCTAGTCCCGCCGCAACCCCAGGCAACCCAGCCTGGGGTTCTACTTTCTCTGCCAAGGGGACTGAACTGAGGGCAGTACACAATTTGTCAGCACCGAATAAAAGCTGCGCCAAGCCAATACATGAAAGACTCAAACACCTTACTGCCCTCAGTTCAGTAGGTAGTGCCACGGAATTGTCCTCAGGTGAGCGAGGCCCGGGACCAAACATCAGCCATTATACCCGCCCACATTAGAAGAATTCCCAGATTTCGCCTACAATAAAAACCATGCACAAGAAAACCATCCGCGACATCGATGTTAAAGGTAAGCGCATCCTGGTCAGGGTTGATTACAACGTGCCCGTCAAAGACGGCGCCGTCACAGACGACTTCCGTATCCAGGCCAGCCTGCCCACCCTCCAGTACCTGCTGGAACAGGAATGCTCACTGGTATTAATGAGTCACCTGGGCGAACCCAAGGGCAAGCCGGATGCAACTCACAGCTTGCGGCCCGTAGCCGCCAAGGCCTCAGAGCTATTAAACCGGCCCATCGCTTTTCACGAAGACTGCATTGGCGAAGCTGTCCTCAAGGCCGCCCGCGACCTGCGCCCCGGCGAGGTCATGATGCTCGAGAACGTTCGCTTTCACCAGCCAGAACTGGACAACGACCCCGGTTTCGCCCGCCAACTTGCCAATCTAGGCGACATCTACGTCAACGATGCCTTCGCCGTTGATCACCGCGATCAGGCCTCAGTCTCCGGGGTGGCCAAATACCTGCCGGCCGTAGCCGGACTTCTAGTCGAAAAAGAGGTCGAGCACATCCGGGGCGCGCTGGACAAACCAAACCGGCCGCTAGTAGCCATTATCGGCGGCGCCAAAGTCTCAACCAAAATTGAACTACTCAACAATCTCATTCCCAAGGTGGACGTACTCCTGCTCGGCGGCGCCATGGCCAACACCTTCTTGCTGGCCGGGGGCCGCGAAATCGGTAAAAGCCTGGCCGAACCGGATTACGTGAACACCGCCAAACAGTTAATAGAGCTAGCCAAGCGCGAAGACACCCAGCTGTTCTTGCCGGAGGAGGTGGTTGTCAGCAAGAGCACCGAAACCCCCAAGCACCTGCGCACCGTCAAGGTCTCAGCCGTTGAGCCCGACGACTACATCGTTGATGTATCGCCGGAGTTTCCCCGCCAACTCAGCCGGGCCGTCTATGAATTCTTGGACTTCGATAACAAGAGCACCGTTATCTGGAACGGCCCGCTCGGCCTCACCGAAGTACCCGAATTTGCGGCCGGTTCTCTGGCCATGGCCGGCGCCATCGTGGCGCTGCCGGGCGAGATCTCGGTCATCGGCGGCGGCGACACAGCCGGCTTCGTCGACGAAGCCGGCCGCCACGACCAGTTCTCCTGGGTGTCTACCGGCGGCGGCGCCTCCCTGGCGCTCATGGCCGGCAAACAATTGCCCGGCATTGAGGCATTACAAGACAAATAAATTATCTTGAAGCGTACTCTTGCATAAACGCCTCCATCTTGTCACTCACCTCACTTTTCATACCTTCTAAACGAGAATAAAAATCGTGAAGCTCTTCCTGCCATAACTCCCGGCGGTTCTCCCTCCAGTCGTTACTCGCCAGACTCTGATGTAAACGCCTAACGTCTCCTTCATCCATAATCCCCGAGAGCCCGTCTCTAACTACGTTTGGCGTATTCCCGATCCTCGTCTGTTGCGGATCGGCCAGGCGGGCCAACACCGCTTCAACAAGCACGGATCCCCGCTTGATATCGCGCATCTTCCAGCCCAGTCTTAGCAACGGCCCGCCCGCCTCGAGTAAGGCCATCATGCTCTCTGGGTCGCTCGGATCATATCTGTCAGGGTCAATGTCGTATAACTTCTCATATAGTGCTGCGTCACCTGCAACCACGCCCTCGCGCTGTCGCTCAAGCGCCGCGATGTTTTTGGGCAACTCTTGTCGTGCGTCAGTTATTTTTTGCCGCTCGTCAGCCGTCTCTTCGGGTAACCGGTCAAGCTGACGCCGGGCTATGTCGATTTCCGTACTGAGCCCATACGCCTCGCTACTGCTCTCAACCGACTTAATTACCCGGGCCATAACCCTGTCCTTGGCCGGCTCCCCGTTTTCACCTTGCTCGGAGCCCGCGGCCTCTCCGGCCTCTGAGTGCAGTTCTTCGCTCAGCTGTTCTGGAGTGCGAGCCTTAAAATCCTCGCCGCCTGGTCCGCCTACCCGTTCACCGCTCATGGTCGTGATACGCCTTCCGTATATGAATCAATTATATAGCGAAATGTTTATTTATTTTGGGTCATCAAGCCCCCGGCACCGCCATTTCAATGTGAATACCTACTGCCCTCAGGGCAGTAATTCGGGGCCTTCAAAGCGCGTATCCAATTTTGGCTCTGTATAGGATATAAAACACTCATTCCGTAGTAAAATACACAACACTGCCCTCAGTTCAGTACCCTATCCAGCTGTAAAGCAAAACCATCCTAGTCGGCCGTACCAGAGCATAAAACGGCCAACTTTGCGTTGGACCCACCATAAGCGCTACAATGGCAATGAAGTAAAGGGTCTACACAGACATGACACGATTAATCGTTGGCAACTGGAAAATGAACCTCAATCCGGGCGAGGCCAGCGTGCTAGTGCACCGGCTCCAAAACAAACTGTCAGTTGACCCTCAAACCGAAGTCGTTATCTGCCCGCCGTTTATCGACATTTATCCTATTTCCAAAGAGCTCGACAACAAGAAACTCAAACTCGGCAGTCAGAACATCCATTACCTGGACCAAGGCGCCTTTACCGGCGAAATATCGCCCGCCATGCTCAAAGGTATGGCCAGCTACTCCATCATCGGCCATTCTGAGCGCCGGGCCATGGGCGAGGACGACAAACTCATCGCCAAAAAAATGGCCGCAGCGCTACGCAACGACATCATCCCAATCCTCTGTGTCGGCGAAAGCCTCCACGACCGCGAGCATAACCTAACCAAAAAGGTTGTCACCGATCAGCTCACCGCTGACCTCGCCCAACTCACAGCCGCCGATGTCGCTCAAATCGTCATTGCCTACGAACCGGTCTGGGCCATCGGCTCGCACTCGCCGGCCACCCCCGGTCAAATCAAGCCGGTTATCCGCACCATCCGCCACACCGTCGAGGAGCTCTACGGTGAACAAGGCGGCGCCAACGTCCGCATCCTCTACGGCGCCAGCGTCGAGCCCGAATTTGTCTCTGCCATTCTACACATCGACGGCGTCGACGGTCTGCTGGTGGGCGGCGCTAGCCTCAATTACGAAGAGTTTGCCGCCATTGTCAAGGCCGCCCAAAGCCTCAAATAGCCAAAAAAAGCAGGGGGCGGCGAATGCCGCCCCCTGGTCGGGGACTGTGTCTCTCTAGTTACTCATCGTCCGGGTCCTCATCACTCAGCAAGACACTCGGCTGCAGTTCCAACAACCGGGCCACGGTCAGCTGGTTTTTGTCCAACAGTTCCGTCACCTCCGGATGAAGCGTCGGGGGCAAAAGCGGTTTCAGTAGTTTCTGCCCGCTCGTTCCCGGAGAAGCAGGGGTCTGGGCTTGAGCTTCCAGCTGAGCCGCTTGCTCGAAAAAGATGTGTGCCGCCATACCATCGAGCATGCCGTCGCCGGTCTCCATCAGCCCCGCCGCATACTGCTGCAAGAAGGCTGACTTAATCCGGGCGAACGTCGGCGCATCCACGAGCAGCTCATCTAGCGGCTGGTCAAACAGCCCGCCAATCTGAGCCAAGAACTTCTCCACGACGGCCTGCAGATCAGGTCCGTCCTCTTCGCTGACCCCATCGGGAAACGCCTCACCAATAAACGCCTGGGTTACCTCGGTAGCACTGGGGATACTCATGGTTTCTCCTTCAGTTCTCGTGCGGGGAGGCCTAAAGCCTCGCGGGCGACTGGGTGCTGTAGTAGGCAAAATGACCCGGCCGCAAAAGCCAGGACCCATAACAGCAATATCGGCATGCCGGTGTGGCGGGTCAAGCTCGCGTGCGTGTCCTGGCTGATAGCTATGATCCCCAGCATCAGAAACCAGCAACCGACACCCGCTGACAGCGCATGTCCTTGCCTAGATTCGCTAACCAAGAACGCCAAGCACGAAACAGTACCAACACCGCTGACAAACATACCAATCTGCCAGTACAGTGCATCCGTGCCGCTCATTTTGGTCGAAAGCACTAGTAGCTCCACGCCAATCAGTGCCATGAGGCCAAGAATGGTCGCGACAATCATATTGAAGCGGTGGTGCGACATAAGAACCCCTTCCTGTGGAGGAGAGAACCTCTGTTACTACAATTGTAACACATAATGAGAATAAAATCAATTATTCGCTACCAACCAGATACACATACATTTGACTGATACCACTACGAGTGGCATATTAGCTGCATCCGCACTCACTACCGAGATGGAGTTGTGGCCATGACAAGTTCTCTATCAGTCGAATCACAAGCAGTGATTCGAGGCGTACTAGCAGGCAAGATTGACCGGGACAAAATTCACACTTTGCCTGGCCGGAGATTGCGCGTCCAAGCCGCCGTCGCCCTCATGCTGGCTAACCGGCAGCAATACCTGGATGACGACAACCGCGTCAAAGGGGGCTTCGGCCAGCACCTACGAGACATCACCGGTGAAAGCAAAGCTCTACCCCATACGCTGACTTCCACCAGCCGGGAAGCCAAACTGCATCGCGCTTTGCGGAAAAAGCCAGGTGCCAGCGGGCGTGGCAGCTGGGAAGTATATCTGACGCCTCCGCCCGAGCTCCTGTCACTCGTGGACAAACCCACAGCTCAGCCACCGGCAGTTCTCACTCAGCCCGAGGATCAGAAGCCTGGGCAAGATGAAAAGCGCCAATGGCTCCCGGCCGAAGACCCTCAGCACCGCGCGTATGTCATCGTCCAGGCGCTTCTTGTCGAAGGCAGCGACGTCCTGCATGACGTCCACCGCCGCCTGCGCGCTATCTGCGATCCTAACTATTAATCCACCACAAAATGCCCCGCTGCCGATCCTTGGCAGCGGGGTTCATGCTTGTTGCATATGTACAATTATATGATGTTAATAACAATGTTCATTTCAAGCATACTGCTTGCACCACCTGATGATAGTCATCACGTCAGTGATTGGGAGTGGCTGGGGCCATTTTCTCATATATGCCAAGATCAACATTGTCGCGGGCTATGTACAAGCGTAAAGTGTAAACGATGACGGTATCATTCGAACCCGACGAGCTCAAGAAATTGATCGAACTGGCTTATCTTGGCGAGTGGTTTATTAATGCTCATCACGACAACGACTTCCAGGACGACAAAGCCACGGCCGTCACGCAACGGTTGCTGGCCAAAAGCAAATTACCCGGCATTGAGCGGGATGCTGAGACAGGCGAATATTACATGGCGGCCGAATGGACCGAGCGGCTGTATGACCAATACATCCTCGACTACGACGACCACGTCTTCTGGGATGAGCTCACTGAACGGCTAGCCCAGCGCGATTTAGCCCGCCAGCGGGGTGTGCACATAGATGAGGTTAACCGCGAGGACGACGTACTCGAGTTACGGCCACTGGAAGAGCGTTACCGGCGTGAACTCGAAGGCCGCGGGGTCGAACGCCTAGAGTTAGCCGATGATTTTTAGCATAACCATGATAATGGTATAGTTGACTCATGCAATGCCCAAAATGTCAGCACGAGATGATAGAATCGCGCAACGGTATGTTGTGCCTCAACTGTGGTCATATTGAATCTAACGCCCATACCAAGCCATTAATTCCTGATGGGGCCAAGCCGGCCGACGCCGGGCCACCCACCGAAGAGGAGGCCAAGGCCGAGGCAGAGGTAGTTGCCGAAGTGGTCTCTGAGACTAAGGAGTCGCCGGCTGATGAGCCGAAGGTCCCCGAGGTAAAAGCCAAGATTGATAAGCCAGAAGCCAAATCCGAAGACGACGACAAGCCTTCCGATCCCGAGCCCGTCGCAGATAAACCGGCCGCCATTGATACGCCAACGAAAACGACTGAGACAGTGGTGGTTGACGGCTCCGCCACTGAGGCGGCTGCCGCCCTGGAAGCTGCTGTCGCTGCCGTCGAGGAAAAGGCCGCCGAAGATAAGGCGGCCGACCCGGACCCAAAGCCGGACTCGGACCCTGAGCCCGAACCGGCACCCGAGCCCGAGGACAAGCCTGAGCCCGAACCCAAGCCAGAAATTAACCCAGATCCAGAACCAGAGCCAAAGTCGGACCCAGAGCCAGAACAGGCTCCCACCCATCCGAAACATAAGCCGGCTCCCAAACATGCATCTGAAATTCACGGCGCGGTTGTAGCCAAGCCAGTGGACAGTATTATTTCCAAGCCCAAAGCACCAGCCCCTGTGGTGGATGAGCCGGTTGCAGAGCCGGAGGTGGCTACTGCAGAGCCCGAGTCCGAAGTATCAGAGCCGGTGGCAGCAGTTGACGGAGTGTCTGCTCCAGATGCACAGGGTACTTCAGCACCAACACCAGAGCCCGAACCGGCTCTTGAAACCGAAGCCCAGTCTGCGGACGAACCAGAACCAGAACCTGAGACGGCTTCCGCACCCGAATCCGAGCCAGCCGCTCCTCCAGCCCAAACCCCTGCTCCAACTCAAGCCCCGGCTCAGGCTCCGGCACCGGTGGCCCAACAGGCTCCACCGGTGCCGCCGGCAGCTGTTGACGGCAAGACACCCCTGACACCCAAAACGCATCCCACGCCCATGTCCAAGATCGAGGTTGTTGCTCTAGTGGCCGGCGTCGGGCTGTTGGGTGGCCTTGGCTATGTGGCCTATATGATATTTATGCGCTAGCCAACCAATCTCGTGCCAATACCATATGCACCACAAAACAACCGCTAGTTCGGCTGCGTTCGGTACGGTAAACTATTGATTGTGCATCCCTTACTCTCAGATCTCAATGAACCCCAACGCCTAGCCGCCGAAACTACCGACGGCCCGGTCCTCATTCTAGCCGGCGCCGGCTCGGGCAAAACCAAGGCCCTAACCCATCGCATCGCCTACCTGGTGGCCGAAAAACACGTCCGGCCGCTCAACATCCTGGCTGTCACCTTCACCAACAAAGCCGCCGGCGAAATGCGCGGCCGCGTCCTCTCACTCCTCGGCCTCGACTCAACCAACCGCTCCTATTTCCCCTACATCGGCACCTTCCACTCTGTATCTCTGCGCCTACTCCGCCGCGAAGCCACCGGCATCGGCCTACCCTCTAACTTCCTCATCTTTGATGCGGCCGACTCCCAGTCCGCGATCAAACGCGCTATGCGCCAAGCCAATATCGATGAAAAACAATTTACCCCCAACCTCATCCATAACCTTATCTCCAGTGCCAAGAACGAACTGGTCGACGCCGCTCAATATGCCAAATTAGCCCAAGGTAAAGCCCAGGATGCGGCCGCCAAAGTCTACCCCGTTTACCAAGCCATTCTCAAGGACGCCGGCGCCCTCGACTTTGACGATCTCATCTTCCAAACCGTCCGCATGTTCCGCAAATACCCGGACATACTGGCCAAATACCAGCAACAATTCGCCTACATCATGGTCGACGAGTACCAGGACACCAACCACGCCCAATACCAACTCACCAAACTCCTGGCCTCAGGCCATCGCAACCTCTGCGTCGTGGGGGACGACTGGCAGAGTATTTATTCCTGGCGCGGCGCTAACTTCCAAAACATCCTCGATTTTGAGAAAGACTACCCCGAAGCTCAAATCGTTAAATTAGAACAAAATTACCGCTCAACCCGCAACATCCTCGATGCCGCTCACGCCATCATCGCCAAAAACCGCGTCCGCTCCGACAAAAAGCTCTGGACCGAAGCGGCTGAAGGTATGGGCATCGGCACCGTCAATGTCTACAACGAAGTCCAAGAAGGGGAGTGGATTGTCCGCCAAATCCAGGAGCTAGCTGTCACCGACAAACGCGAGCTCTACGATTTTGCCGTCCTCTACCGGACCAACGCCCAGTCCCGCTCTCTAGAAGAGGCTTTTTTGCGCTACAACCTGCCGTACAAAATTGTCGGCGGCACCCGGTTCTACGAGCGCCGCGAAATTAAGGACGCCCTGGCCTACCTGCGCTTCGTCTACCAACCCGACGATGTCGTTAGCTTCGGCCGCATCATCAACCTACCACCCCGGGGCCTCGGCGACGTCAGCTTGGCCCGGCTCGAACAATGGCAGCGCGCCCAAGGCCTCGGCCTCATGGCCGCCTTCCGCCGCGCAGGCGATGCTCCCGGCCTCCAAACCCGGGCCGTCAACGCCCTCAAACAATTCGCCCTGCTCATCGACGGCCTCCGCGCCGAAGCCACCAAACTCCCAGCCGGCCCGCTCCTCGATCTCATCCTCAAACGCTCCGGCTACCTCCAATACCTTGATGACGGCTCCGTCACGGCCGCCGACCGCATCGAAAACGTCAAGGAGCTCCTCAGCGTGGCCGAAACCTACAACGAGCTCACCCTTGAAGGTTTTCTCGAAGAAATCGCCCTCATCTCCGACATCGACAACTACTCGCAAGAATCCAACGCCGTCACTCTCATGACCCTCCACGCCGCCAAAGGCCTGGAGTTCCCGGTGGTCTTCATCCCCGGCATGGAAGAAGGTATTTTCCCGCACTCCCGCTCCCTGTTCGACGGTGACCAAATGGAAGAAGAGCGCCGCCTCTGCTACGTCGGCATGACCCGGGCCAAAGAGCGCCTGTTCCTCATTTATGCCAACTCACGCCTGCTCTACGGTGGCACTAACCACAACCCACCCTCGCGCTTCATCACCGAAATTCCGCCCGGCCTGCAATCCGAAGGCAGCGAGTGGGGTACGGCCGCCCGGGCCGGCCGCTACGGCGGGGGAGCAGCGCCCCATGGCGCCGGCGCCGGCAGCTGGAATGTACCCACTATGCCCGCCGCCGACCTGGCTGCCACCGCCCGCGAAGCCGACCGCCATCGCGAAACCATGCTTGGCCTTGACCTCAAACCCGGCGACCGCATCGAGCACACCAAGTTCGGTGAAGGCATCGTCTCCGACATTAACGGCGACGAAGTCACGGCCGCTTTCACCGGCGTTGGCGCCAAACGCCTATCTCTCTCCTTCGCCCCCATCCGCAAACTTGATTAGACCACTTAACTGGAATTCACATGCCTAACATTGAACTCGAATATCGCGCCCTCGTCAACGAGGCAGAATATCACAAGCTCATAGCCTTCCTCGATGGCAACGCCACAGATCTCGGCGAGGATGACAAAAATGTTTTCTTCTTTATTCTTCCCGGCAAGCTCTTAAAAGTCGTTGATAACCAGTCGACCAACTCGGCCAAAATTGTCCTGAAGCTCAATCGCATTGGCCAAGGCAGTGACTTCGAAGAAATTGAAATACCCATTGACCCGGATCAAGTCGAAAAATCCGTCCACATGTTTAAATCACTTGGCTTTACCGAAGTACAGCAATCATTCCAAAAACGTCACAATTATAAATTTAAAGGTGTGGAGCTAGCGGTAAAATACAGCGAAAATTGGCAATATCATGTCGAGTTGGAGATTCTTCTCTCCGACCGCGAGCAGCAGGCTGAGGCCGAAAAGCGAATTCATGCCGTGGCCGCAGAACTGGGGTTAAAGATTATGACGGACGATGAACTCAAAGAACTTACTGCCAAAATCGACGCGGAGCACCGTTCTAAGACTGATCACATTTAAGCTTATGTTTGCAATTTGCAAATAGCTGCTTATACTGTGGAATAGCTGAAAGCCCCTCTTTCGTTCAGCATACCTATTCGGGCACCATTGACATCCAACTCGGGCTACACAGACCTCAATCCCAAAACCTACGGAAGATTGGAATTGACCAATGTCTGTTTTGGCTTTCCCGCAAGTGCAAGCTTCACCCATGTTTGACAACCTGAACCTGCTTGGTCGCCGTGCAGTCAAGCTCGTGCTGACAGTTGCGACTGTCTTCGCAATGGTACTCGGTCTTAGTCTCACCAGTAGTGCCGGTACCGCTAACGCTGCGACCGGCGATAGTGCTCCGGTCCATTTTGGACTTGGTCGGGCCTACTGGGGTGAAAATGGCATGGAGATCAGGCTTACTCGTGAGGGTACAGAATTGGCCTACCTAGCCTCTACCGTTGGCGGAGGAGCAGGAATTAAAGGTACACAGCTTGGTGCCGAGGCCTTGGCAAAGTTTGGTCCGATTATGAGCCATATCATACGATCTGGCGGCATTGATCCGACCAAAGACGGGGTTAAGGTCGTGGGTGCTGTCGCTGGTGCCACCGGCTTGTGGGCAGCCGAAAAGGTGATGATTCCTGACGGTATGTGCCTCGGAATTACTTGGGCCCCTGAGATAGTGGCACCTAGCTCGTACATCTCCTACCCCTCTAACCCGCATCAATCAGCTTCCTGGCTGGAGTCTTGCTCGTAGCATGACCGGTCACCGGCCTGGGGTATGTCTCGTCGAGACGCACCCCAGGCCCACAAAACTGTTATTATTCACGTATGAAACCATCAGTATCAAATTTTAAGATTCAGCTTGCTTGGCACCACTTCCTTTACTGGCTCTTTTGGATAACACTGGGAGCAGCAGCTACCGGCGATGCAATTTTGGGAGGCGGCTCTTTTGCGGTTGTGGCCTATCTTTTCAGAGATTGGCGTAACGCCCCGTACAAAGATCCGGTCGCTGATGATGCCGGACCAGGCAAGCGATTGATGACAGTAGTGTATTATCTTTTGGGCTGCGTGGCTATTCGCCTTGCTCTATTTCTCCTACAAGACAAGCCACTGTCTACAGATATATGGTGGTTCGCGGTGTTTGCTGCGGCGGCTACCACGTTATACTTCACCAAGCCCCTACCTAGACCGGAGGTGCAGCAGCAAAAAGATAGCAAAGCAACTTAAGGGTACGGGCAATGAGAATACTCAGGCAACTTTTATGGCTTCAACTTGCATGGAGGTATTTCCTTGCCTGGCTCTTGCCGGCAACTTTTTGGACTGCGCTTACTGATAGTGTAATCGTGGGAGCTGGTCTAGGAATAGTCTTTTTCTTCATTGGTAGCTGGCGCGATACGCCATACGAAGGCATCCTCGGCAAAAGCTCCAGAAGTAGCAGTAGCCAATGGAGGATTGCAATATTCTTCATCTCAGCATGGCTCATCATTTATTTAATTCATGCTCTTATCGATCCTAAGGACTCTCATGTCAGCGTAATTTGGTTTGTCATATTTGTTATCACCACAATCGTTGCTAGCTTTACGAAACCTCTACCGAGGCCAGCCGGGGCCAAACCCCAAGCATAGCCTGTGTAAGTCAAGGTGTGGTGAGCGAGTCCAGCCTTCCAACAACTGTCACTATGAACAATACCGTCTCAGTAAAAAAACTAGCAAATGGACTTACCATTGTAAGCCCCAAAACTCATCCCCACGTTGAGTCAATCTACCTTGAACTGGTTGTCAGGGTTGGCGCACGAAATGATTCAGATGAGTTTTTTGGCTTGGCCCATTTCGTTGAGCATGTGGTAGCGGAAATCGCCGAAGCTAGCATTCGGCGTCATGAATGGATCAATGACTATATGCTGGACACCTTTGATGCCGTGATCGATCAGGAGAAGACAACCTATTATGTCGGGGTAGCAAAAAATGATTCAGAGCGAGCCCTCCAGCTGGTCCTATCGGTTCTGCAATCTCCCGTTGTCACGCCAGAAATTATAGAGCGGAACAAAGAAATCGTAATAGAAGAATTACTCGAAGACCTTGACAGTGATACAACTCAAGCCACCCGGTACTTCGCATCTCAATATCACAAGGACAATACCCTGGGGAGCTACTATTAAGAATGCTGCTTCAAGACCCACCGTCCACTCCGCGCAGGCGTATGGCAGCCATCTTCGATGTAACCGCCCCATTGGCAACTCCATCGCCAGTGGGGCTTTGTCATGACCCGACTCATCCGTAAACTTGCTTGGTTTAAGTGCCTCTCTAAGCGGACTTCCCTCCAGTCAAATACCCCACTATGTAGTTAAACTACGTACTAAGTTTGACTACATAGTGGGCCAACACATATGACTTCTCGGTCTGATACACTAAAGTTCATGCAGCCAATCGAATACCAAATCAAGCCCATCAAGCAAAACGCCAGTGAATGTATGCAAACCGCTGCCACGCAGGTCATTTCCCACTATGACCCATCCATAACCGTCCAAAGAGTTATCGAAGAAGTACCAGTTTATGTTGAAAATGGCAACAAAATTGGCACCTCTCAAGGGCATATGGCCGCCTACTTTGCGCGGGCGGGTTACAAAACAACCATGTATATTTTTGATGTCGAGTTGTTTGACCGGAGCTGGGTAGACCTAAATCCTCATGAAGTTCTAGCCGGCTTACGGGAGCGTCAGAAGTATATTCCAGCTAATTCATGGCTAGCCAAATACCATCATATCCTCGTCGATGGTTTTGAATTATATGTAAAAGAAGGTGGCAATTTCGCCTTCCCGCAGCTAAGCGCGAAATTATTACGAGATTTACTCGACAGCGGCCCGTACCTCATCCTATTGAGCTCAACCTACCTTAACCAGGCAGCAAAACAACGCTACAATCAAGAGTCCGACACGTTTGTAGCTGACCCCATTCAGGGACGTTCGCTTACCCATGCCGTAACCTGTGCGGGCTACAAGGACGGCCAGTTTCTTATCGTCGATCCAGACCCACCTCGAGACACTAGTCCACACCGGTGGATAGCACAAGAACACCTCATCGCCTCAATTATGGTTGCCCAAACAGAATCAGATAATTACTTGATCAAAATAGACAACCCCATCCGCAAACTTGATTGACGGCTCGAACCATCGTATAGTACGTAATCCCAGGACAACGATCTCGTATCGGAGGCTCTTGCCATGCGTCATTTCGTCTCTGGCAGCACCTATCGTGAGCTAATGCGGCGACTCGGCCGGCTTCAGTCCGAACTTGCCAATCCCGACGGCAGCCGCATCGATCCCGTATTACTCATCCAGACTTTGGACGTCTTGTTATCGGGCAAAGTATTCGAGCTAACAATTACTCCTAAGCCGGTAGAGGATGAATTTCTTTACCTGAGCTTACCCCCGGAAGTCTTAACGACCGACATTCAGATGCTGGGGCTCAAAACCACTACTTACAATATCCTGAAGCGTCACGGCATTGATACTATTGAGGATTTGCTTGAGCGGTCGGCGGCCGATTTACTAGATATAGCCTATTTCGGCCCCAGGCTGCTGGAGGAGCTAAACCGCGCGCTTGCTGTACATGGCTGGCATCTATCCCGTCACGACGATCCTGATCTGGCGCCGCCGTCAGGCGACGAGTGGATAACATTTAACCGCTATAGCGGCGCACCGCGACGCGTTCTCAAGAGTCGTCTGCACAGCCGGAAGTAATTCACCGAGAGGACACGCCAGTGGCCCGCTATGCTACCGCTACACCCAACCAGCGGCTTGAAGCGAGGCGTCTATGGATCGAAATCTATGCCGAGCTAACTAACCCTCAGGGCAGCTCACTCGATCCTCAGATGGTTCTCGAGGCGCTACAGTCGATTCAGTCACTGATTCGTTCAAGCGATAACCATGAGTCAGCCAAGTATCTTGACAAGGCCGCAGCTGAGGTCGGGCCGCTCGAAAATCCTGACGATTTTCTTTACTTAACCCTGCCCCGCGAGGTTCTCGATCAACCAGTCAACACGCTTAAGCTAACGGAGCGGCCACTCAATTGCTTGCACCGGGAGAATATTAGTACCGTCGATGACCTTCTGCAGCGTTCTGGGCCCGAGCTGTTAGAGATACGAAACTTTGGAGCAGTATCTTTAAGAGAAGTAACAACCCGGCTTGATGAACGGGGTTGGCACTTGTCCACCCATGGCCAGGGATTAGCTCCTCCGCCGGGTGACCAGTGGGTTAAGTACCAAGACTGGCTCTTTCTCCGCAGCCGTTTCATCCGGCTACCCGTTGATAAGATCCTCCGCTGGAATTCGCAGATCATCGCCTCGCTCAAGGAGCTTGGAATTGTAACAGTCGGTCAGTTGGTCTCGTTGACGGACGTCGAAGTGCTACGGCTGCCCTGGGACGAAAAGCCGGCCACCTACGTCTGGAAGTTCGAGAAAATAACCGGCTTCGATGCGCTCGAGATAATTAATGCGTCACTTCAAGACTGCGGCCTGTCCCTGACCCAAGAAACAGATCGGTAAGTCTAAGGTCCGGGATTCTTTCCCGGACCTTATTTTTTTTGCCCCATTGGCAACCCCACCGCCAGTGGGGCTCTGTCATGCCAAACTCAAATTAAGGCTCTGAGCATCTGTTATCATTAGCACAATGACTAGAGAACAATCCCCTCAAGATCCCGGTGCCGAACAGGGTATGTTCGCCGACACCCGTAAAGCCACCGAGGAGCTTAGGCAGCTAGCAGAACAAGGCATTGAAGCCAGGCGGCAGATAGGCCGCCTTACCGAGCAGGATGAGGTCGAAATCGCCACCCACACCAGGCAAGCCAGACAAGAGCTAACCGGGGAAAGTGAGCGCGACATAACATTAAAGTCTGCAACCGAGATTGCGGATAAGCTCAAAGAAAAAGATAGTGAGCTATCAGATAGCATTTATGAAGCCCTGGCCGAGACGTACGGTACGGCAGGCGATGTAGACCGCGGGCTTGCCACCATCGATCAGATCGAGGACCATGTTTCGCGCATCGAGGGCCTAATCCGCCTGGCCAAAGTCACCCGGTCGGACCGCGTCCACGATGAAATCAAGCACTCTGCGATGAACGAAGAGGGTAAAGCCGTTAACATTGATGTCGCGAAGAAGGTCTATCTGAAGCTCCGGGTTGAAGAAAATCTCGCCGAAAGAGCTGACTCATTTGCAATGTTAGTTGGCGACGCCGCCGAGAAAGACCCCAACTACGCCGACGTCGCAAATGCCCGGGAAGTGGTAGAGCGAGAGACCAGGGTGCCACCTAAGGCACCCAGTACCAGTCTCGAAACGCAGGCTAGAATACGCGCCCAGGCTGCCCACCGTACTACCGGCCTTGCAGCCCTCGACGAGTATCGCGCCCAGGCTGCCCGCCTCGGACCCGGCCGTGCCCAGGACTTGATGTTTACGGTCTATACGCTAGCCACCTTAGAGCTCGCCAGGAAGCAGCATCCCGAGACAGACAAGGCCGCAGCTTAATACCCTGTTCCAGTCTGCTATCATTAGTGGTATGAGCGCAGAACACGATATCGGCGGCCGCCACAGACAGGAAAATGATTTTGCTGGTGCCCGCGAAACTACCGAAGAACTAATGCGGCAGATTACTGAAGCCCACGAATTAGCTGCGCAAAACCAGCCTGCAGCCGACGAGATTGAACTAGCCGGTCACATAAGGCAGGCCCGAATGGAGTTAAATAACGAGAGCGAGGATACCGTCATCCTGCTATCGGCCAGCGAAACTGCCCGCGACCTTCATGACCGCAGGCTGGCTGATGATGTATATATGTCATTAGCCGGTGCCTATGGTACGCGCGGTGACATCGCCGGCGGCCTTGATGCCGTCAATCAAATTCAAGAACACGTCTTGCGGCTCGAAGGACTGGTCCGACTATCCGAAATCACGGGCGATGAGTCAGTTAAACGTCAGCTCGCCGAAGCGGTCGAAAACAAGGCCGGTCACGCGGTTCACGTCGAGGTAGCCAGAGAAGTATTTTACAAATTTCGAATGGAGGACCGCGACCTCGATAAAGCCCAGAATTTTTCCAAGCTGGTCGCTAAATCCGCCGAAAATGCATCCAATTACCCTAAAGCTGTCGATACCAACGCGCGGGTAGCCTTGATGGCCATAATAGAACCCGACTCACCGCAACCCAGCCTTGATGCTCAGGCCAAAACCCTAGTTGACCAAGCAAATCTCACCGCCGACCCCCTCAAATATCTCGATCAATACTGGAAACAAGCCCAAGATCAACCACCCGGCCCAGACCAGGAAAAGATGTTGGCAACCTACACCATAGCCACAGTCGAGTTAGCCAACGATGCGCTACGCCCAGATCAAGCTGCCGCCTAGAATTGACTCTAAAGCAAAGATATGCTATAATTAATAATAGACGTATGCAGTGAGCACTGCTCCCCGCAGCACGCACCAACTCGCATAATCCGCCAACCATCGAATGGACGGACACTATGAACGAATACCTCGTCGTACGCGACGGCCAAGGTCGGCCTGTCTCGCGGGAGATGCTCGTCGGTCTCGATCCATTTGGCAGTATCCTCGTGCTGACCAATCCGAAAGGCGGTCAAATCGATCTGCCCATAGAGACCGGGCCCAACTGGCAACACGACTTCTCCGGCATTACCGGGGATCAAGGCGAACCATTTACGCTCGTCGAGCGCGCCGGCCAGTGGTTCTTGCAAACCCCCCTCCCGCTCAACTCCTGAGCAAACATCCGGTGCCGGCACTTCCGCTGGCGCCGGATTAATATTTTTGACTCAATGCAATTAAAAATACCCTGGGAACATGCGCGAATGGTTATCGCGTTGTTCCCAGGATAAACTAGTTAACTAGAATCCGGGCAGATACCTGCCGAGGTGCGGATAGATATACGACCCCAGCTCCCGGTGGTATAGAGTGAGCATCTGCTCTTTGGTGATAGCATCAGTTCCAGCCCGCACAAACACCACCTGAAGCAGATAGTCACCGGTCAGCACGAGCGTCTTGGCTCCGGACAAGCTGCCTTCGGGATCGTCGGCGTCAAACTCCCACACCATATCGCCGGCGTCTCGTTGAGCAGGCGTGATGGGTTTGAAAGTAAGCGGCGGCGAGCCGAGCCCATAATGCCCGACGCACGGCTTTGGAAGATTATCCAAGTAGGCGCGTACGCCTTCCTTCCGGCCAGGGGCAAGCTTGATCAGATGCATGTAAATCTTGCCTATCATCTGACCGGGCTCCTCCAAAACATAAACGCCACCGGCCAGCGGAACATCGCCGTATGCGTCCTGTGGCAAGAGAGGCCAATAATCTCCGCATTCATCGGGCAGCAACAAGTGCCTGCCGATAGTGACCATAGAGCGCTGATCCGCCTGGCCTGGCGGTGGAGGCGGTAGCATTGCCTGTTGCGAGGGCGCCACCTCTAGCACCGGGGCCGGACGGTGGCAAAAGCCTTCTCTAAGGCCCTTGAAACAAGTTAACATCCGGTTCGCTTGTGCTTGAAGCAGGTACGAATTCGGGTGCGCGCTCCACTCCTGGCTCGTCGGGATGACCCGGTTAATCCAGCGCTTTCCGGGCTCCGGGCCGGCGACATCCTCACACATCGTGTGGTCGCCGTCTTGGAGAATATCAGAGGCATCAACGTATGTTGCACCAACCTCACGAACAGCTTCCTCGGTAATCTTATTTGCCTGATCGGCGATACTGTTGAGCCACTTCATCTTCTCCTTACTGATTCTCGCAAGAACACCAAGGCCGCATTCCGCTGGCATCTTCTCGGTAGTCGGAAATGGCCGGGGATAGCCGGACACGAGCAATTGGCCACCCTCGGCCAGATTTGCCTGCACGGAGCGGTAGGTCGAAACCAGCCTTTTCCTGATATCCGAAGCCTTGTCTTCGATGAGCACATCCCGGTCGTCCGAGCAGTCGACCCAGAAGAAGTATGGCTTCAAATATCTCGAGTAAATATCTGTGACACAATCCTTGACGATATCAGCAAAACCAATATCGTTGCCGGTCATCGTGATTGTCACCAGATTGGCCCGGCGGGTCGTGTCCAGCTTCTTGGGGTGGCCGGTCTTAGAATCGGACGCCCATTGCGGCGGGTTAGCCCGTTCTTCATGCTCACGCTTATTGAACGGTCCCCAGGTCTCATCCCAGGATTGTTCGTCCTCAAAATGCTTAGAGGTAGCTCCACTGCATGCACGATGGTCCAAGGTCCAGGCCGGGTTCTCGGCTTCTAGCGCCTCCCATAGCTTAACCGGATAGGCATTGGCCGACCGGTGGCAGTGGTTGCCCTCGATAGCAGTACCGGTAACGAAATCCTGAAAGTTCGTACCGCAGCTGTCAGTGACATTATCCGGCGCCCCTTCCCCCGCAGCGAACGAGTCTCCGAGAGCCGCATACACTAGGGTATCCTGGTCGGAGCCAAGATTCACGCCAGCTGGGTAGCCCCCGGGCCGCTCACGCGACCCATGTCTTCTCGGCGCCTCCCCAGTTAGATCTTCCAGACCTGGCACAGGTGGGCATACGCCCAAATGGACAGGACCGGTCGGCATGATCGGCCAGGGTGACCGGTCTGGTTCATCGGCGAAAGCAATTCCCGGGATAGCAAATAGCAAAATACCGGTCAAGAAAGTAACCAGCACCCTGCGAGCCGTACACAGACTCATCAATATCTCCCCTCACACTCGCTGTGCAGATTCTCAATGAACAAACAAAGCTGGCCAGCAACCGGTACAGCTTGCATACGACCTATGCTCGCTAACAAGCAAGGCATAAACCGATCACACTCTAACATAGTATTAACAAAATGTCAACCAAATAACCGGCAACTCCTTCATCTGTAAAACTTGATTAAGTCCAACGATGCTGGTATAAGAAACGCAGTTCATAGTCTGGTCCGATCGAGGGAGCCGTCATGCCTAATGATTTTCTCTTCCTGACGCTACCAACCGACGAGCTTGAACGCCCGCTCAAAACACTGGAACTGCCGACCCGAGCGTATCACTGCCTGATGCGCGAGGAAGATATCAGCACCGTAGGGGATTTGCTGGCCTGCTCAGAGTCTGAGCTAATCGACATTCGCATCATGGGGTCTAGTTTGGTTGACCAAGTCAAGATCAAGCTGGCAAAGCGCGGCTGGCATCTGTCGCCTCACGACCAGAGCACCGAACCGCCGCCGGGGGATTCATGGGTCCAGGTGCCACATGGGCAATACCTAAACAAGCAGCGCCAGGTCCTCCAGAGCCGGGTGCGTAGAATATCGCTTGATCGCTACAGCTGCCCCTACCCCGGCTACCCTAACACCCCAGTGGATGCTATCCGCTCGGTCATTAACCTGTCGACGCTCGGTGATCTGGCCGCCCTTACCGAAGTTAAGGTCCGGGCGGCCGTCGAAGAGGCCACCCGTAAGCCTCACTTCGAGCAGTTCGACATCGCCAAGTCCGTAGACTGGATCAAGCAGAAATTGACCGAAGTCGGGCTGAAATTGGCCCAACCGTAACCGGCGCACCAGCCCGCAATAAGGGCCCGGGAATCAACTCCCCGGGCCCTTTGACATACTCAATCGGTTCTTGGATACTAAATGAGTTCTGCCCGACCCATGGTTTGGAGTAACCGCCATGAAGCTCCGCAAGTTACTTGAAAGCAAGCTCACCCCGGCGCCCGAAACTAAACCCGATCCGGTAACCGTGCGCACTCTACGCCATACCGGACGCAAACTGGTGCTCAGAGACCTTTTTGCCACCCTGGTGGTTGAAGTGGGTGGCGAAGACATCGACATCACAGCCCGAGGCAGGACTTCGCGGCTCGCCAAGCTGCAGGTCTCTGAAAAGAACGATACTGTCACGCTCCGCGGGGTTAAACCCCAGGACGCCCTATCGCTTCACCTCGATAGCACCGGCTTGTTTAATAGCCGCTGGAGCCGCTGGCTGTTAAGACGGCTCGATGTCGTAGTATTGGCCCCGGAAGATAGCATCGGGCTGACTATTCGCGTGCCTGAAGGCACCGGGCTGGATATCAATGGCGTCGACGGCAATATCATGATTGGTGACACCCAGGCCGCCCTAACGCTGGGTGTGGCATACAACCAGATCGCCACTGTCGGTCGCGTAAGTGATGCCGAAATCGAAGCCGGTTCCAGCTCGCGAGTCACTGTCGCCGGCGTACATGGCAGCCTACACATCGGCGCTGAATACTCAAGTCAGGTGACGGTCCGGGACGGCGATATTGTCGGTCTCACTGTTAAGAGTGATTCTAGTTCAGTAGTGCACGTACTCGGCCGCATTCACGATGCGGATGTCGGGGCGGCCTATAACAGCTCGGTCAAGCTGGGTATGGTGTCCGGCCGGCTGGATCTGGCGGGTGACTCTTCCTCCGACCTCACAGTGCTTGGGGGAACGGCCAACCAGTTGGAGGTAAAAGCCGCTTACAACAGTGTTGTGAAATACGGCGGCACTGCCCGCGAAGTCACGCTCAAGCTTGACAGCAGCGCCGAAGCCTGGGTCGCCAACGTCACCGCCAGTTTAACGGTGAACGCCGACTACAACTCGCGCCTGACTATCGGCGATGGTAATAGTGAGGGTGTAATCCCGATAGTCGACATCAGGGCCGGCAGCTCCACCGAAATCAGGATTCGGGCCGTGGTCCAACGCGGCCGGATTTCCGCTGATTACAACGCCCTGGTGCTGGCCCGTGATTATGGTAACCAGGTGAAGATCCGCCAAGACGACTCAGCCCAGGTCGGTACCTTTTAACCGCCCGCTTACTGCGTGCTGCCCTCCGGCCTCGTGGTCGGTGGGCATTTTTTTGTTATTAATTATTGAATACAAAAGTTATCCACATTGACGCTTATCGGACAGAAGGGGTACCATTATTTTGTTCTTCAAAAACGAAAAGCTTAAAAATAAACGTCCCTCTTGTATTTAACGCGAGAGACTACGATTTTAAGCCACATAATAGGTCCGCTGGCCGCGACTTACCAGAAGCTGACTGCTCAACCCCGCAATTTCCTGGCCATCGGTATCCTCATCACCATTGTATTTTTCGGACTATCGTCCGGCCATTTGCCACTCTCACCAACCGCTAGCGCCGATGCGCAGCGCCTAGTATCACTGTACGCTGATGGCCAGAAACGAGTCTTCGCTACCGAAGCCGGAACGGTTCGTGAGGCCCTGGACAACAGTAATGTTCAGCTGGCCAAGAACGATTTGGTCGAGCCAAGTCTTGAAACGGAAATCCCGCAAGGTTTCTTCAACATTAATGTTTATCGCGCTCGGCCGGTGCTGGTGCAAGACGGGTACAAGTCACACTACATCACCAGCGCTTACCAAAGCCCCCGCCTGCTAGCTGAGGCCGCTGGCCTGCACATCTACCCGGAAGACGGCTACACCACAACCATGATCTCTGAATTTGTCGACAACGCCGCCGTCGGCATCAAAGTTGAAGTGAAGCGTGCCATGCCCTTGACCATACATGCCGATGGTACCGTTAAGTCCGTGCGCACTCAGTCCAAGACCGTCCGCGAGGCCTTGGACCAAAGCGGTGTGTCCCTTGGTCTCAAAGATACCGCCTCAGTACCAATGACAGATCCGGTGGTAGCTGGTATGAATGTTGCCATCACCAGGGTGACGGATGTCGAAACCACCATCTCCACGCAGTTGCCACGTGGCCTGCAGACCGTCAATGACCCCAATGTGCTCAAGGGCGAGACCCACGTGCGGCAAGAAGGCTCAGATGGTGAGAAATCGGTCCTCTATCGCATCCACTACCGTGATGGAGTTGAAGTCAGCCGCGAGCAGTTACGCACTGTTAGCCAAACCGCTCCCGTGGACCGGGTCGTCATGGTTGGCACCAAGGTCTTGTTTGCCGGTTCGGTTGAGCACTGGCGGCCGATGGTCATAGCCGCGGCCACGCAGTGGGGTCTTGATCCTAATATGATGATGCGGATAATGTCCTGTGAATCCAAAGGTAATGCCACTAGCGTCAGTCACTTTGTCGTCAACGGCCAGCACCCCACCGGCCTGTTCCAATACCTGCCGTCAACCTGGCGCTCCAGCGGTGGCACTGACAGCAATATCCTCGATGGCGCTACTCAAATCCAAATCACCGCCAAAAAAATGGCCACCCAGGGCACCGGCGCTTGGCAGTGCAAGTAATCTTGCTTTAACCGGCCGAAACTAGCCTATACTAGGAAGATGAATTTATTAGACATAGGCATCATCCTGCTCGTGATGGCCGTGGCTGCCCGCGGGCTGCAGGCCGGTTTTTTGCGTCAAGCCGGATCGCTGGGCGGCTTTGGGGTAGGCTTGCTACTCGGCGCGGCCCTGGCCCCGTGGGCTGTGCAATGGGCTGTGACTGACTCGTCCAAGGCCATCCTGGCCATCGCGGTTGTATTCGGCACCGCCTTAGCACTCAGTGGAGTCGGAGAGTTAATCGGCGCCACGGCCGGTCACCACGCCCGCCGCAGCCGCCTCGGCCGCATCGATGAAGTGGCCGGCGCGGCCTTTGGCGTGGTTGTGGGGTTGGTGGTGGTCTGGCTGCTGGGCTCCTTGCTCATGCGCCTGCCGCTGCCCGGGGTCCAAGCGGGAATCCAGCGCTCAGTCGTCTTACGGGTCTTAGACCAAAACCTGCCGCCGGCCCCGGATGTTGTGGCGCGGTTCGGCCGGTTGGTGGCGCCAAATGGTTTCCCGTCAGTCTTTAGTGGCCTCGAACCGGCGCCGGCGCCTCCGGTCACCGGACCAAACGCCGCGGCCATAAACCAGGCGGCCGCGGCCGGCCGTGCTGCAACCGTCAAGATTGAGGGTTTCGGATGCGGCGGCGTTGTCGACGGGTCCGGTTTTGTGGCCGGCCCGGGGCTGGTGGCTACCAATGCGCATGTCGTGGCCGGCATCCGGAACCCCATCGTGGTGGATAGCAAGGGTTTGCACGCCGCCACCGTGGTTGCTTTTGACCCCAACCTCGACTTTGCGGTCTTGCGCACCACCAATCTGGCCGCCGACCCTTTGCCGCTTGATACCAGGCTGGCTCCGCGTGGTACCGTCGGGGCTGCTTTAGGCTATCCTGGCGGCGGCCGGTTTACTATTACGCCGGCGGCCGTACTCCAGAGTCAGACGGCCCTCGGACGCAACATTTACGACCGCGGTCTCGTCAAGCGCGATATTTATGCCCTCCAAGCAGGTATTCGTCCCGGTAACTCAGGCGGCCCCTTGGTTACGCCGAATGGGGTTGTGATCGGCATGATCTTCGCCCGCTCCATCGCCAACGACAACATCGGCTACGCCCTTACCTCAGCCGAACTGCTGCCGAAACTGACAGCCGCCGCCTCCCACGGCCCGGTCACCACGGGCGCCTGCGCCGCCGGTTAGATTGCGCCGCACAGGTATAGCCCCCAATCTTGTATTTGCGACAAAAAATGCTATCCTAAAGCTCTGAAGCAAGCAGCCGCTTGTTTTCGTTCTTGGTACCAAGGAGCGACTATGAAGCTGTACTACTGGGGGTTGTTCATCTCGGCGGCGGTGGTTGTTGTGTTAATTCTCATGGTAAACAATATCGTGCCCAGGCCTGGTTTTACGGCAGTCGAGCCTGATCCGGTTGTTCCCGCCTCCACCAGCGTAGAGCCTGCGCCTGAACCGGCTCCGGCTGAACCCGGCAGCGCGGTTGCAGAGCCGGCCACCGCGGTAGCCCCGCCCGCCAGGTCTGATTCGGGCTGGTCGGCCGTTGCTTACCGCAAAGAAGCTCCGGCCGGCGTTGCTACGCTTATCAGTATCAACTCGGCCCACCTCACCGAAGAAGGCGGCTTTGACCGCATCGGGCTCCATTTCCAGGGAGCCGTCCTGCCCGGAGTGTCAGCCGAGTATACGGCCAAAATCCTCCAGGATGGATCTGACCAACCGGCCCAGCTCGCCGGTAACGCCTTCATACAGCTAAAGCTGCTACAGGCAAAGCTTCCGGACGCCAAGTCCGGCCTTACCCAGCCGTCCCGCGGCGCCACCCTCAACCGGCCCCAGCTCAGAGCGTTTACCCTCAATGGTACGGCTGGCAATATCATCAGCATCGGACTCGGGCTGGACCACGGCGCCGATAACAAATCAGTCTTCCGGATTACTGAGGTATCGGAAAAGACCGAATCGGTGGTCTATGTCGACATCCGGTAGCAACCCGCCATCACCCAGCCGGGCCGTACTCTGCTAAGAGTCCGTCCCGGTTTTAAGGTATTATAACTTGTATTTTTCAGAAAAAATGCTATACTAAGGCACTGGAATAGGCGACCGCCATTTCTTGTCCCTCCTACACGAATAGGATCAAAGGTGAAAAAACTTATTCTTGGGCTTACCCTCGCAGCTATCGCCGTAGTCGTATTGGCACTGTTGGCCTTCAATGTCATACCGATGCCAGGTTCCTCACCCAACGAGTCAGCCAATGCGCCGGCTACCAGCGCCCTGCCGTCGCCGCCGGACGCACCAGTCTTGGAGCCGGCCCAGGGGCAGCCCGCGGCTCCCATCGTTCCACCTGATTCACCGGTTTCAGCGCCGTCGCCGGTCGCCACTTCACCGGCGCCACAGGTGACGAAACCCGCCGGCCTTAGCCCGGACTGGTCGACTGCCTCCAGAGAGTACACGCCAAACGAAGCAGCCTTGAACAAACTGGTCCCAACTCCCATCATGGTCAACGTCCGGTGCGGCACCCATACCCAAGAAGGCGGGTACGACCGAACAGTCTTCGACTTCAATGGGTTGATGCCAGGCTACAAGATCGAGTACGTACAGCAGGTGATTCAGGACGGCTCTGGCAACACGACGAACCCGCCCGGTGGCAAGTACTTCTTGAATGTCACATTTACCCCGGCCGATGCCCACTACACCGACGGTACCTCAGCGCTGAAGTCCAAGGAATGCTCCGCCACGCCGAATTTCCCCGCACTTCGCAGTCACAATGTCCACAGCGACTACGAAGCCCATGTCGGCGCAGCCCTGGGCCTCGGCCACAAGGCACCAATCCGTGTCGGCGCAGTCGACAAAACCGGACCCGACGGCAAGCCGCGGCAAAGCTTGTACATCGACGTTCACCACTGATCAACCCCGCCGGGATGACCTCTCAGACTTGAGAGTTCGTCCCGGTTTTTTCTTTTTTACTTAGATATAACCTAAGATAGAAGAATGGATTTATCACGCATCGAGGATGTCCGCACCGCGCTTAAGCTCGCTGGCATCCGGCCCAGCAAGGGCCTCGGCCAGCATTTTTTGGTGGACAAAGACAGCCTTGAGGCTATCATGGCTGCCGCCGGACCCATCAAAGCCGACACCGTCCTCGAGATCGGTCCCGGCCTTGGTGTCATGACCGGCCCGCTCACCCAGGCCGCTGGCCACGTTGTCGCGGTCGAGACCGACCCCATCCTGGCTGACCTATTACGCCGTAACATCCCGGACAACCTGACCGTCGTTGAGCAAGACATCCTGCGCTACGACCTGCGCCAGCTGCCGGCCGGCTACAAGGTGATCGCCAACATCCCATACTACCTAACCAGCAAGATCTTCCGTCTGCTCATCGAGAGTCCCAATCCGCCGGCTATCATGAGCCTGCTTATCCAAAAAGAAGTGGCCGAACGCATTACCGCCGAGCCCGGCCGCCTCAGTATCCTGGCCTTATCAGTTCAATATTACGGCCGGCCCGAGCTCGTGCGTATCGTGGAGCGCCATAAATTCTGGCCGGCTCCGGAGATCGACTCGGCCGTCATCCGTGTGGAGCTGACCGGCCCGGCCTTCCCGGCCGATCCGCACCAGTTGTTCCGTCTCATCAAGGCCGGCTTCGGCGAGAAGCGCAAGCAACTACGCAACGCCCTGGCCGGTGGCCTTAACTGCAGTCTGGATTGCTCAGCCGAAGTCTTAGCCGCCGCCGGCATCGAGCCCACCGCCCGGGCCCAGGAGCTCAGTTTGTCGGAGTGGGAGCGGCTGTATCACGCAACAATCAAGCGGGAACTCGTTTAATTACAAAACGTCTGTAGATAGGTGCTAGGCTGCGGATGGATCTGCACATTTATACTCAAAAATTGCAATATTAGTAGAATTATTTTATAATGCAAACCGTCCAATCCCTGCTTTTAGAAAGGCTCATCATGGGTCGCCGTGATAGGATCAGATTCAGCTACGATGATAGCTTGCGGGAAACGCCTAGCAGCAGCTCCCCGCCGGGTGGCAATACCGGACAAGGTGGGGACCGCACTTACAGCGGGCTTTACCATGGCACAGACGAACAGGGGAATGATGTCACGGCAGCGTTTGGCCGTGAAGACACCCCAAAAGAAGGTCATACGTTCCTTGCGGATGGCCACAAGGACGCCAACGAGTTCTACGGCGAAAATGCTGAGTACCCAGATAAGGGTCACGACCACTACAACGGTCGCGGCGGCGGCACTTCCCGCGGACGATACACGGGCGAGGGCTCGTAACTAGCTTCAGTCCCACCCCCTGGTGTTCTACCGGGCGCCGGGGGATAATTATGTCAATAAACCAAGGATTGCAAATATGCGCCGGAAACATCCTCTTTCGGGACATCCCCTCGCCCAGGTTGCGCGAACGCTTCATTATGCTATCGGAAAAACCGAAGATCCGGGGGGGCTCACGGTCCTCAATAAGGTCACAGCCGATCTGCAGCCTCTTCTAGACGAACACTTAATCAATGGTATCGGGCGAGAGCTGAACACATGGGTCGGACTCAAGCTAGACGCGCCGGATATGGGCGCCACCTATGGAGACGATACGCACATTACCTACCCCGAAATATTTGAGGGCTACTCTAAAACATCGGGGGGTAATTATTTTAGAGATTGATTCTTTTGTAGTATATGAGTAGCAAATGAACCCGCAAGATCTCTCAAACACACCATTGGTACAGGTAGCTCAAATACTCTATAAAGTTATCGAAACAACCGAGGACCCGGCGGCCTTAAAGGTGCTTAGTACAATTACATACAACTTGCAACCACTCTTAGACCAGGAGCTGGTTAATGGGGTAGGGCGACTTTTAGACCTTTGGGTTGGCCTTAAGCTAGATGCCCCGGAAATGGGGGCGACATACGGGGACGGGATAAAAGTCAGTTATCCTGAGGTGTTCGGAGACACTAAATAATTGGTGCAATCTTGTCAAAATCCACACAGCAGAGCTCACCTGCCTGCATGGAGTGCCGGGGCATAACTATGCGTAGCCCCCACAACTATCGGGTGGCTTTACCGCTCTGCCACTGCCCGCAAACTCATATGATTTGACAAAAAATTGTTATTATAATATAACAAGAGAACCATTCGCATCCAGAAGGGAAGATGGCAAAATGGGTATTCGAGAGGCGTGGAATCAGGCCGTGCAGAAAATAGACGAGGTCACGGGTTGCGCAGCGCCTGACCGGGGCGGCGATGAGGTCCTTATCGTCTCAGCCGACTGCAGTCAGTGCAATGGTCCTTGTCGCGGCGGTCACGACAGGAACTGATCAGACGCTAGAGTTTAGTGTCCATCCCATCATAGTCCTGCGTTTTACATACCGTAAAGCGCAGGACTTATTCATGCCCCGGCTCTGTCATCAATATTTGGCTGCACCTAGCCGCCCATGCTACCATGGCCAAGTTAGGAGCTTTATTACCCATGGCTAAGTTTTACGTAACCACCTCAATCGCATACACCAACGGAGCACCCCACATCGGTTACGCTATGGAATTAATTCAGGCAGACGTTTTAGCCCGCTATCACCGGCAAAAAGGCGATGAGGTCTGGTTCTTAACCGGAACCGACGAACATGGTGCCAAGATCCATCGCGCTGCTGAGGCGGCCGGCCAAACTCCTCAAGCCTACGTCGACAAAGTTAGCCAGGGCTTCCGTGATCTCATGGGCCAATTAGAGGTCTCCAACGACCAGTTTATCCGCACTACCGATCCCGCACACAAAAAAGCCGCCCAAGCCTTATGGAAGGCCTGCGTCAAAGACATTTATAAAAAACCGTATGAAGGCTGGTACTGCGAAGGTTGCGAAACGTTCTATACCGAAATCGACGCCCCCGATAAAATCTGTCCCAATCACAAGGTGCCTCTTAAGCACACCAAGGCCGAGAATTACTTTTTTCGCCTCAGTGACTACACCGACCGGGTCCGCGAGCTCATTACTTCCGGGCAACTGCTAATCCTGCCAGAATCACGCCGCAATGAACTAATAGCACTGCTGGACCGTGGTCTTGAAGACGTTAGTGTTTCGCGTGAGAAATCACAACTCGAATGGGGGGTCGAAGTCCCGGGTGATTCTAATCACGTTATGTACGTCTGGTTTGACGCGCTGACTAACTACATTAGTGCCGCAGGCTATCCGAATGGCGCGGATTTCAAGACCCGCTGGCCCGCCGACGTGCAAATCATTGGCAAAGATATTCTTCGTCATCACGGTGCTCTCTGGCCCGCCATGCTCATGAGCGCCGGCCTGCTGGTTCAAAAGGCCCTCTACGTCCATGGTTTCATCTCCAGCGAAGGCCACAAAATGAGCAAGTCCCTTGGCAATGTTGTTGGGCCACAAGACGTTATCGACAAGTACAGCGTCGACGCGCTCCGCTACTATTTGCTCCGCGAAATTCCATCTGATGGCGACGGCGATTTTTCATGGGCCCGCATGGACATTGTCTATAATACTGATCTTGCTAATGACCTTGGCAACCTGGTCCAGCGCGTGGCTGTGATGGTCACCAAATACTTCAATGGCCAGCTCGGTGAATTGCCCCAGCATTCGCACGACACCCGCCCATATCAGGACGCCATGGAAGACCTGCGCTTTGACCGGGCGCTGTCCGAGGTGTGGCTGCTGGTCCGGGGTCTCAACCAGTACCTCGAAGAAGAAAAGCCCTGGGCGCTGGCTAAAACCGACGTCAACCAACTTGGCGAGGTTTTACATCACGCCGTCGCCGACCTCATCCAAATCGCCATGCTGCTGATGCCATTTATGCCGGTAACCGCCCAAAAAATTGCCGCCACCTTCGCCGATGGGCAGGTACATCCAGAGATTGGCGTACTGTTTCCCAAGGAAGCCGCTATCGAAAAGACCACCTTCGACGTCTAACGCATATTCCAATCATATGCTTATCGATACCCACGCACATATACACTTCGACGAGTACCGCGAAGAAATCGACGCGGTACTGGAACGCGCCCACGCGGCCGGCGTCGAAAAAATCATCACCGTTGGCGTCGACGAACTTGATTCAGCCCAGGCCATAGCGGTAGCGCGCGCCTACAATAACGTTTGGGCCACCGCCGGCCTACACCCCCACGACGCCGACCGCGGCTACGAAGCCCTCGAAGAGGTTGCCCGCCTGTCCGGGTTCGAGCAAGTCGTGGCCATCGGCGAATGCGGCCTGGACTATTTCCGCAGCGAGACCAGTCCCGAGGATCAGGAGCGTGCCCTCAGATTCCAGATCGAACTGGCACTCGGGCGAAACCTGCCCCTGATCTTCCATGTCCGCGATGCCTTTGACGATTTTTTCCGTATTACAGACGAATACGATGGCGTGACCGGCCTGGTTCACTGCTTTACTGCTGGTGTCAAAGAGATGAACGGCGCCGTCGACCGCGGACTCTTTGTGGCGCTCAATGGTATCATGACCTTTACCAAAAACGAGCAGCAACTCGAGGCCGCCCGTCAATTGCCCCTGGACCGCCTCGTCCTCGAAACCGATTGCCCGTTCCTCGCACCTGTGCCGCGCCGCGGTAAGCGCAACGAGCCGGCCAATCTCGCGCTCACCGCCGAGTTCCTGGCCAAGTTGCGCGGCGAGCCACTCGAGGACCTATCGTCAGCCACCACCCACAACGCCGGGCGGCTGTTTCGGGTATAAAAGTGTTTTCAGCTTGCATGTTCGGTAAATGTTCGCTATAATCAAGACAATATCATTAATAATAGGTGCATGGTTATGGTTGAGACCATCTGGAACTTATCGTATCATCGGGTTATGAGCCGGACTGCGACAACCAAAACAATGAATCGCCACTGGGCTTCTCTGGTCCAGTCTCTCGACGTGCGCACCCGGCCCGGGTCCGTTGCGCCTCCCCCCGGCCAATCCGTTGAAGAGGCTTGGACAACCACCGGCACCTATCTGCGACAGGCGTTACACAACTATGGCAGACAAGCATCCCGAAATCGTTCCGGCCGCCAGACCGGCTAGTCCACAACCCGACTCCTCAGTCGACCTTGAGTTGCATCTGGGTCCGCTGCCGCACGCGAACGATTTCGCCGAGTACGACCGGATTCTACCCGGCGCCGCCCATCGCATTCTCAAAATGGCCGAGCGGGAGCAGGTTTCGCGCCTCCGGCTGCGCTGGGGTGATTGGCTGGCCAATCTTCTCGCCATGATCCTGGGCCGTCTGTTCCTCTATACGTTACTCGTAGCAGCCGTTTACCTGGCCATCAATGACAAGCCATTAGAAGCACTCCTGGCCGGGCTTGCCCCCATCGTAGTAACGATTTATGCTAACACCCGCAAAAGCGATACCGAATCTGGAGACGAATCCTGAAGCCAATTTATCTCGATCATGCCGCCACCACCCCGCTCGACCCGCGGGTGCTTGATGTCATGCGGCCATATTTGGAAGATGAGTTCGCCAATCCATCCAGCCTGTATACCGCCGCCCGCAGGACTAGACAGGCTGTCGAGCAGGCCCGCTACCAGATAGCAGGTATTCTCGGTGCCAAGCCAACCGAAATCATTTTTGTTAGCGGCGGCACCGAAAGCAACAATCTGGCGGTGCAGGGCGTATTGCGGGCGCAATCGGGTGCGCATTGGGTGGCCAGCGCCATTGAGCATGACGCGGTACTGGGCCAAACCGCCCCAATGGCGTCGCAGGATCACAAAGCCACCGTCGTAGCCGTACAGCCAAACGGCATCGTCGACCCGGCGATGGTGGAAGCTGCCATTACCGATGAAACGGTACTAGTGAGTTTAATGCTAGCCAATAACGAGATCGGCACCATTCAGCCAGTGGCCGCCACTGCCAAATTGATTCACGTCCTGCGCCAGGACCGGGCAGGCCGGGGCATCAAGCGGCCGCTTTACCTCCATACCGACGCCACCCAGGCAGCCAACTACTTAGATTTACACGTCACGCGGCACGGCGTGGATTTGCTGTCGCTCAGTGGATCCAAAATCTACGGGCCCAAGGGCACCGGCATTCTGTACGTGCGCCAAGGTACGCAGCTCGAGCCATTGATGTATGGTGGCGGCCAAGAGCGCGGCCGCCGCAGCGGCACCGAGAATGTGGCCGGCGCAGTCGGGTTAGCCGCCGCACTCGAAAACGCCCAAGCCGGCCGTGAGTCCGAGGGACACCGCTTGGCCCAGCTGCGCGATGAGGTTATTCGCCGCCTGCTGAAAACCATCCCCGGCGCCAAACTCAATGGTGACCCCAAACGCCGTTTGCCCAATAACGTTAGTCTCACCATCCCCGGCGCCGAAGGCGAAGCCCTGGTGCTGTACCTGGAGCAGGCAGGAATCCTGGCCTCCACCGGTTCGGCTTGCTCCAGCAGCGATCTCGACCCGTCACATGTCCTTCTGGCCATCGGCCGCACAACGGAAGAGGCCGGCTCGTCACTCAGATTAACCCTGGGCCAAAGCACCGACACGGCGGCCGTCCACCAAGTCATTGATAAACTGCCGTCAGTCGCGACCAGGGTACGCGAGCTTTAGCGCATTTGATACAATAAAAGTATGATGAGGGTCCTCGCCGTTACAGGCATCTTGCTTGCGCTTTTAATGGCTGTTGTTATTGGTGGATTCTTTGGCCTCGGTCTTTATTTGTCGCCGCAAGACCCACTGGCCAAAGCCGATGCGATCGTGGCTATCTCCGGTGGGGAGACTGATGCCAGGACCGATGAAGCAGTGCGTCTGTATCGTGATGGTTGGGCTCGGCACATAATTTTCTCCGGTGCCGCCCTCGACCCCAACGGGCCGTCCAACGCCCGCGCCATGGCCAACCGCGCCGAGAGCCAGGGTATACCACCATCCGTCGTCTCGCTGGATGAGATGTCCACGAATACGCGTGAAAATGCGGCTAATGTCACCAAAATCGTCAAGCACTTGGGCGATCACTCGATAATCCTCGTCACGTCCCCATATCACCAGCGGCGCGCCGACATCGTATTCAAGCGCGCCCTTGGCCCAGGCTATTCCCTTATCAATCATTCTTCATACGATCAGAATTGGCGCCGGTCACATTGGTGGGCCACCACCTATAGCCGCGACCTGACTGTCTCGGAATCACAAAAGGTTGTATATGAACTCCTGAACGGACAGTCGCAATGATCCTCGTCGACATTGCCATCTTGGCTGTTATCGCTATAGGAGGTTATAAAGGCATCCGGCGGGGAGTCATCCTGGTATCACTCGAATTCCTGAGCTTCGTGATCGCGACCGTCGTGGCCCTGGCTCTGTACCGTATGGCTGGACCCATAATAAAAGATTTTGCCGCCATTACATTACCATTAGCCAATCTCAGCGCCTTCCTCATCATCTGGACCGTTACCGAAGTACTTTGCGGCCTCATTATCCGTTACGGGCTTCTATCGCGCCTGCGAAACAAGCTGCAACCATCCTGGATAACCCGGACAGGCGGAGCCGTGTTAAATGGCCTAAAAATAACCACGCTAGTAGCCGTCGGGTTAATTTTGTTTGCCGGGCTGCCACTATCGGCCGAAATCAAACAGCCCGTCACCGACTCGTATATCGGCCGGGCGTTTCTCGGCCTGGGCGGGCCGCTGCGACAATGGTTGGGCAATGGCTTGGGTGGTGACCTCGGTGAAGCCCTCAATGTCTTTACTGTTACCTCACCCCCCGACGGCGGCAAAAAAGTTGATCTTGGCTTTACCACAACCGAGGTCAAAGACAATCCCGCAGCGGAACAAACTATGCTGGAGCTGGCCAACCACGAGCGCAGCTCACGCGGCCTGCCGCCGTTAACCGTCAATGAGCCGGCCCGCCAAGCCGCCAGGGCCTACTCCACCCGCATGTTAGCCGAGGGCTATTTTAGTCACAAAGATCCGGACGGCCATAGCCCGTTCGACCGGCTAAAAGCCGGCGGTGTTAAATTCCGCTCCGCCGGCGAAAATCTAGCTCTAGCGCCAACGGCCCAGTTGGCCCACCAGGGACTTATGAACTCACCGGGCCACCGGGCCAACATATTGTCAAAGAATTACCACAAGGTCGGCATCGGTGTCATCGATGCGGGCCCGCACGGCCTGATGGTCACCCAAGAGTTTACGGACTAGATTAGTTCGTTGTTCTTTAGTAGAATTGTCAAGTTATGAAAACAGTTTATGTCGGCATGAGCGGGGGAGTTGATTCCTCGGTGACCGCAGCGCTCGTCAAGAGCCATGGTTACCGGGTAGTCGGTGTCTACATGAAAAACTGGACCCAGGACGTAGCCGGGGTGGCCTGCCCCTGGAAGCAAGACCTAGCCGACGCCCGGGCTGCCGCAGTCGTCATCGACATACCGTTCAAGGTGTTTGATTTCCAGGCCGAATACAGGCAAAACGTTGTCCAGACCATGGTGGCCGAATACGAAGCCGGCCGTACCCCCAACCCGGATATCATGTGCAACCAGGAGATCAAATTCAAACTATTCCTGGACGCGGCCACAGCCGACGGTGCCGACCTCATCGCCACCGGTCACTATGCACGCACCAATAACGGCCAGCTCCTCGCCGCCGCTGATACCAACAAAGACCAAACCTACTTCCTCTACCGCGTCGCCCCCGAAGCCCTAAAACGGACCCTGTTCCCGCTCGGTGAGGTAACCAAGCCCGAGGTCCGCCGGTTAGCCGCCGAACTTAATCTACCCACCGCCACCAAACCCGACTCACAAGGCATTTGCTTTGTTGGTGAAGTCGGTATCAAGGAGTTCTTGCGCCAATACGTTACGACCTCGCCAGGACCGGTCCTGGAGCGCACTACGGGCCGTCAGCTGGGTCAGCATGATGGGGCTGTGTTCTATACCATTGGCCAGCGTCATGGCCTTGGTATCGGCGGCGGCACCCCACTCTATGTCACCGGCAAGGACATCGGGTCCAATACAGTCTACGTTACCGGCGATCCGTCCGACCTGGAGCTGGAAACCGATCAATTTGCCATCGCCCAAACTCACTGGATCAGCGCCTCACCAGAGGCCGGCCGCATCTATCATGTCCGAGTCCGTCATCGCAGTGAACTCATCGAAGGACGCATCACCCAAATCGCCGGTCGCTGGCAGGTCAAACTCGCCCGCCCCGAGCGCGCCATTTCCCCCGGCCAATCCGCCGTCATCTACGACGGCGCCGCGGTTTTAGGCGGCGGCATTATTAGCTCAAACTAAAAAGAGTCCGGCCTTAACAATCTAAGGCCGGACTATACAATACGTCCTAACAGGGCAGGGACTACCGGACGGACAAAGCCGGTGGGTTGTAGACAGTGCGCGTACGCTCGTCATGCATCAGGATGAACTGACCGGTAGGGAAGACACCTAGTGCCAAAATCGCTCTCACCGCCACCTCCCAGACCCCGGTAACATCGCTAGGGTCGTGGTGAGTGGAAAAATGGATCCGAGCCGGACCCGGCAAGCCATCCCGGGGGATTTCGATATACGGCGCGGGCCTCTCAGCCACACCGGCCAACCCGATCAAGGCCGCAAGGCTAGATACGACACCACGAGGACAATCGAACATCAGCCGGATGACGCCAGGCTCCACGGCGCCGAGGACTGGGTCTGCTATGAAATCGTACCGTGGCACGAGCAGGTCCATCAGCCGGCCGGTAAATGACGAGTCCCGGTAAACCCGGCCGCGCAGGGAAGCCATAAAGCCAAGGTATTCACCTTCCAGGCCAACCCAACTGCCAAACATCAACTCCTTGGACAAGCCTCGGGCTGTGGTCAGCAGGTTAGCAATGGGCAGGGTGTGCTCGGGATCGATCGCGGCCAATCCACCACTCACAAACAGTACCTCTGGCCGCTCCAGCGGATCGTACTCCCCAGGAGCCGCGATCCCCGGGAAGAGGCCTAACGTTTCCAGCCCACGGGCTGCAACGTCAGAGATGCGGTCATGCACCCGGATAACGAAATCGTCGCCCTCGCTCCCGGCGCTGACTTCGCGCGATAAGCGTATTCTGAGCTCTCGGACAATACTATTCAGTTCCGCGCCGCACAAAGCTACACGAGGATCGGGGACTATGTCGGTGCACGTCTCATGCCGGGTGACCCTGTAACTGTTGGTGGCCGTTGTCATGGTACCTCCTACGACATCTGACTAAAATCAGATTTTGAAAGGGATGTATCTATATTACAATAAAAACGTCAAAAAGTCAAAAAACAGCTTTCGAATACACCCGGCGACCTTCCACGAACACCGACTTGCCGTCCAAAATATCTAAACCAAGCTGAAAGTTACCAAACGACTTAGCTTGCTTGGCCACCTCCTCCGTCGTCATCCACGCATTCCGCCCGCCTTCGAATCGCTCCTTTAACTCTCCACGCACATTCATACAATGCACGTAGAAGAAAATTTTGTCCTCAAGCAACTCCTGCGATTCTTGCTGAATCGCGTGCTCGTGATAAACCCCCAAAATCCTTAGGTCTGCCTCCAGACCAGTCTCCTCCTTTAGCTCCCGCGCGGCCCCCTCCGAAATCATTTCGCCCCACCGAAGCTTGCCCGACGGACGACCCCAAAACCCATAATAAGGATGCTTAAGCCGCTCCTGAAATAAAAACTCCCGCCGGCCATCCCGCTGCCGTTCAATCATCAACATCACCGCTACCTTTGGCTGCCGCTCCACTGTGTGGTTATCAGTATCGAGCCGGTTGGCATATTCTTTGCCGCGCGTCGTCAACTGATACCGGCCCTGCTCCGTCCGTCCCACCAGCCCCAGCTCTACCAGCCGCCCAATATGAAACGTAAAATGATCGCTCGAAAGTCCGGTCGGCTTCTGCAGCTCCGCAAACCCGGCCGCGGGTAAAAATAATAGCTCACGCAATATAGCCGTTTGAGCAACATGTATATTGACCTCTAAACTCATTGTCCGGGCTCCGCTTAGCTTATGCGGTGAGTATAGAGATTGCCCACCTGGTAATCTAGTGAAGCCGGGTTTACCCGCCTGCACGATTCCAAAGGATAGAGCCCCGCGGGTTAAGCGGGGCTCAGGTGCGCTCTAGCTCAAATCAGCTAAAGCGCGGAAAGTTTGTTCATTTATCACGATTACCGGCACGGTAGATCCGTGCACCGCAACACCAAAGGTAGGGATACGGCGCAGGTAATCCCGGTAAGATTGGCCGGAACGGGCCACATAGGCGGCGCGCCCAACCGAATTACAAAAGATCTCTTGTGCATCAATATCCAGCTTCTTCTGCACGGCTTCAGGCGTGGCCTGTGCCCCGGCCGCCGCGATCACTGCGCCGTACCGGCCGACGGAGGCAGGCGTGGCAGTCGACTTAACGATCAGTTGGCACATTTCGGTATCTGGGGCCGACGGAATGGGCGAAATCTCGCCGGCTACCGGAACCCGGATAAAAGCTACCGAAATCTCCGCATCAAAAACGGTAAATCCCCAGCCCGTGGCGCTGACTTGACCGGCCGTTGCGCGCGAAAGCTGGTCAAACAGGGCTTTATTGCTCGAAAACACCACGTAGTGGCGTTTTTGCGGCCACAGGCTGGTCACCGCCTCTAGCGGGTTGCTTTTACCAAGTGCATCAACGTTTGAGCTGATCGCCCGGCCGGCTAGTCCGATGTTGACCGCAACTTGCTTAGCCAGGAGGGAAGCCGGAATATTAGGCGCGACACCGCTTTCCGACATAAAGATCAGCTGATGATCCTGCACGGTAATCTGTTCCAGTGTCTGCAATTCGTTCGATCGCAAACTTGGCGGGCTAACCTGAACCAATTCGCTATTCCGGTTCATAACGAGCGCCGATGCATCCGCAATACTACAAGCCGGGGTCAAAATGATCATGATCGCCAACAGAAACAGCCCGATCGGGCCGCCCAGCCGGCGAACTCTTTGGGGTACGATGTGCATCAGGATACCTTCCTTGAGGGGGCCGGCACATAACGTCGGCTATTGTATCATACTTTTTGACAAAATTGACAAAAGCTGTTCCCTTAACCCTCCTGCACAAACACTGAGAGCTATGGCTAGTTCATACTCAGTGGGTACTAGAAAAAGTCTAATCATTGAATTATCATCAAAAATAACTTATAGTTTTATCCTACACTAAGCCAAAAAAGCTACCATTTTATCACTCGCTCGTAGCTTACTAGAAAAATTCTAGTGCTCTGTCCTCAGGCATAGCCGTCCGTGCGTCTTCATCTTCTACTCAAAACCATCGAGAATCTCGCTTAATTTGATACAATACACCCCATGACCACCCAAGAAATCCGCTCAGCTTATCTAAAATTCTTCGCTAACCGCGGCCACGTTATCATCCCGCGGGCCAATCTCGTGCCCAAAGAAGACGCCACTACGCTTTTTACCGGCTCCGGCATGCAACCCATGATTCCATACCTACTCGGCGCCAAACACCCCAGCGGCACCCGCCTGACCGATTCGCAAGTCTGCTTTCGCGCCGATGACATCGACGAAGTCGGCGACAATCGCCATACCACCTCGTTTGAGATGCTCGGCAACTGGAGCCTCGGCGACTACTTTAAAAAAGAGCAAATCCACTGGATATTCGAGTTTCTAACTGAAGTCGTCAAGCTCGACCCGAATAAACTCTACGTCACCGCCTTTATTGGTGCCCCTGGGTACGACATTCCCAAAGACACTGAAGCCGCCGAGATCTGGCAGGAGCTCTTTAGAAAACAAGGCATTGACGCCGATGTCGCCGACCTTGGCTCAGAGGCAGACGGCTACAACCGCGGCATGAAAGCTGGCGAACGCATCTTCTATTACGATGGTTCCAAAAACTGGTGGAGCCGCAACGGTGGTCCCGAAACCACTCCGGTCGGCGACCCGTGTGGTCCCGACTCGGAAATGTTCTTCCGCCTCGACGACTCCCCGCATACTGACGATGAACAGCGCCAGTGGGGCGAGCATTGTCACCCCAACTGCGACTGCGGCCGGTTTATCGAAATCGGCAACAATGTCTTTATGGCCTATCGCAAAGAAGCCGAAGGCAGATTTGTATTGCTCGAAAAGCCCAATATCGATCATGGCGCCGGTCTCGAACGGCTGGCCGCCGCAGCTATCAACGACCCGGATATGTTCAAAATTAGCCTGCTCTGGCCCATCATCAAACAGCTCGAGCGCCTATCAGGCAAAGACTACGCCGCCGAGCAGCTGCCCATGCGTATCATCGCCGACCACCTGCGGGCCGCCACCTGGCTGGCCGTCGACGGCGTAGTCCCAAGTAACACGGCCCAAGGCTATGTCATGCGCCGCTTCATCCGCCGCGCCATCCGCCAGGCCCATGCCCTGGGTCTACGCGACAACTTTGTGCACGAGGTTATCCCCGTCATTGCCGACAGCTACCGGGATGCCTTTCCCGAAGTTACCGAGCGCGAAGTTGAGGTGATTAATATTCTTGTAATTGAAGAGAAACAATTTCGTTCCACGCTCGAGCGCGGTTTAAGGGAGTTTGAAAAACAATCGTTAGTCCTGCAAAAAGATGATGGTACATATAGCAGTCAAATACCGGCAGCTACTAAGCCACTTGAGCCAGGTGTCACTCCAAAGTCTTCTGGCTATTTAGGTAAATTCAGTGTTTTAACTGGCGACATGATGTTTAAACTCTTCGATACCCATGGATTTCCTGTTGAGCTCTCGAAAGAAGAGGCACAACGACGCGGTATGAAAATTGCGACAGATGCGGATAAAATCTATACAGAACTAATGAACGAGCAGCGCATTCGCTCCCGTACCGCCACCACCGGCCAATTCAAGGGCGGCCTGGCCGATCACTCGGAGATGAGCACCAAATATCACACCGCCACGCATCTCATGTACAAAGCCTTGCGCATCGTGCTCGGCGATCACGTTATCCAGCGCGGATCAAACATCACGCCGGAGCGGCTGCGCTTCGACTTTAGCCACTCCGGCAAAATGACGCCGGAGCAAATTAAACATGTCGAAGATATCGTCAACGCTCAAATCGGCAAAGATTGGCCGATGGGCTTCCGCGAAGAGAAAACAGCCGGCGTACTCGGCAAAGTTCTCGGCGCCTTCGGTGACCGTTACGGCGACTTGGTCAAAATCTACACTGTCGGTGACCCGGACGGCGAACATTACTCCCGCGAAATCTGCGGTGGCCCGCACGTGGACCACACCGGAGTCCTGGCTGAAGGTGGCAAACGGTTCAGGATCAAGAAAGAAGAATCCAGCTCCGCCGGCGTACGGCGCATCAAAGCCGTACTTGAGTAGCAAACCCCGCACCTCCAAACAAAAAATAGCCGGCACGCAAGGTGCCGGCCGTTGTCGTCTGCTTCATTGAAGCGCGATCGGGAGTGCTATGACCCCCAGGAGGATAGATCCAGCCGCAATTGTGACCAGGCCTACCGTAGCAACTGACTTGTCGGGTGGAACGAGCCTGAGCTCGGCGGCCCATTTGGTGTGGACCACGACGATCATGAGATGGGCGATGGTGAGAGTCGCAATCGCCAATGATGTGGCTATCGCGCAGAACCAGCCCAGCACCACGCTGCCAAAAGGCGCCTGGTGCAATACCGAATGGAACATCGGAGTCATGATGGTCGCCATTGTAGAGAGAACAGGCAAGACCGGAAAAAATGTCTCCAGGTTACGCCGCATGGAACTAGTCGATGAAATCATGGTTGCCTCCCGGAGCCTAGATGAACAGTATGCCAATCGATGCAGCGCCTAGCAAAAAGGATACTGCCACCGCCCAGGCCGCAAGTTTGACGGCCCAATCGCTGACATATGGGAAAATATCGAGACGCCAAGCCAGCTGAGCGCCCATCAACATGAGGATGATGGCGGAGTAGGCAAAAACCGACACGGCCAAGGATGCCACGATGCAGCAAACCCAGCCAAGCGCCGGGTTACCAAAAGGCGCCTGGGGTAACATCAGATGGAGTATGGGGACTGGGCTGGCAGCCAAAATCAGCAATACCACCACTGACGGAGCGAGTGCCCACATCTTGCGACGCTGACGTGTACTGTAAGCCATCATTAGCCTCTCAATGTCGAAGAACACATGTATAGCTTAAATATAACACAAAATATGCAAAAAGTCAATAATCAAGACCTTCGTCTAAGCCTGTCCAATCGAGCAAAATTTAGCTATGCTAACTGAAGTGAAACTAAAGTACAAACGCTTACTCCTTAAATTATCCGGCGAGCAATTAGCCGGCGGTCATAAAAGCGGCATCGACCCGGCCATCGTTGCCTGGATAGCCAAAGAAGTTAAGAAAGCTACCGACGCCGGCGCCGAAATTATCATGTTGGCCGGCGGTGGCAATATCGTTCGCGGCAAAGAAGTCGCCGGCAACGGCATCCAGCTCATAACCGCTCACAACATGGGCATGCTCTCAGGCCTCATGAACGGCATGGCGGTAGCAGATGTACTTACCGCCAATGGCATCTCGGCCCAATTACTAACAAATATCCGAGCCGACCAGGTAGCCGATCAATACACCGAGCGCCGGGCGGTGCATCATCTAAACAAAGGCCGCGTAGTCGTTATCGGCGGCGGCATCGGCCGGCCGTACTTCACCCACGATACCGCTGCCGTCAATCTGGCTCTGGAACTCCAATGCGACATCGTCTGCAAAATAACTAAAGTCGACGGCGTCTACGACCGTGACCCCACCAAGCACGCCGGTGCCAAGAAATTCGACGAGGTTTCATTTCAGCATGCCGTCGAAAACACCAATATCGCCGTCATGGACAAGGCGGCGCTAGGTTTGGCCATGGAACATAAGATGCCGGTGATAATCTTTGATCTCCACAACGAGGACAACATCCGCCGCGTCGCCTCGGGCGAAGCCGTCGGCACGCTCATTTCATAGACTTCAAAACATGAAAACGGCCACCTCTATACGAGACAGCCGCTTAATACTGCGTCAACTAAACTAAATGCCGGAGGGTATGTACGATTGTACCGACTCCTTCGCCTCGCACAGCCCGGGCAATATTGCCCTCGGTGAGCAGGTTAAAAACGATGATCGGCAGCTTGTTGTCCATGCAAAGGCTGAAGGCCGTTGCATCTGCAACCTTAAGGTCGCGTTCAAGCACCTCACGATGCGTGATCCATGGAATCAATTCAGCGGTGGGGTCTGTCCTGGGATCAGCCGTGTACACGCCGTCGACAGCTTTGCCCATCAGCAGAATCTCGCAGCCAATTTCCAGCGCTCTCTGGGCGGCAGTTGTATCCGTCGAGAAGTAGGGCATACTAACGCCGGCGCCAAAAATCACCACCCGCCCTTTTTCGAGGTGTCGGATAGCCCGGCGGGGAATGTACGCCTCAGCCACTTGGCTCATCGTAATGGCGGTCTGCACACGGGTCTCAACGCCATACTCGCGCTCCAGAAAATCCTGTAACGCCAGACTATTCATCACTGTGCCAAGCATACCCATGTAGTCAGCCCTGGCGCGGTCCATGCCGGTATCTTGCAACTGCCGCCCGCGGAAAAAGTTACCACCGCCAATGACGATCGCCATCTCAATGCCGGTAGCCGCCACCTCGGCTATTTGCCGCGCCACCATGTTTACTACGTCCGGATCAACCCCGACGCTACCGCCACCAAACATTTCACCGCCGAGCTTCAGCATCACGCGGCGATAACGTGGTGGCTGGAATTCTTTGCCAAGCCGGTCCATCGTTGCACAACCGGCCGGGGGATCAGTCAAATCGGTCATGGTTCGCCCTTCGGTTTGTACAAAGCACCCATTGCTTCTAGCCGGTTATACCAGACAGCGTCAATTTACACAATAGAACTTATATATAGACCCTAAGCGCTTTCAATTTTTCAGATATGATGCTTATACTTAAAACTGTAACGTGAGTATGTAATGAACCAGCGTGGCAGAGCGCCAATTTTGCTAATTGTAATTGCAGCGACCTTAGGTGTTGGGCTGGCGGCTTCAGCCTACCTGAATTACAACCAATACCAAAAATCCAGCCAAATCCAACGCGAGCTAAAGGGACAAATCACTGACCTGCGCTATCAACTGCGCATCGATCAGAAGCAGGCAGCAGCCTCACCGTCACCTTCGCCCGGAATTACGGCCGGTAACGCCGCCGCTCCCGCACCAGCCGCTTCGCCCGGTGTGCTCGGTGCCCAAACCGTCGACCTAACCCAGCTCGGTGTCAAGCTAACGGTCGGCGACCCGATCGCTGATCTAACCTACGATCATGAACTGGTCGGCTCGCTGCAGGTGGCGAACCTAACCACCTCAAGCCTGGTGGCCAAATATCCCGCCTGTAAACCCGGTACGGCTCTGGGAATGGTTGTGCGCCGGCCGCTCAATTCAAAACCCTCGAGCTCCTCTACCAAATTCCTCAAAACATTCGGCAAATTTAATTTCTACTATGTCCCTTCAACCGGCAATTGTGGCGGTACTCCGGCCGGCCAAGCAGCCGTCACAGCAGCCAAGTCCGCCCTGGTAAACACCGTGTTGCCAACACTAAGCCAATAGTTTGCTATAATTAGTCAAACATAAGGAGCACAGCCAGGTGATGGGTTCAAGGCACATGATTATCATCGTCATGCAATGGGTCGTCATCGCTGTGCTGGTGGCCGGCGGAAGTATAGCGGTGCTTATGGCAGAGCACAAAACAGCCGATTTCAAAAAGCAGCTCGAAAATCAAAAGAGCAATGTTAACAGCCTCCGAGAACAGGTCCGCCAGGCCAGAAATCCAACTTCAAGCCCGGTGCAGCCGCTGCCCGAGGCATCCGCTAACGCCGCTCCGTCTCCGTCCATAACGCCCAAACCAGTTCGACCATAGTTGGCTTTAGCCTAGCATAAGCGCTACAATGAGCGGTATAAGATAGTAGCCAATGACCAACAAGCTGATCGAAAAATTCGTTCGCCTGCGCTCCTCCGCCACAGCTCCCCGGTATCTGGTAGCCCTCGACATCGGCACCGAATTCGTTAAGGCACTCATCGGCGAGGTCAAAAGCGATACCGTCGAGATTATCGGCGTTGGCCGCCAGCGCCAGCGCCTCACCGACATGCAGTCGGGCGCCGTCACCGATATCCGCGGTGTGGTCGAAAACTGCGATTTGGCGCTTAAGATGGCCGAAAAAATGGCCGGCGTAGTTGCCAAAGATGTGGTCGTCGGCATCGCCGGTGAGCTGGTCAAAGGCGCCTCCACCACCGTCCGCTACAAACGCTCCGACCCCAGCGCGCCCATTGACATGGCCGAACTCAAAAAAATCCTCGACCGGGTCCAATACCGGGCCTTTGAGCGCGCCCGCCAGCAGCTCACCTGGGAAACCGGCATGAAAGAAATTGAGGTCAAGCTAGTCAACACCGCCATCGTCGACGTCCAGATCGACGGCTACCGGGTTACCAATCCCATTGGCTTCCAAGGCCGCGATGTCTCCATCCAGCTCTTTAACGCCTTTGCCCCCATGGTCCACCTTGGCGCCCTCCAGAGCGTGGCCCAAGACCTCGATCTCAACCTCGTTAGCATCGCCGCCGAACCATTCGCTGTCGCCAAATCCGTGGGAGGCCAGGATTCGGGTGAATTTTCCGCCATCTTCATCGACATCGGCGGCGGCACCACCGACATTGCCTTAGTCAACAACGGCGGCGTCGAAGGCACCAAAATGTTCGCCATCGGCGGCCGCAGCTTCACCAAGCGCATCGCTCAGGTGGCCAATGTCAGCTTTGAAAAAGCCGAAGAAATGAAAATGTCCTACTCCAGCGGCAAACTCGGCCCCAAGGGCGTCAAACTGGTCGAAGAGGCTGTCAATTCCGATATCAAAGTCTGGCTCTCCGGCGTCGAGCTCAGCCTGGCCGAATTCGACCGCGTCGACCACCTCCCGGCCAAAATCCTGCTCTGCGGCGGCGGTACCGGCCTGCCCCAAATCATGGACGCTCTCAAGGGTGCCGATTGGTACAAAAACCTGCCCTTCGCCCGCAAGCCGGTCATCGCGCATATCAGCCCCACCGAGGTCAACCGCGTTATCGACAAAACCGGCAAACTCGTCAGCTACGCCGACATCACACCCATGGGCCTGGCCAATCTCGGCCTCGACACTGCGGGCGGCGGCACCGTCACCGAAACCCTTATCAAAAAACTATCCCGCGCTATCTCGGCGTGACAGAAGCTTTCTCGGTTGTTAGCCATTGACAAGCGCTAGAATAATTGTTATAATTATATATCAATCCGCTCGAATCGTTACCCGCCATTCCTAACTGGAGGTTTGTAGTGTCCCAGGAACATGCGATTGATGTCACCCTATACGGTACCTACAGCGGAGCGGAGATCATCGCCGCCGCCAAAAAAACTGCTGATTCGAGGGCAAGATTCCATTCCAAGAAGCCCTATGGAGAATCCTTGCCTTGGATTGGCCAGATATCAGAGTATGGCTACGAGCACGTTCTCGTAGCCACATCTCGAGATGAATTCGCCATCCTGCCTGAGGCGGATTATACCCAAGTTGTCCTCATGAACTACGCCTGGCCCGTTCATGTGCAGGTCGTAGGCTACAGTGACGAGCGCATCTTTGAAGAGCTCCAGCAGTTTGCTGCTACTCTTAAGCGGAATCTTCGGCGCTGAACATCTGAATAAGGCTTATCATACCCCGAACCCTTAATGGTTCGGGGTACTCTCTTTGCCACGCGAGCTAGGCTTTACGGGCCTTTATGGTAACGACGCAGACATCAAAGCCAAGTTTCTTGAGCTCAATCACCAGTCTCCATTCCGGCTTGGTTTCGAAGCTATTTACACGTTTCCCAGAAGTGCCAGCAAGCCGATATGACCTTAAGCTGGCCGTGAATGGCTATCTCCGGTCATCTTACCGCGGCATTCCAATCTACGGAACATCACCGGCCAGGTGGCTGAATACGACTAAAATGAAGACGCTGTTACTGAGGACCAAAGAAGACTTACTTGGACGTCCATCTCCGCCAAATAATTAACTAGTCGTGAGTTCAAAAACCTCTATAGCATGAAAGTGAGGGCTGTATAATAATTCATGCCATGGCTATCTTCTCTAAGGGCTCGGTACTGATCTAACTTATAAGGTACCTACTCTCCTGAGGAGAGCGTTTGGTTTTTGTTGGCCTATAAATCACTATAACAAGCCATTATTCAATGGTAACTGGCAGCTTACTCTCCCCAGGAGAGTACCTATTGAAAAGTCTAGCCGGTATCCTGTGAGACTCGTGGAGCTGGAGCCGAATTCTTACGGTCACCAGGGGCCAGGTTTTAGAATTCACGGAACTAGACATTTACAAATCAGCAATAATATGCTATTATAATAGATGTCCGCTCTTCTACAACTCAGAAGGAACCGAAATGTCTCGGCGCACCAAGCTCCTGCTCGTCGGAATTGCTGCGGCCCTAATCATCGTTAGTGGCCTGGCGTACATCCTTACGCGCGGAAACGACCGACCGGCACCTCAGGCCAACGGCGCCAATGCCGGGGTAATGTCGCCGGCTAGTCCTGTCCCAAGCGTTAGCACAACGCAGCCAGCTAGTCCAATCATTAATGTCGTCGACTGCATCGGTAACGGTGCCACCTGCGAAGGCAGCCTAAACGGCTCGGATGGTGAGGTTCGTGTCACCAACAACACCAGTCACAACTGGCGGCTCAAGCTCACTTGTAACCACAGTGGTGACCAATGGAGCAGCTTAAATCAGCCATCAGCTGGCACAGTAACATCACAGGCAAGCTGTAAGCATGGCGCACCAGCCCTCTACTGGAATGTCATATCACAGCCATAGCCTGGCAACACCCATAATCCAGCCCCACCGGCGCGTTCTCTCACGAGGACGCGCCATTTCTTTGCCCAAACAAAAAAATTCTGGCAAACATTACTGCTTGCCAGAACCATGCTGGTCTTACTTGCGGTATCTCCACAGGCCATAGCCAACCAGGCTAACGATGCCCACAAACCCGATCAGGAAATTGTTGAAACATCCCCCGAATTCTACCCGACGAATGAGCCCAGACACGCTTACCTCCCTTGAGAACAACCAGTGATTTGGCCAGCAATAACAACTTAGCAAACAGCCCCAAGACGTCAACCAGCCAGCGGCCGGCCGTCCAGCAACCGGGCATACGTTGCGCACCAAACCGCCATCTTTACGGGAGCGACTGCGCACCAAGATTGATAGACTAACCCGGATGTGTTCCCGGACCACCATAGCTTGCTGGCAAAAATCCGGCCGTCGGGCAACCTCACCCGGTAATAGTCACGGAACTTGGCCGGATTCGAGTATCCTGTAAATATCGCATCGCCCTTGACGCCAATATGGAATAGGGCATACGCCTCACTGCCATTGGGGTGACGGACTACAGCCTCGATAGCCCGGATCCTTTGATGAGTCTTCGCGTGTATGTCTGGTGAACCGCAATGCAGAATCTCGACGGTACCTTCATCAGCCACCTCTGCGCAGCACTTAAAGAACATATCCCAGTCGTCATCGCCGGCCTTAGCCAGCGATGTAATGCTAGGAATGCGGAACTTCTTGGGAGTGCGGCCGCGGGCGGCGCTGATCGCTGTAACTGTTGCATTCATGGTGCCTCCCAGTTAGAGATGGGATTCTAATATTTTAACAAAAAAACCGCCTCCTCGCCCAAAAAGAGGCGAGAAGGCGGCAATCACAGCTGGTTACGCGAACCAGCTTATGATGGCGTATCCCACGCCGGTTGCGGCAAGGAAGCCAAGGCCGGCGAACGCGATGACTGTCACGACGCAGCCTTCATTTGGAGTAGCAGGAGTGCTTGCGGTGGGCCGGTTAAGCATGTTTCCTCCAGCGAATCTACAGAATGGGCTAGACGGCTCAAGGGCGCCTCTTCCTGCCGCCAGGATGGCACTCTCAGTAGCCCAGCTAACCATAATAAATTAACAAAAAATGTTAACTATGTCAAAACAGATTATAAGATATAACCTCCCTCATATTGCCGGCAGAAATTCAGCGTCCAGACATGAAAAAGGCCCGGATAAGTGCTCCGGGCCTTCCTCGACAGTCGTGTGGATGTGATGCTACGACTGCTTACGGCAGACGTACTTGACGAAGATCTCAACGATCTTCTCCAACGGGAGCCGGGTCGGCTCCGTGTTGGGTGCCGTCCGGCTGCCGTTCAACAGGCAGCCAGCCTGCGGGAAGAAGTGCCAGCGGTCGGCTTCGGGGTTGGTCCCCTCTGCGGTCAGCTCGGCTTCCGTCAGCGTGCAGGTTCCGCCTGCGGCCTCGATCTCAGCGATCCGGATGGCGGCTGCCACCTGGCTGATATCGAGTTGGTTCTTCTCGTTCACGAAGACCTGAACCTGGCCTTGGCCGTTCATCTGAATCACGGCAGCCTTGTAGCCACCATGCTCTGAGAACGCATTGGCCTTGGCCCTGTCCTCATCGGTCTCCATAACGGCCAGCCGCAACGGCAATCCCTTCTTGCTGGTCTGCTCCAGGTCTACGACCTGAGCTCCTCGTACTGCACGCTTACCACCACGGTGGAATTTCTTGGCCCGCTGAACGAACGCGTCGATCAGCGTTGTCATGACGTCCATCACGTACTCGGGTTCGTCAGGGAAGGTTTCGTTCAAAGCCTTGATCTGGTCGCCCAGATCAAACTTGGAGCCTTTGCCTTCCAGGTCGTGAGCGTTCACGTACGCCAACAGTTCCTTGAGCTCGGGGAGCTCGGAAACCGGCTGGCCACGTAGTGGCCCACTCTTGATGAAGATGGACTCCGCCACTAGCACAGCAGCGCACTTGCCTTCCACCCGGTCTTGTCCAGGGTAGGGGTGCTCGTTGTACCGGCCTCTGCCTACGCCGAAAGCGACGTAGTCATTCGGACCGGACAGGTCGAGCGTCCCGGCATCTACGAATTCCCAGTGGGCTTCGATGATGCCGGGGAACATACGCGCACCGTACCGGCTGGCGATGTAGAACGCCACCCCCTCGTCAATGTGCGGTTCGAGGTGCGTGATAACACGCTCAACCCGGCGGGGACGGAAGGTCTGGGGAGGCGTGGAGTTCTGTGTCATTACAAATCACATCCAAACTGTCGAGGGGCTGTATCGCACTGAATGCACGATAACTTAACTATTATAGCATAACTGTGATAAAAATGCAATACTTTTATACCACTCCTGCACAAACATAAGCTTTGTGATAGTCTTAGAGCATGAAAGATAGTGCCCTCTACCTCGAGGTAGACGAGGATATCACCTCAGCCATCGATAAACTGACCAAGCTGCCGGAAGATTCGGTGCGGGTTGTGGTGCCCAAACGGTCCACTATGCTCCAAAGCATCATCAATCTGAAGCTCCTGAAAAAGGCCGCCGAAGATGCCGGCAAAAAGCTGGTCCTGGTTACCGGGGACCGGGTGGCCACAGACCTGGCCGGCCGGGTTGGCCTGGCCGTGGCGCCGAGCCTTGGCTCTGAGGCGGTGCTGGCCGAAGCCAAGACGCCTGAGCCGCCGGCCGCCGACGAGGTCATTGAGGCCGATGAACCCGACCCGTCCAAGGAGCCGGCTGAGGCCTTGGTTGCCGCTGGAGGTCAATCGGCTGCGGCCGCTGTCGAGCCAGTCGCTGCCAAATCAGAGGCCAAACGCCCACTAATATTTGCCCGGCGCAAGCTCGAGGATAAGCCGGCAGCACCGTCGGCCGCCGCGGCCGTCGTGGCCGACCCGGTCAAGGCTGGCAGTCCTGATGCCGCCGACGCCGCAGCTAGCCCCAAAGTGCCAAACTTCGGCCAGCTGCAACGCCGCTTGCTATGGATCGGGCTGGCTGTAGCATTGGTAGGCGGCTATTGGCTGGCTATGTACCTTTTTGCCTCAGCCAAGGTCACGCTCTACGCCATTGGCAGTAAAGTTAACATCGATATGACCTTCGCCGCCGATCCGGGACTCAAGCAAACCGATACCGCCAAGGGCGTATTGGCTGGCCAAACAGTCACCTTCAGCAAGGATGTATCGGCCTCATTCACCCCGACCGGGCAAAAAGACGTCGGCACTAAAGCCAGCGGCACTATGACAGTCAAGAACGAATTCGACGCCAACGCTCATCCGCTCCAGTCCGGCACGCGCTTCCAGGCGCCGGACGGCAAGATGTTCCGGTCCACAGCCGATATCGTCGTGCCGGGTGCGGTACCGACCATTCAAAACGGTCAATTGGCTTTGAGCCCCGGCACCACCACCGTTAATGTCATCGCCGACCAGAACGGCGACAGCTACAACGAAGGCCCGGCCAGGTACACAATTCCCGGTCTGCCAGCCAACCAGCAAGCCAAAATTTATGGCCAGGGCGCTCAGATGTCGGGCGGCACAAGCAAGGTCGTCACCGTCGTAACGCAGGCCGATGTCGATAAAGCCAAGGCCGAAGCGCTCGCCAAAGACAAAGATGCCGGCCTGCATGATCTGGACGGGCGCGTTCCCAGCGGCTATATCGGCCTGTCTGGTTCACAAAAGCAAACCACCTCCAGTGCTATCTCCACCCCAGGAGTTGATAACGAAGCCACCACGGCTACGCTCGCCGTCAAGATTTCCTATACCCAACTCGCCGTCAAGAAATCCGAATACGAAGACTTAGTCGAAGCCAAAGAACAAAAGCAGTTTGGTGATAACAGCCAGGTTTATGATGACGGGCTTGATAGCGCCGAGTTGACCGCCAGTCCGCCCGAGGCTTCCGGCCGTCAAACTTTCCAGCTCACCACCGAAGCCTATGGCGGCGCCAAGCTAGATAAAACCGCCATCGCCACAGCCATTAAAGGCAAAAAATACGGTGACGCCTCCGATGCCGCTACCCAGTATCCGGGCGTGCGCCGCGCCGAAATCAGTCTTTCGCCTGCCTGGTCTACCCGTCTCCCCGGCCGCGCCAGCCAGATCACCGTTGACATTAAGGTCGCCGACAGCAAGGATAATTAGGATGAAACGTTACCTCGGCGTCGATTATGGAGCCAAACGGGTCGGCCTGGCCGTCGCCGACAGTGAGGCCAAGCTGGCCCAGCCCCTCACCACCGTCGCGCCGCACGAGTTGGTGGACACCATCCAGCGTGAGGGGCCGTTTGACGTCATTGTAGTAGGTCTGCCACGCAGCCTGGATGGCAATGACACGCCGCAGACCCTGGCTGTGCGCCGCTTCACCGACGACCTGCTGGGCCCTTTAAAGGCCGAGGTTATGTTCCAAGACGAAGCCGGCACCTCCAGTCTGGCCGAAGACCGGCTACAAGAGGCCGGCAAGCCGTTCAAACCCGAACAGATCGACGCTGAGGCTGCGGCCATCATCCTGCAGGACTACTTGGACCAACCATGACAATCCGCCAGGCCCGTTTGCGTCGCCGTCAGACGATACTGTATATCGCCGTGGCCGCGGTGGTTATCTTGTTCCTGGGCGTTTATGGCACCTATCGTCTTGACCTCCAGCCCGCTGCCGGCTCGGGCGGCTCACAACGGTTTGAAGTCAAGGCAGGGGAGCGGGCGCCGCAAATTGCCACCAGACTCAAAGAAGCCGGCCTTATCCGCAATCGCAACGCCTTTTTGACCTATATCAATTTCCACGGCCTTCGCACCCGCCTCAAAGCCGGCGTCTATGCACTGTCACCCACGAAGTCAGGCCAAACCATCGCCCGGCTTCTAACCGATGGCCGGGTGGATGCCAAGCGGCTAGTAGTACCGGAGGGGTCCAAGCTAGCCGACATCGAACAGCTGGCGGCACGGCATGGTATCACAGCCACCGACTTTAAGGCCGCCCTGGCTGCGCCACATTCAGACGCATTCTTGTCAGGCAAGCCGGCCACCGTCAGTCTCGAAGGCTATCTGTTCCCGGACTCATACCAGATCGAATCGAACACCACGGCTGCCATGCTCGTAAACACCATGCTCAAGACCTTCGGCCAACGGGTCGGGCCGGAATACGTCCGCGCTTTCGCCGCGCAAGGGTTAACCCTGCACCAGGGTCTAACAGTGGCCTCGATCGTCGAGCGGGAAGTCAGCCGGCCTGAAGACCGCCCGGTCGTCGCTCAAGTCTTTTTGAAGCGTTTCCGTGAAGGCATAGCCCTAGGCTCCGATCCGACTACCGATTACGCCGCCGCCCTAACAGGTGTGCCCTTCAATCTTTCCCTGGACTCGCCCTACAACACCTACCGCTACGCCGGCTTGCCGCCCGGCCCCATTTGTAGCCCGGGCTTGCCGGCCATGGATGCTGTCGCCCGCCCAGCCGATACCAGCTACTTGTACTTCCTGTCGGATAAAACAGGCAAGACACACTACACCAAGACATTCGCCGAGCACCAACGCAACATTGATAAATACTTGCGATAATAAAAAGTCTGTAGCCGGGAAAATAGTTAAGGGCCACTTGTCACACAAGTGGCCCCAGCGTACTTAGTGCTCATTGAGCCGGCTGATGAGAGCGGTCACGGCTGCCTCGACGAAGCGCTCCGGTTCGGCCTCCAAAAGATCGGGTATCCGCTCGTAAACAGACGATTGGGCTTCGGAGATCGTGGTGTGATCGGTGTAAAGACTGAAACTGTAATGCTTGTCTCTCTCGGGCGAGTAAACACTGACCTCTACGACATTAAACCACTCGGTTTCAACGCCCCGGCTTTGCGCTTCTTGGCGGAACACAGCAACAGCTGCCTGGCCTGCTTCCTGCATCCTTTCCCATATCTTCCGGCGCCGGGCAGTTTCCGTCAGGATCTCTTCCAGCTTCTCCTGGGCAATCTCGTCATAGGACATGCTCGCTCCTCGGGCCTCTGGCTGAACGGTGAACAATGATACAATATTCCATTTTACCATTTAGTCAATGTTAAGCCAGATTGACACCGAGCTTGTCGCCTACAACTGGCTTACGGTATAGTTCTTCGCATGAACATTGACAAAACGGCAGTACCACAGAGTGGCGACACCTGGGATCTCTCTCCGCTGGCAGAATATGCCAATGAAGCCGCCCTCCAGCTCGATCAAACCGCCGCCCGCGCTACGGCCGAAGCCTTTGCCGAAAAGTGGGGTGGCCGGTTTTCTGAACTCTCCAATTCCGCCATCCTGGCCGAAGCACTCAACGAATATGAGTTGTGGCACGTCCACTATGGTCTCACGCACGATATTGTTGGCGACAGCGGTATCTACTGGAAGCTGCGGTCGATGCAAGATTCCGGCGACCAGTTGGTTCAGTCCAAACTAACCGGCATTCGGGCTAATGCCCAATACATTGAGCACCTCCTGTGCCCATTTGAGCTAGCGATTGGGCAGATCTCGCCCAAATCCCAGGAGCAACTCCTGGCCGCTCCCGAGCTCTCGCGCTATGCCAGTTTCCTGGAGCGCCTGTTCCAGACAGCCATTGGCCGGCTCAATGCCGATACCGAAGCAGAGCTTGAGGCCTCCTGGCAAAGTGTCCGCTACAACCACATTCTGCCTCTAGCTAATGCCTTGTCCACCACCACGCCGTTTACCCATTTGCCGGCTGGCCGGACCGGACCGCAGACCGTCACCTCGCTGGTTAATCTCATGAGTGATCCGGACCAAGCGCTCCGCGACAGTGCCGCGGCCGCCTTCAACTCACTCCTCGTGCGCTTGAGCGGCCAAGCCGCCGAAGAAATGAGTGCTCTAACGTCGCATTGGCGGTACGAAAACAAGCTCCGCCGCTTCCGCCGGCCCGACCAAAAGCGCCTTGTCCAAGACCGGCTTCCCGGCGAAGTGATTGACAGCCTGCTCACAACTGTTTCCGGCCGCTATGACCTCTCGCACCGGTTCTACCGGGTCATGGCCGCCACCCGCGGAGTGTCCCAGATCAAATATCACGAGCGCTACATTCGGATGGGCAAGCCTAGGCAGACCTACACTTGGCCCGAGGCCCGCCATCTCATCGAAACTACCTATGCCGCCGTTGACCCCCAGTTCGGGCACATAGTTAGGCAAATGGGCGAACAAGGCCTAATAGATGTGTATCCCCGGGCCGGCAAGTCTACAATCGAAAAGTGTGACTACTTCAAGCCGGCCCTACCGCCATTTGTGTCACTTCTGTTTGCCGGCTCACCGCTCGATGTAGTGGTATCGGGCCACGAACTAGCCCACATGCTCCACGCTGAACTGATGAAGCCGCCTCGCATAATTCTCGACTATGGCACACCTGCTTGGATGATAGAATTGCCCGCCATGTTTTTCGAGCGGTATTTCTGGGACCGGCTTATCCAGGCAGCCGACCTGGAAACCCGTTTTGCCTTGCTGGCAGAGCGCTGCAGCCGGTTTATTGCCATGGTGTTCCGTCAGGTTGCCGGATACCAGTTCGAACAACAACTTCATAGCGAAGCTTGGCGTCATGAGCCGAGGGAAATCGGCGGCCTGTTCCAGCGCGAAATGGCGGCCTACATGGGACCGGCAGTCGAGCAATCCATCTTCTCGCACAACTGGTGGATCCATTGGCCCCACCTGCGCACACCGTTCTACAACAGTGCCTACCCGCTGGGGATGCTAATCTCCAGCGCCATGCACGCGCGGCTTGCCGCTGACTCCGTATACCTCGAACGGATCAAAGACTTCCTCGCTATCGGCCTCTCGGCGCCGTTCTCCAGGGTGCTCGAGGGACTCGACCTGAAGGTCGAAGGACTTTGGACCACCGGCCTTACCGAGATCGAAACACTGCTCAATGAGCTGGAGGCGCTTGGCCAAACTTTGGGTTACCTTGAATCCAGGGTTCTCGCCACCGCCTAGAATTGCCCGGACTAACTGATTTATCATCAGCTAGTCCGGGCGCTTTTTTGCCCAAAAGAAAGCGGCCAACCCCGGATGGGGCTGGCCTTGTAGCCGGACGACTGAGTAGGTCTCAGGCGTAGTCATCCTGGTAGGCGATGGCTTCAGCCAAGGATTCTGAAAACGAATCCAAGACCGCATCGGCCGCCCCACTTGGCACGCAATCGCGGCAGCTGTCGCAGTACGTGATGCCGTCTCCCAGCTGGACGATCACCGTGGCCGGCTTGCCGCAGGCACACGTGTTATCATACGGCGGCAGGTGCCACCCAACGATCCTGACCATCGCTGCTCCTTACCCGACCCTTTGTTGGCGGTTGCCATAGCATAGAAAACTTAGGAGAAGTATCTGCTAGCAGCGTGGCTGGAACATCAAAACGGTATACTATTTTGGCGATAAAGTCAACGAGCAGACAGCTTAATCGCCATGTCGCCAATATCACGCCGGTAATGCATGCCTTCAAAATGAATCAGCGACACACCGTAGTAGGCCTTTTGTTGCGCTTCCACTAGCGTACTGCCGGTCGCCGAAACGTATAGCACTCGGCCGCCGTTCGTCACCACCGCTCCATTTTGCCTAGTAGTCCCAGAATGAAACACCACTACGTCATCCAGCGCATTAGCCTCGTCAATCCCCGTGATTGGAAAACCCTTTTGGTAAGCGCTAGGATAACCACCGGATACCAACGCCACATTCACCGCGTAGGTATCGGGCTGCCAATGCAAATCCCGACCCTCAAGATTGCCCCGGGCTGCCGCCTCAAGTACCTCTAGCAGGTCACTATCCAGTAGCCGCATATAAACTTGCGTTTCCGGGTCCCCGAATCGGGCGTTATATTCAATAACCTTGGCCCCGTCCGCCGTCAGCTTAAGCCCGGGATAAAGCAAACCCTTGAACGGCGCTGACTCATCTATCAAACCCTCCAGCAACAGCGCGACAACTTTTTGGCCCAGCGACTCAACCATCGAGGGATCCACCCACGGCAACGGCGCCACCGTTCCCATGCCACCGGTGTTCGGCCCTTCATCCCCATCAAACACCGGCTTGTGGTCCTGTGACGACGGCAGCATCACATAATCGGTGCCATTACACAACGCGTGGAGCGAAAATTCTGGCCCGTTCAAAAGTGACTCAATGACTACCGAATTACCGGCCTCACCAAATATTTTCTCCACCATAACTGCCTTCAGGGTTTTTTTGGCGTCCCCCATCGACGCACAGCCTACCGCTCCCTTCCCTTGAGCCAAACCACTGGCCTTAATAAACAGCGGAAACGTTTGCCGCTCCACATACTCAAGCGCCTCATCATATTCATCAAACGTCACAAAGTCGGCCGTCGGAATACCCTGCTTGTGCATCAGATGTTTGGAGTAGGCCTTGGAAGCCTCGATCTTTGCAGCGGTCTTTCTCGGACCAAACACCACTAGTCCCTCAGCTTCGAACAAATCCACAATACCCAGTGCCAATGGATCATCAGGCCCAACAATCGTCAGCCCGACATCATGCCGCCGCCCAAACCGCGCCAGCTTCTCAATGTCCGTCGCCGCAATCGGCACGTTCTCCGCTACACTCTCGGTGCCGGCATTACCCGGCGCCACATATAACTTGTCAACATGTCTGGATTGAGACAACTTCCAGGCCAGAGCATGCTCCCGGCCACCGCTGCCAATCACCATTACATTCATGTATTAATCATACCAGTTAGCAAGTCATGATATTATTTTGCCATGCAAGATCTATCCGCTCACGGAATTATTGCCCTGGTCAGGAATAATGAAGGCCGGTTCTTGTTGCTTGAGGACGCCAGGGAGCTCATGAAAGGTTATTGGGCTCCGCCACATGGCCGCTGCGAGGCCGGCGACGCCTCCGAAGCAGCCGGCGTTATCAGGGAAGTGAAGGAAGAAACTGGTTTGTCAGTCACGCCTATTAAGAGCGTGTTGACTCAGCCGGCAGATACCAAGGTCAAAACGGTGTCTTTTTGGGTAGTCGAAGCAACCAGCGGAGAAGTGGTCCTAGATGAGGAATCTTCTGACTACGGCTGGTTTACAGTCAGCGAAGCCTTAGGCTTAAAGCTTTATCCGGGCACAAAAACATTCTTCGAGAAGGTTAGCACCGGCGAACTAGCCCTCGATTAATCAACGGCAATCTTCAGGCCCGGCCACTCCCATAACGGGAGCAGCCGGGCCTATGTAATGTGGGCTAACTATAATATCGCCAAGCCCGCTTACAGGGGCTGAGTGTATGTGATGCAGATCTGAAAGACCACTGAACGTCCGCCTTGGCATACAGCTGTCACATAGGCAATGGTTGGCGCTTCCGTTGCACCGTCCAGGGTAGTCAAAAATTCGTTTGCCATGGCCTCCAGTGCCTGCAGGGCTTCGCCAGCAGCATTATAATGCGGGTCGATCGGGACAATCTCTGCAAACGTTTTTACCCTGGTGCAGAGTTTGGTCATGTCCTTCGCCACTTCGGTGGCATGGCTGGGGCTTATTGTATCGGACGGTTCGGGCGTATTCACCATACATTTTAATATCATAATTAGACAAATAAGTAAAATATCAATGCCGGTACCCAACAAAAATAAAAAACAGACCTAAAACCTCAAATAAAAACTTAAGGACTTAGGTCTGGGTGGGCCCTTGTGGGGCCCACCAATGGTCAGGAGTTCA
>JBGTMQ010000021.1:0-136915 GCA_041743505.1 Candidatus Saccharimonadia bacterium
AGCAGCTTGAGCGAAGTAACGTCAATCATTTGGTGGCTCAGAAAGGCGCTAATGTGCGGCATTTGCAGGTACAGGAACATCCGGTCGGTCCAGATGGAGTTGCCACATAGCGGTGACTGATCCCGCTTTACGCCATGTGACTCGAGGTAGCTTACCACCTGAGACTGGACTTTTTTAGGATCAATACCTGATATCCGGACTTGATCGTAGAGACCAGAGGCAGTGTGACGGGTTCTTGCAAAGTCGCTGCTTTGCGCGAGTACACCCTCGGGCTGGCGCACGACGATACTGAAGCCCGGATGCATTGGATTGAGATTCGTGTCAGTGACGACTACCGCCAGCTCGACGATCTGGCCCTTCAGGGATACCGCCCAAGGCAGCATAGGCATTGTTACCTCGGTATCCAGCCCTGTCATTTCGCCGTCCAGCCATACGAGCCGGTCCGTCATGGTTATCTCTTTTCTGGGGGGAGGAATTTGAAGTTGCTGGTTGTTATTGTTAGGTTATTGGCCGGCTTTTGTCAATTCTTTTGCCTGGCTGAGGGCCTTTGAGGTCATCCACGGGCAAGCCCTGGTCCCATAACAGCTCGAAGAATTTGCGCTGGGAGCCGGCAATTTGCTGGTTATAGATTTCAATTCCGAAGACTTCACCGTCTTTCCAGTTTTGATAGGCTACGACATCGTCATAGACCAACACACCGTGCGTAATCGGAAAAACTTCCTTGGACAAGTGACGAGCTTGCCAGAACTGTAGGCGTTCATTTTGGTGCTTAGAATACCAGGCTCGTTGGCTGGTTACGAATTCATCGCCAATGATACCGCGAAAGTGCAGCTGACGCTCATTGCAGCGGCGGACCCAGCGCTCAAAGAAGGCGCCCAGTGTTCGTATCTGCATATTCTCGTAAAGAATGCTTACCACCTCAGTAGTGGCCTTGGTCTCATTCCAATACATCTGCTTGACGCCCTCCGGGCCCTGGTAAAACTGGACCCGCGTGGCCGGTGAGCTAAGGCTGTTGCGGGCTAGTGCCTCCTCAACTACTGCCAGCTCGACTTGGAGGCCCCTGACTTCTTGCTCTTTTTGACTCACTAGAACGCGCAGGTTGGCGATGGGTGCGGCCTTAAAGATGCTGCGCTTGTAATGAATTTCTACTTCTACCAGGCTGGAGGCTTTTAGGTCGTCGACGAGGCGGTAGAGGCGCGTACGCTCAACGCCGGCATTGCGGGATAGTTCCGAGATTGTCTGGGGCCCGTGGATGTAGAGAGCGAAGTAAAGATCGGCAATTTCGGCTTCAAGGCCGAGTTTGGCAAAGTAGGACCGGATGATTGGTTCGTCGTTTATCATGGTTTTATTGTACTATCCGTGCACTATTTGCACAACAGTTATTAAAAGTACTATCTTAAGCATTACTATTCTGTGCAGAAGTTCGAACACCTCGGATTTCTAGCACCTGACACTTAGGAGAGCAGTGATGACTGATCTTGGGTTGTGGACGCCGTACTTGAACGAGCCGGCAATGCCCACCTGGTATCGCCTGCCCGAAGCGGTGCAGGCGGAGTGCGCCCAGTATACGCCGAGCGGGACGGAGCTGGACGCGATGTCGGCGGCGAGGTTTGACGCCGTGCGACAGGTGGTTATTGCCTATGCGGACGCGTCGGTGACTGACCTGCCCTACCATGGCCCCAAGCATTTTCGGGAGGTGGAGGCGTATGGCTTGGCAGCAGCCGGGGAGATTGATCGGTTGACTGGTAAAGCCTGGCCGACAGCCGTGAAGCAAGCTTTGGCCGTTGCCCTGAGAATGCACGACTGCCACCACAGCGGCAGCACCTTCCGGGCTGATGCACCGGGGGCGGAGCTAGTTTACCGGCCGGAGCTGGGCCCGGATGTGGCGACGGAGTGGGTCAGCTCACTAGCAGTCAATGAGCTGGGCCGGCAGCACGGCTTTTCGCTACCGTCGCGGCTGTTCCAGATGATGGTGGTTTGGTCGTCGACCTATGGCGGTCAAACTCCGCGCGGGCGGGAGCTCGGCATACCTGATGTGCACCCCGACGGAGTGTGGGGACGGCTGATGCGGGCGGCTGACGTTTGCCCGCCGGCTGATTTTCTGGAGTGGATTCGTGGCAGCATCGCCGTAAACTATGGCGAGATTCCGGCCACGACGCCCCCGGCGACCTGGGACGGGTTTCTCCAGGCCCAGATTGGCTTCACGGGCTACATCGGGCACTGCTTCGATCAGTTGGATGAAGCGGCCGGCGTGCCGGTCACGCGGGAGCTGGGTTGGCGTGACAACCTGGCCCGGCTCCAGGTTCACCTGCGCGGCATGGCTGATGGCGGTGAGGCGGGGCTCACGCGGGCCGTCAAGGCTATGCTGATCGCTCGACACGTGGCATTGACCTGATTCTCGAGACTTTGAGATAAGGTTAAAGGCCGTCCGGAGAAACTCCGGACGGCCTTTAAATTTGGAGGCGGGCATCAATTCTAGCTGAGCTGCTCCATCAGTTTCGCAGCCCGTTTCCTAGAGTGCTCGATCAGCTTGCCGGCCATGGGGTGGTCTGGGTCTATCATGAGATCACTAATGGTCAGGGCTCCGATGGTGAAACCAAGCATCATGTGTCTTAGCTGAGTCTCCTCTTCGCCGGACTTGGGCAAGGCATAGATCTCATGTTCCCAGAGCGCGAACTGCTGCGCTAATACATCTACATCGACTTCGGAGGCACGCTCGCATAGCAGCCGTCCATAGTGATGCCAGGCAGCGGTGGCGTCGAAGAACGGCGCCTTCCAACCCCAAACAAAATTTGAGGTGTAGACATGGCGAGGGTCGTTGCCGGAGGGTTTAAACACATCATCGGAAGTTATGTGCAGATGCTGGAACTCACACGACACATCCCGGTAAAATTTCTCCAGTAGCTGGACGGCCCGCTCGATGAGCTCGAAGTCTGCCTCTTGCCGATGAGGGTGGTTTGGGTAGATCTCCCTGGCTGACTCGAGGTTGCTGGCGACTGTCCTGCGGACGTCCTCTGCCAGAGAGCTGTCCGGCTGGGCGACCCATGGCCGGCTCCGGCAATTGGCCCGGTAATCCCGGAACAATTCGAAGAATTTACCAACTTCTGCGGCCGATGTCGGGTAGGAGATGAGCTTGCCAGTGTCAATGCTCTCTACCACCAGGGCCTCGAACTGGCGGGTATCGTCCCAAGGTAGGCGGGCAAAAAGCTCCGGCGGCCGGACGAGCTGGCTGTGGTTGGAGTTCTTAAACCCCTCCAGAGCAGTTATTTCTGACACGTCGGGTTTGACGCCTTGGACTTTGAGAATGGCAGCCCGGCCTTCATAATGTCCGGCATACCTGAAAGCGCCGGCGCGCTGAGAGTTCCACCAGGTGCTATAACCTAGTAGCCCGTTACTTTTAGGCGTAAAACCGAGTTCGTCACGGGCGACGCCAACGAGCTCGGTCTCCCGCTCCCTGATGTCAACACCTAACTTGTAAGTCTCGCTTAGCTCGTTCTGCCGATTAGACATGTTCCTAGTCCTTTCCTGGCGGGTGCTAGCTTAGCAGTTATCTAGATATAGTACACCTGATTACTCTAGAGTCAAATAAAAAATCATTAAGATATACTTGAACCATGATAGATATGAATGCTGAAGATCAAGCCGTCGAGCGCGTATATTATGAGTCGAGGGATGGGCTTCTGATTACCGGAGACCTGTATTCTGCCGACAAGCCCAAAGGCTACTTGTTACTCTGCCACCGGTCGCACTATAACAGGGGCGAATACTGCGAAATTGCCCCTAAACTGGCTGCTTTGGGTTTCTTGTGCCTGGCCGTTGACCAGCGTTCCGGCATGAACGTGCTTGGCTTTACGAACGAAACGTCGACATTGGCGAAGCAAAAGGGCTTGCCCACGGGCTATCTGGACGCCAAGCAAGATATAGAAGCGTCCATAGATTATCTTTATGAAAGAAATGGGCATAAGCCCATCATTCTGGTAGGGAGTTCTTATTCCGCGTCCCTGGCGCTACTCATCGCCAAGGATAACGCTAAGGTTAAGGCGGTAGCTGCGTTTAGCCCCGGAGAGTACCTGAAAAAGACAAAGGTCGCTGAATCCATTAAAGGTCTGGCAAAGCCAACATACGTGACATCGGCCAGAAAAGAGACTGCTGACGTTGGGCAAATAATAAGATATATGGACATGAAGTATGCGACATACTTTCGATCCCAAGACGCTGGCTTCCATGGAGCCCGGACGCTTTGGGATACGGTTGATGGGCATGAAAAGTACTGGGAATCGTTTAGTCAGTTTTTGCTCATAAACTCGGATACACAATAAAGGGCGCCGGAAAATCCGGCGCCCCAAATGGGACTAGGCGGGAATACGTGCCGCCATGAGCGGTGCTGGGATCTCCGGGTCGTCTGCGTCTGAGACAAGCAAGAGATCGATGGAGCCAATGGCCGGATTGTACCGCGCATCAACTCCTTCTACCTTGATGGCGGAATTCTCCAGCGGGATGACCTGCTGAAGATTGCCGCCAGAACCAATGACGCCCACGACACTGCCGGCGATCTGACCATCGATAATGGGATCGCCGGTGGCCTCGGCGGCGGCGGTGAAGACGAGGCGATCATGTGGATCGCCGGTAACCGAGTCTATATCGGTGAAATCCAGTTTTACATCGAAGCTCTGGCCATTTTTTTTGAGCTTGGCGTAGCCAATGTCATAGGAACGGACCTCTTCCAGTTCGCACTGGTTGATCTGAAGATCCGAGTAGAGACTGCCAAGGACCTCGGCGAGCGTCAGGCGAATGAGCATGTTTGGAGCGGGCTGCCCCTGGTCGTCCAGGCTATTACCGCGCTGCGCCAGGATGAGCTGATGACCATGAACGCAGACACCTTCGATGTTCAGCTTGCCGGCGATGACACGCTTTTCCAGGAATTCGTGTAGCCCCTCCAGTGAGATTTTGGAAGGCAGGCCGACAATATGGCCCTTCTCGTCAAGCAAGTAAGTCACGCCGATGGAGCGGCGGACGCCACGACGGCTCACACCTCCAGAGCCAGCAATCAGGAGCAAGCCGTTTGGAAAGCGGCGGAAGGCTTCGGTGCGGGTCTTGCTCGCCGGCAAGGCTTCGATGTGCTCGCGCTTGATGATGGTGAGAGCTTCGAAATCGGCCTTGACCTCACTGCGCTTATGGGGGTCGAGCGGCAGAACCTCGGGGATGATGCGCACAGCCACACCGGGCTTGAGCAGATCACAGTCTACTCTGGACCGAAGCGCCTCTAGAACCGCTGTGGGGTCTAGATCGTACTCGGCGACTGCTGCCTGATCATCGCCCACCGAGTAGAGACGAGGGCCCGACCAGGCGGTGCCAGAGGCGGCCGACAGAAAGGCGGCCTCACCTTCATCGGGATTGACAATACGATGCGTTCCAATGGTAGTCACTTGCAGTGATTGCATGGGATCTCCTTGTCTTGAGTGCACGGGCGGGATAATTATGATATGCGAGGGGCTTAAGTGCAAACATAAGCGTTATGAAGCTGGGGTATAGTTGTTTTATACAGCGCCGGGGTCAAGGGCCGATAGGCCGGGTGTGGATCTGCTGCTTGTAGACTTCACCAATTTTACCCGCATCCTTGAGGGGCGATACTAAGCTTCCGGCCGCCGTCTGGACGATTACTGAGTCGTAAGCCGACATGACCACCAGAGGAGCTGGGTGCTGGTTGATAACTAGGTTGCCATGGCAGTCGTTACCGAAAATGACGTCGCCAATAGTCACATTGCCATGGGAGTCCTTATCGTTAAGCTGGTAGATCTCTTCGAACCGGCCGACATCGATAAACTGGTAGTCTATGACGCTCAGCCTGAGCTGGTTTGAATGTTGAAAAATGGTGCTGCTGATGTCTAAGAACGGCAGGTCGAGAAATAATTGTTGGCGTGAACTTGACGTGGATAGGAGTAGGCGCCGGCATTGATGCGCCCATGGCTCCTCAAGGCTACTTAGGACATCCAGGAAGGCTGTTGTGGAGGTGATATAAATCATTGGCGAGCGATATATTTGATGGGCTTTGGCCGCTCCTTCAAGCGCTGCGCGGGCCGGCTTTTCGAGAAACTTTAGTACCCGGCCCGATGAATCGGCGATACAGTAGCCATCATTGCTGTTAAAGGCCGCGTAGTCCGGGCAGAGTAGCGTAAACAGGGCTTTTTTGGAGTCATACTGTTCAATGGTTTGCTTGAGCGAACGAGTAAAAGCGCTGTCGTTGAGGGTATACTGATCGACGGGCTTAAAAAGTACCGGCTCATTGGGGTCGTTGGTGATGGCTGTAAGCGCCCAAAGGGTGTGCGGTAGCGTATTACGGCGCTCAGGAACGCATATTATATGACTATCACTCAGGTTTGGCAGCTCGGCCCTAACCAACTCTTCCATGCCTGCGAGGACTAGTACATACAGTTTCGATGAGGGGATAAACTTATTTAGCTGTTGGTAGGTATAAAGCAACAGCGACTGGCCGGCTATTAATGGCTGGAATTGCTTGGGTTTTTCGGAAGTGGAGAGCGGCCACAACCGGCTGCCAAAGCCGGCGGCAAGAATGACTGTTTTCATGAATGCATCATAGCAAACCAGACGTCTCAATATAAAAACAAGGCCGGAGGGAGGTTACCCTCCGGCCTAGAGGGCCGGAACTAACTGTCTTTGTTACGCTTGATAGAGACAAGCATGAAGAACGTCCCGTCGCCAACGGTCAGATTGGCAATGCCACAGTTTCTTAGGCCTCGCACGACGCGGCCGATGCGGTCGGTTAGTCCGAATACTTCGCTTGGCCTGGTCTTCCAACCTGGCCTGGTTACGAGAACCAACCCATTGTCGCCCGCGAATTCCCGACCGGCGGTGTGATCGGCATCGTGGTGAGCGGCCATTCGGCCGACCAACTCAGGTGTGATGTCGGCGTATCTAGCCATTTGGGACCTCCTAGAGGGGGTGCGAGTGGATGGCTATTTGTTATTATATCATGTTTTTAGTATATTGCAATTGTTATTTGACAAATAGTGCGATTAGTGTTATTATGATGTAGTCCAATTCGTATTTGGTTTGGAGGCCAACTGTGCGTGCAATCTTGAATTGGCTTGAGGAGATCATCATCGCTCGCATTCTGACTAAGCGCAACATTGCGCTGGTTGATCCGAAATGTGGTTGCCTGCGCAGCCCCGACGTCCGTCTCTCGGAGCCCTGTCCTGACCCCACGCACTCCCGTTCCACTGAGCGCGCTTTCGCCGCATTGGATGAGCTGGGGGCACATCGTGCAGCCGGTCGCCTGTGGTAAATCCGCCTAACTGAACTACCCGCCTAGCGCACCCCAGCGCTAGGCGGTTTCATATTTGCGATTGTGTTAGGCTCGCTTTGACCGCATAGCCTTGAGCTGACGCAGGTTTTTATCGGTTGTTAGTTTCGTGTAGGCTTTACCGCCAAGCGGGTAAATAGCTACTTTGCCTTCCCCATTGCTGTGCGCGCCCCAGCCGTAACGTTTTGTTAGTGGCGAGGAATGAAGACAGGGTTGCCCCTTGAAAAGAACTTTTCGCGCTCTGAGGGCAACTGACCTTCCTCTAGCTGACTGCGCTGGGCATAGACATTAAAAAGTACATCATCTGATGTGAGCTCATACGGATTGCCGATCAACATGTCGTACTCTAGGTTTGCAACTGTCTTCCTGCTGATCTTGACCGGAGGCACTTCAGTGGACTGACGGGACAGTCCTCGGCGACGGAGATAAAGGTATCGTAGTAATTGGTTGTATGCATACGGTTAAGCTACATCCCAGGTATTGGTAGCATCTCTCCATTCCAGCCATTCGTCCATGCTGGCTTTCATTCGTTCAGGACTGACATTAGCCATTTGCTGGCTGGCTAGTGTGGTTGAGTTATATAGGATCATAAATTTTGCCATGATACACCTCCATTGGGTTTGACTACTTCCATAGTAGTTTTGGCGATGAATTAAACCAAGCACGGACGTGGCGACTCACAATGACTGGACGAAGGTCGATGATAATGTTCGGAGAGCGAAACTAAGTTAAACCATGCGACTTTAGTAGCTGATCTTGGCGGGAAAGCTGCAAGATTGCCACCACTAACCGGGGATCATTAAACTCACAATTTAAGGCCATGTTATAAACCTTATCCCAGGTGTGTAATTGAATTTTGCCGATTTCTTCTTCGACCCAGTTGGTTTTCTGGCCGGAGCGCAAATCTGAACCTATATAAAAGTCTACATAGGTATCTGGAAAATCGGTCTGAACTGTGGCGAATTTTTCTAGCTTTCGGGGCGTGAGACCAACTTCTTCCTCGCACTCTCGCGCGGCTGCCTGCTCGGAACTTTCCGCTTCTTCTATCTTGCCGCCCGGGCAGTTCCAGACCCATCGTCCGGTGGAGTTTTTCTTTTCGTATATGACGATAATTTTATTGTCTTTGACTAACAGTGTAGTTACTGCGGGACGCGCCCAGAGATGCCAGCCATGTTCAGACCGGCTGATTTTGATAGTCCCATCATCATAAACCTGTTTGTAATCCATCTGACTAAAGTATACCAAAACAAAAACTAGCGGGGAGTTACGGGTAAATGCAAATAGCGACGCTTGGTTTGGGCTATTAATTTAGTCCCGACGATGGTAGCCAAAATGGCGCCTGCCGCGACAGACCAGGCAGGAGCACTCAAGTCAATTAAAGCGACGATAATAAAACCGTTAAAAAGTGATATCAACGTAAAGCCAACGTCATCGATGTACTTTTCTGATACACCGCTGGCCTGGAATAACTTCCTGGCGTGAATAGCCCGATAGAGCATATAGCAGGCCAGAACGACTAGGCCGGTGAAAATACCTTTTTCGAGGCCGGTTAGTTCATACCAGTGCGCTATCATTGCGCCCACCATAAATATGATGAGGCCCGATAATGAAACCAGAAACGTTGGCATTAACCATTTGTACTTCTGCACCATAACGGGCGAAATGATGAGCACGCCGGTAATAAAGCAGGCGACTGCCGACGCTGCGTGAAGAATTATCATGAATAACCAAAGGCTCATACTGTAATTATAACTCAAACGACACTAGAGGCGATTGGGTTATAGAGTATGCCTAACGGTTGACGACGTACTGATCTGTGCGGCCACCCAGTATGTTGATGACGGATTCTGTGACCATGTCACTCGCTAGCTTGTTGGCGCTCCGAGTGTTGAAAGCAGTGTTTTCATTAGAGCAGTAGAAAACTTCTAGCGATAGTTTGGCAAAAGCTTTACCGACAGGTGAGCGATCAAGGTAGGCGCGGATACGCCCTGATTCAAGTTCTGCAAGCAACGCAGAATCGTCGAGAACATTCTCATCAAGACAGGTAACTAAGGCGCCATCCTTGAGCAGACTTAGCTTGCTGGCATTCAAGAACCGATCACCTGCTGCTTCCGAAACACAAACGCAGACAATATCTGCCGTCTGCATGAGGTCTTCAAGCTGCTGTTGTTCAAATGGCACATCTTTCTGAGTCCGGTTCCAGTATGTTACGCGTTTAGTCCCAACGGCGCTAAAAAGTTCAGCAACACGGCGGCCGATATGTCCAAGCCCGACTACACCTACGTGGAGCTCATCAAAGCCGTTCGTGGTTGCAAAAGTTGCTTTCCCGGTACGCCCTAGCGCAAAAAGGTTTCGCGTCATTGATAGACCCGTAACAAGCACCCATTCAGCAACTGCCCCCGCATTTGCGTTAGGAGCATTAGTAATGAAGATACCCTTGTCCGTTGCATCTTGCCAGCCTGGGATAAAATACTTCCATGCGGTACCGGTCAATGAAATAACTTTTAGGTTATCGGCTGATTCGATAATTTGGGTGCTAACTTTTTCGGTCCCACCTAATATATAGCCATCTTTGCCTTTAAGCGTCCTGATAAGCTCAGCATCGCTAGCCTCTTGCTTTTTCAGTCGTTCGACTTCTATTCCAGCCTCATGCAGGCGTTTTTCGTGCTCAGGGAAGATGAACAATGTATCGGTTACCAAGAGTTTAAACATGGCGCAAGTATAACAAAAAGAGAAACGCCCCGCCGGCCACAGAGGCCGACAGGACGTCCGCTCCCCGCGGTCAGCGAGGCTGTTGTTTGTTGGTGCGTCTCCTACGGCGTGGCGAGGAGCTGCAACTGGATCTCGTAGTCACCTTCAATGTCCTGGCGCTGCCGGAGGCGGCGTGTGGTGTCCGCCTTGATCCGATAGAACGTTACCATCGCCTTGTGGTGGGTCGGGTCGCCGTTGTTCCAGACGATTTCCGGCTCGGCAATGACGAAGCCCTTGGCATTGGGCGGAGCAACCGCCTTGACGTCCTGGACGTCGTAACGGAAAAATCCGTGGTAGCCGCGGATTTCAGTCCGGAACTCAGCCGGCTCGCCGATCTGCTCCATCCCGGTAACCTGGAACTCAGGCTCGCCGGTGGTCATGGAATGACCCTTCGACGGATACTGTGTGAACCAAGTGTCACCGAGCTGCATCAGCGGCCGGATGCCGATCCTCGCACGTCGCGGCAGCGGCACCACTAGCTTTTCCCAGTGCTGAGCCATGAGTTGCCACGTATTCCACCCCGGATGGACCGACGTCATCTCGACGCCTTCCGGGATGCCGACGAAGCGGCAGCCGTTCCCCCACTCGTGAGCACCGACGTCGCAGGTGAGGCTCTCGTGGTCCCCGTGGTGAACTTGGGCCAGCCGGCCGATAGACAGGAGGTGCGCCAGAGCGGTACCCTCCTCGACCGGGCGGTGGTATGGGCAGTTGGCCGCATCTCCAATCTGCAGCAGGAACGGATTTTTCCTGTCCCAATGGTGCGTGAGCAGGCGTAGCCACTGGACGGATTCGTAATTCTGGGGACCTATCGCGTCCCTGAGACCAAGATGGTCCTCAGGCACGATGAGAAGCTGCTCGTAGTGCCAGTTGCGGGCATGACGAGCGTGGTGGGCGATGTAACTGAGGGCCCTCCGCTTTCCCCCGCAACGAGCGTGGAAAAGCGGGTCTCTCCGGGCGTCAGCGTGACGAAGGTAACTCAGGAAAGGGTACTCGTAGCGCCGGACGTACGACTCGTAATCGACAATGAAGACTTCGCCGTAGTGGCCGTCTTCGAGCTTGTGGAACTCCTCGATGGAGATCCGCCCGCCCCGATTGTTGCGCTCCTTGTCGGCGAATTCGTGCCGGTAGGCCGCGACAATGCCGTCACGTGTTGCCATTGGACCCACACCGTGGGCCACGATGATGATCTTGCGGCCGGAACGGCCGATGCCGACGTACTCCGCCGAGAGCGTGGTGAACCACGTCTCCCACGGAACACTACCGGGTTCAGTCGCCAGCCGGGCACCGATGATGTCCGGCAAGATAGCGATACGCCCGGCCTGCCCGATGTACTGACGCGACATCTGCCAAGTCGGCACGAGGCCCTTGCTGTGATAAAACGCCATGGCCTGCTGGCCCATGATGCATGCCTCCTTCCCCGTTTAGGGGTTTTAGAGGTGGATATGAAGGTGCCGCACCATTATACCGCTTATTTTCCTGATTGGTGGACCTACGCTAGGCAGTTATCGGGGGTGAACCAAGGGGATCTTTTCGTGACTGATTATCTCCGATGCCAAAGGCAAAAAGTTGCAGCCTTGGTATAATCTGCTTATGCTAATCAAGCTAGACGAACTAAGGATGCTGCTGGGTCAATGGCATCCGAACGTCTTTAATCTCGCGAATCGACGCACGGCGCTGGTTGCAGGAATAATTTGCTGCCTGTTTTATGCTGGCTTGTTTGCTTTACCCAAGCGGGTAAGTTTCTCATATGCAACTCCGACTTGCACTGGGGAGTTGGCGTTGTTGCCAGGTATGCACCGGGCGGTTGACGATGGGAAATTCAAGCTTGAGCACCGAGGTGGACTATCGGTGGGCAAGCTGAAACTTGCCTCCACCAAGATTTGTTTTGTCCCGAACGCTGCGCCCAGGCAAGGCGTGGTGCGGATGGCCAGCGCGCCGTTTGGAGGCTGGATGTTTAGGGGGCGATATGACGTGGCGGTGGGTGATGCGCCGCGAGTATTGGGCGCCGTGCGGCCAGCTCAGGCGTTAAGCCAGCCAGTGGAACTGGCGCTCAGCCAGCGCGACACGGTGTTTCGTTATTCTTTGTATGCAGATGGTAAAGCCCAGCCGTGCATCGTGAAGTCGGCACGGCTGATGTGTGGCGTTGACAGACTTGGGCTCAAGCAAGGGACTGAATACGCGCTCAAGCTGCAGCGCTGGTTTGGCGACACAAAGGCCGGGGAAGCCAGCGTGGTCCAGATTACTATACTGCCGGCCATTAAGGTAATTGGGGCATCAGTTAGACCCGACGAGCTAGTTTATACCAAGCCAAGAAGCTTGGATGTAGCACTTGATAAGCCGCCAGTGACAGCTGCGGCCAAGCTTGAGCTGCTAGACGGGGACAAGGTGGCGCCGGTGAACGCCCGGGTGAAGGTGGATGGTGTGCGGGTGCTTTTGGCGTGGGATGAGGACCTGCCGCGCGAGAAAACATTCCGGCTGACGCTGACGGGCGCTGTGGCCGCGGACGGCAGCTTGCTCGACGGCGCATACAGCCTTAATTTCCGGACCTCCGGCGGCCCCACGGTGCTGGGCGTGAATATTGGGGGGGCCGGGGTGGCGGGTGATGCGCGGGTGGTGGTGACATTTGACCAGACATTATCCAAGGACATTGATATTGCCCGCCTGGCCGGGGTGAGCGGTGGAGGCGCCATTATCTCGAGACAAGGCAAACAGGTGGTGTTCGCGTTGCGTGGCATTCCACCTTGCGGGGCGTTTACCTTGAACATTGCTCCGGGATTAGTGAGCGAAGACAGTGTAGCTTCGGGTCAAGGCTGGTCGCATGCTTCACGCATAAACTGCCGTTCAACCCGCACTATCGGCTACTCGGTTAGGGGCCGGCCAATCCAGGCGTACTTTTATGGAAGCGGCCCGACAACGGTTCTGTTTACCGGGGGCATCCACGGCGACGAGGCGAGCGGCACATACATTATGCAAGACTGGGCGTCGCACCTTGACGTGAACGGCTACAAGATACCGGCCGGTAAGCAGGTGGTGATAGTACCAAACCTCAACCCAGACGGTATCGCCCTGGGCCGGCGCTATAACGTAAACAACGTCAACATTGACCGCAACTTCCCGTCGAGCGACTGGATATCTGACATATCGCTGGTGAACGGGCAGGTGTTGCCGCGCGGCGGTGGTGTTGTCCCGTTATCGGAGCCGGAGACGAAGGCTATCGCCGACCTAACCAGCAGCCTGCAGCTGAGAGCCGCGATTTCGTATCATGCCTCGGGTGCGGTGGTTGGGGCCAACAAAGTGGCTGATTCGGTGGCTATTGGCAGCCGGTACGCTGCGGGTGCGGGCTACGGGACGGTGTTTTATGACCCGGAAGCGACGTTCGGATACACCTTAACCGGCGAGTACGAGACGTGGATTGGCGAGAAGCTTGGCGCTCCGGCCATACTGATCGAGCTGCCGACTAAGGGTGGGCGCTATTTCTCCCGTCACCTAAACATGCTTTGGAGTATGGTTAGCTTGTAGAGGTTTTAACAAAAGCGGCCACCCCAGGGATTCCGGGGCGGCCGTATGTAGATATGTGAAGCACTTCAGGGTTTGAGTTGAGGAGGGTCGGGCGATAGATCGGGGTCGCTATGAACGAAGTTCATTGGGCTGGCCATTTCCAGATCGGCTAGAGCCTGGATGCCGGCCGCGTCACCGTAGTTCTCACAATCCGCCACCAGCTCGCCTTCGTGATTGCGCACCTCGATAGCCAGGCCGGTGTCGCGCACCAGCCAACCGCCCGGGCTGCGCTTTAGCTGGGCCCGGATGAGCGCAAAGGCGATGGCTTGCCAGCGGCCTTCCGGCGCCCGCTGGCGCATCTCGCGGTCTTCCTGGTTCAGTGCATCGCACCGGTCGCGAACGTTCGAGATGTTGCCGTCCTCCCATACCTTGGCGCCGGTCAGGCAGTCAAAGATGTAGGGATTGGTTACCTGGGCGCGAGCCTCCCGGTTTAGCGCATCCGCATGGGAGTAGGCTTGGGTCCTGGAAGGGGAACTAAAATCGCTACCTTGTACTTGGTAAACGATATTGGTGGTCTCTGAATCAAACACGATCCAGTAGTAGTCGTAATCCAGCCACTTGTTTACGACCCGATACCGATCGGGCGGCGCCTCGGCGGCCCGCACAACATACCGTGGTTTGATGGTGGCTTTTTTCTTGAATAGGAACATCCTTCACCTCGCGGGAGTAGGCCAAGCGTGGACTTCAATGTTATACCATTGAATGATGTGATTGTAAATTACGTTGAGCTATTTTGTTTTGTATTTGGCGGCTTTTTCTGCGGCTCTTCTCGCGTATTCTTCCTCGGCTCTTTCCATCAGGACCCGAAGTGAATCTTCATGAGTGCGATAATACTCTATGCCCTCTTCGACCGTGGTGATCTGGCCACCGAGTTGCGCGTCGTAGAGAGATTCAAGCACAGGCTTAAATGACGGCCCAGGTGTTAGGCCCAGCCACATGATTAAATCGTGCCCCTGCACGACAGGTTTGGCGGGCTTTTCCGATACCTGCAGGACGAGTGAGCGCTCATAAATACTCCAGGAAGCCGTTCTGTCTCTATACGGACCGCCCGTCCCGTTGGCATCACTGCGAGAAACTAGATCCCACAGCCGAATATTGGCAGGCTGCAGGCGCTGAGAAAACTTTTGGAGCGCTTTGTCGGTCGGTTCGGGATTATGAACATGATACAAATGGTCCCTTACAATTGGCACAACTTTAGCTAAAACATCATTTTTAATTTTCAAACCCGCGAGAAAGCTTTTGGTGGGTTCGACGCCGGCGCCCTCATGGCCGTGAGCCGTAATTCTGACGACACCGTGCTTTTCCCGTTGTTCGGTAGTAGTGGCTTTTCCGAGGTCATGGCAAAGCGCGCCATATAGGACGACCAACTTTTCGTCACCGGTTAGTCCTTCGCGACGGACGACTTCGGCGGCAGCGTCGGCTACAAGCTTAGTGTGGTTCCAAACATTGCCTTCGGGGTGCCAATCCGGCTCTTGTTCGATTTGGCTGAGCACCTCTAATTCGGGGTGAAGCTGGGACAGTACCCCCAACTCTTTAGCTACCTCTAGCCCGATACTGGGCCGGGGAGATTTGGTCATAAGTTTATTCCACTCGTCACCGATACGTTCAGCAGGCAACTCTGCTAAGTCCAACGACCGGCATATTTCAGCCGTCTGGGGGTCAACTTTAAAACCGAACCGGCCGGCAAATTGCATAACGCGCAATACACGCAGCGGGTCATCGCCAAACAGTTCCGGATCGGTAGCGCGTAGTACGCCGTCTTTGAGGTCCTGGAGACCACCATACTCATCAATGAGCTCTCCGGTGAGGGGATTTAATGCCAAGGCATTGATGGTGAGATCCCGGCGCCGGGCCGCATCTTTGACAGACATTTCCGGATTTCCTGTGACCTGAAATCCCTTATGACCCCGGTCAACTTTTGAATCTTCGCGGGGAATGGAGAAGTCCAGAATACTGCCCGTTTCCGGGTTGGTAACCTTGGCGATGCCAAAGCTTGCCCCTACCAGGTCGACGCGGCCCAGCGCTTCGAGCTGTTGCACCATGGCGTCAAACGGCAAGCCATAGACTTCCACATCGATATCCTTTGAGGTCTGAGGATTGCCGGTAATGCGCTCAAGGGCCGCATCCCGGGCGTACCCGCCGACCGCCAGCGCCAACCCCCCGCTTTCGCGTACCGCCGTAGTGATCTGAGTGCAAAACCCCAGATCACTAGCAAAGTCCGGCTCCACCTCCCGCTTAGCACGGTCGGCAAAGGTTTGATGATTTAGCTCTAGGGCTGCCTCGTGTAGGGCTGCGTAGTCTATGCTGCTGGGGCCATTGTCGCCTTGATTGGCCTCGCCGTGCTCTGGTTTATCCATAATTGCAGTATACGATATTGTCAAATAGCGGCTTGGTGTAACCAAAGATAGAGGCGGCCATTGTGTTAGCGGGTGTAACTAAAATTGAAGCCGGTAGTATTTTTAGTATGAGGAAATTAATCGTACTAACATTCTTATCACTTGACGGCGTCATGCAGGCCCCAGGCGGCAAAGGCGAAGACCCCTCGGATGGGTTTGATCTGGAAGGATGGTCGTTTCCCTTCTTCGACGAGGCTATGGGCGTTGAGATGAGCAAGCAAATGGGTCAGCCGTTCGACCTGCTGCTGGGCAGAAAGACGTACGAAATATTTGCTGCCTACTGGCCGAAGCATGGTGATGCCAACCCTTTTTTTATTACGCCTAAGAAATATGCCGTCTCGAACGGGTCCGTTAATACCGACCGGGAAGAGACCATTCAGATAAAGGGCGATGTGGTCGAGGAAATAAAGAAACTAAAGCAACAAGACGGCCCCATGCTGCAGGTGCACGGAAGCAGTAATCTCATCCAGACTCTATTGGCGCATGATTTAGCCGACGAGTTGTGGCTCAAAACGTTCCCCGTTACGCTTGGTAAGGGCAAGCGGTTGTTTGGCGAGGGCACCAGGCCCGCGGCATTCAAGCTTGCGGAATCAAAGGTATCGCCGAGTGGCGTGATAATTGCTTCCTATAAAAGAGATGGCGAAGTAAAGCTCGGCTCTTTTTAGATTGAAGAGAGGGGCAGTTACGCCCCTCTCAGCGTGAACCTGAGTAGCTGCTACCAGTGAAAAGCCCGCCACTCCGCTACTTGCATGGCTTTGTCCAGGCGGAGGTTGTAGACTTCCATGATTTTCTGCATGTTCTTGCCATCATATTCCTGGGCGACTTCGCGAGCGTCCTTGCCTGCTTCTACAAACACTGGGTAGTACTCGTAGTCGAAGTTGTCGCGGACGACAATCAGGTGGGTTGCTCCCTGGCCGACGCCTCTGTCGAACCACTCTGTGATTTCTGACTTGGTAGTGACCATTGCTTTCTCCCTAGGGCTGTGACGGAGGTAGAAAACAAAAACACGGCTATCAAGGTCCTGTCGACCTTGTAATAACCGCAATGGACGCTCTGGTGAGCCGCTGACCTATTACAGCTTTATTGTTGCACTTTTGTTATTAGTACACAAGCATTGGTGAGATGGAGAAGCAGCAAGTCTGGCGATATATTGACTATTCTTGTGATATGTTCTATAATTATACGATGAGTACCTCACCGTTGCTGAAGGTTGATGATACCCACGTACAACAGAGATTGAAGGAGGTGCTGGGGCAAGTCGATGCCCTACAGCCCAACTTGGGCGACCACGAATTCCTCTCCCGGACCAGCGCTAACGGATGCGAAGAGCGTATGCGCTTCGGCGACACGGTCTACCCCCAGCTGATCCTATCAGAGCTCCGGAGCGGCCAGATCACTGACGGTCGAATGTCCGGCGTGAAGTTTGACTTCTTCGTGCATAACGAAGACGGCTCCAGTTGCAACGCGCACCAGTCGATTGCCAGCGCGGAGCTGGTGACTGTCACGGTGGCTCCCCACGAGGATGGCAGCTGGACCTCGGTCACCGATACCACTATCGTCCGGCTCAGCCGTATGTATAGTTCGGGTGATCAAAGCAACAACGCCTTGAGCGCAGTGCGGTCTCGCACCGTCAAGACCGAGGTGCATGGGCAGAACCATAGAGTCACCTCGACGACGACCGAGACGTCCAGCCACGCTCTACTGGAGACGCTTGAGGAGCTCGATGAGGTCTTGGCCGCATTCATGGTCTTTGCCCGGGCCAACCTTACTATCTAGCCCGACCCCTTGGCCCTGTTGATGGATGCGCAGGCTTCATCAACAGGGCCCCGAAAACTAGCCCTACCGACAGGAGACCTCGCGGTCTCTTTTTTAGAGTGCCAGCTGTTCCAATTTGGGAACATAGTTAAGACGGGCGGTGAACTACTGCGAATCGAGTTGGGACTGCGGATCATTAGGGAAGAGGTCGAGCATCTTAGCGCGAAAGAACAATGATGACCTCCAGCTATTAGCTGAAGGTCATTTGATATGCAGAGCATTCTAGCGCACTACCCGCATCCAGTCGTGGCCGAATTGGCCTTCGTCCCAGGGGCAGACTGATTTAACCCAGAGCTGTCCGGGATCAGGCGCTCCTGTATCTGGATGGACGTTCTTGACGTAGATGACAATCTGGCAATTGGTGAAATACTTGTACGGCTTCTCGTACATGAGAGGATAGCGTGAACCAGTGAGGCCTTCACGATAGGCTCGAACCATCCGCATGGTGCCGCCGTGAGACACAACTACCCGATCGCTACCCGTATCATTGGTGTCCCAATCTTCACAGGCGGCTGCCACCCGATCGTACACTCCCTGCCAGGGTCCGAATTCTCGCGGCTCATGGTGCCCCCGCCAATCGACTTCAGTCATTCGCATATCCGTGGACCATTCGATGCCGGGAAGGGCAAGTGAGTGAGCGGTTTCCACGGCTCGGCGTAATTCTGAGTGGATGCCTACGCGGAAATCCTGCTGGAAGTGAGTTTGTAGGTACTTGGCGGCGGCCTTCGCTTGCCGCTTGCCTTCCGCCGTCAGGCCCCAGCCGGTTTCGGCTGACGCTTGGCCGTGGCGAACGTGGATTTCAACCATGCCGACCAGATTAACAGAAAACAGCGGCTTCGCAAAGTAGGATTCAGGTAAGATCTTTATTTATCTTTGTGTACTCTTTCACGTTACCAGCAAAACGTGTTAAAAAATCAGCTATAGTTTCAAGTTCTTTGTCTGTATAACTAGCTATTAGTTCATCTTGTCGTTTCCGAATACCCGCAAGCATTGGCCTGAGTATTTCCGCTAAATTCTGATTAACCTCAATCAGCACACCGCGTCTGTCTTTCGGGTTTGGTTTCCGTTTGATGAGCTTAGCTTTCTCTAACCGGTCAAGCATTGCCGTCGTTGAGCCAGTAGTGAGGCCGGTATGGCGGGCAAGTTCTGTAGGGGTTGAGATACCCTTAAGAAATAGGAGGTCAAGGCACTCCATATCAGCAACGTTCAGGCCTAGCTTTCTACTTGTTGCATTACGAAGTAAAACAGAGCACATATTGTACTCCCCGAGGGCTATAACTACTTGTATTTCTAAATCCTGCTTTGAATCCACGATAAAATCTCATTGACAGATAGCTTTAATATCAAGTATTATGATTATATAATAACACTATAATGATTGCAATAGAAAGGGTACATTATGAAAATCTCATATACTAAAATATTCGTTGACGACCAAGACAAAGCATTGAAGTTTTATACCGAAAGCTTAGGCTTTGTGAAGAAAACTGACATCACCAATGAAGGCTACAGGTGGCTCACCGTTGTTTCGCCTGAGAATCAAAATGGCACCGAGCTTGTACTTGAAAAGAATGACGACCCAGCAGCAAAGACATACCAAAAAGCGATCTTTGAGCAGGGTAGCGACGCCGCAAATTTTGACGTGTCTGATGTTCACGCAGAGTATGAACGATTGAAGAAGCTCGGTGTGAAGTTCACGATGGAGCCAACGGAAGTAATGGAGGGTGTGACTATAGCCGTCCTCGATGACACCTGTGGTAACTTGATACAAATACAACGAACGGGGCAAAAGTAAGCTGTTCAGCTGGAAAGTAACGCACGTGGGGCATGCTAACATATTCTCATTTGAGAACTCCTCGCAGAGCGAGGAGTTTGTTTTCGCCTAAACCGTGTGGCGCCGGGATCAGTGCAGGTCTTTACGGGCTTTGTCTACTTCGGCCTGTAGTAGTACTATCTGTCGACGCATTGACTGAAACCGAGGGTTGTCGCGGCGATTCTCAATCACCCGCCACAGGCCTTCTACCAGTAGCTCTGTCATAGTGCCGCCTTCGACGGCTAAAATCGCTTCGAGTTCAGTCCTTTCTTCTTCGGTGGCCCTCAAACGAAGGGCATCTTCACTTCGTTTGACTTGCATGCGATGACAATAGTCAGAATGCACGAAATGACTATACCAAGCGGCGGGGTATTTTCAAGTGCTCTGGACGTACCTTAATACAGCAAAGCGCCTCGCCGACCCGAAGGCCGGCGAATGCGGCGCTTGCTGGGTTGGCGAGGCGATAGTTGGAACTGGGTTACTTACTCGGTGCCGTCATAGGTACGTGACGCCTTACTGGGGCGTTGGTCGAGGAATTCCGAGACGGATTTTTCAACGAGTCCCTGGTCGTGAGCGCGCCGGTAGGCAACGGTGAGCGTCCTGTCGAACCCAACTAAAGTCAGACCCGAGATGTAATCACCTTCAATGCCGTAGCGGGCGATGATTGTTTCGCCGAAGCTATGGGCGTCGACAGGGTGGTAGTAGAGGTCGAACTTGTCGCTGGTGTCCGGGTTGGTGTAGGTTCCGAGGAACACACAGGTGTTACAGTCATGCTCGTAATGCGGAGGGACTGCGGAGGGTACTGCCGGGTTATTGGCCATGATTATATTATATCATACTTTGCTTGTAATTGCAAATGTCGAGTCTGTTTTGCGGGCCTATGCTTTGGGTTCAATTGGTTTAAGGCGATCGCTGTGGTCATGCAGGCAGTGTAGAATTTCTATTTTTATATACAAGCAAAACGACCCGAAGATCATTTTTGAATAATTACTTAACTCATTGCAGAACTACCCAACTATTATGTGCTCAGTGTCACATAGAGAAATATCGAAAACGTACTCGCGCGGCGGTTTCTACCATGTCTTTATGATAGAACTGCGGTATCCGAGACTTAAATGGCACCGGAAAATAATTAGCCAAGAATAAGATGGTATTTATGTTATCAGATTTAAAAACAGGCCAGCAACGAACTCTCGTTCATCACTGACCCGGTCGATCAACATTGTGGGGCGACGTGTATCAGATTCATCTTGTAACCCCAGCTATCCTTTAGCTGGTTGTAGGCATGAAACTGGTTGTCTTTATCGGCCTGATCAGTGGCATCAGTCCAGAATGGAGCGGCAAAGAAGTCGCCTTCATGCCACATATCCTGTCCGGACGGGTCTTTGTACTGACCTTCGATGCGCCACTCACCGCCCACATTCTGGGTCCAGTGCATCCATTTAGGACTCGGGACCTGAAGCTGATCGATTGAGTTGAATTGGCGGGTGTAGAACAACACGTTGTTATGGTCGTCCGGCCTGACGAATGTCCGGTAGTCCGAACCGGATAGCCAGCACGCATCAGGCACATGCACCGGTGGAGGTGGAGGTGCAGCTTGTGTAATCGGTGCGGAATAGACTGGCGCTGGCGGTGACGACGCCTGAGTTGGCTGAGCCGGTTGCACTGTAACAGGGATGGGCTCCGCTTTGACGACAGGTTGGGTATCGGCGACGGGTGGAGGGGGTGTGGTGACTACATCTTTCTTCGGTCCCTCATTCAAACTACATGGCTCGTACCATACCCGGAGGCCAACCATGCTATAACTCAGACCCACTCCTGCCAAATTGGCGCGCCATATATCGTTCAGGTCTGGGTCATCGGTAAGCTTGTAAATATCGCCAAGCCGCGCCAGCGCATCAACTCGCGTGAGAATCTGGTTGAGGTTATCACCCTTTGGGATCGTAACCCCAATACAGTCATCTTTAGCCAGAGCCTCATAGAGAGGGTCGAAAAAGCCAACAAAACTCGCGCCATTCAATGCCTTGAATGCGGCATCTCGAAGGCCTGCGGGTTTTATAGATGAAATTACCACATCACTTAGTAGCTTGATGCTTCTAGCCTGTGCTTCAACGCGCGCTTCTGTGGCGGCGATACGAGTACCAATCGCAGCACTGGCTATGAGCACGTTAACTTTTGTTGCGATTTCCGTGCCCTTGCGGTTAAAACGGACTTCTACTCCGCTAGGTCCAGTATAAAAATGGCCCCACTGAGTGTACGTTGGCTTACCGTCTGCTTGGATTGGAATCTTGTCTGAGTTAGGTATCTGGTGATTAATGATCTGAGTGTAGGGATCATCGAATCCCAGACCAGTAGTGCCTCCGCCCGGATCTGCAATAACGTTGCTTCTGCTGATCAAAGCAGTGATCGCAATAACGACCACAAGGACTACCCCAAAAATGCTAAGCCTGCGCCAATACATTTCAGCTCCCCAGGTTGGTTGGATGTCAAAAAAACGCCGAACCTTATCGGCGATAATTACAATAGATGCTTATACTATGTTTGTCAAGACCGAGGGCGGAGATAGTAGGCCAAAGCAGTGGCTAATAGTGCAACTGAAAGCCACAGCCAGTCATTTTGAATGTGAGCAAACGTATTGCTAACGGTTAAGGCTACGGTAAATAATACAGCGAAACCAAGATACCAGTATTTCGCCACAGCTGGTGCAGAAAACCCGAGATCATTCGGTCTAGGGTGTCTCGTCTCGGATATTATATGATATAGACTAAACCCAAAAGCCAATATCATAAGCTCTAATGGGCCCCAGAAAGTGCGGTCATCTGGGTGATTAAAGTACCAGAAAACAATAAGAAGCCACCAAAAAATATCCCCACGCCAAATCGCCCGGTGGGCCGGAGCAATGCTTTGGTAGATAGTAGGCTGTGCTTTATCCATAATTATATGTTTATACATGAATTGCCTTTAAATAGCAAGTTTAACTACGTGATTTAAATTTTGGCGGGCACTACGGGTTCCTATATCTAAGGCTATAACCGATGAAAGTAGCTCTACAGAAACAAAAATAGCTGCAATGGCGGCTGAAAATAACCACTGGAAGGCCACAGTACTAGCCGTCGCAACTAGCTTTAGGATTCCTTCTGGCCCGAAAACCAGCTTGGATAAGCCTTTGGTAGAAGGTCTGTGATCTTCACTTTTTGAACGACACCGCCAAATTCAGTAATCACAAAAATGTTGGGGGCATAGTCAAGAAGTAGCTGACGACAAACACCGCAGGGCGGTATGACGCCGCGATCATTGTTGCCTACGGCCACAATGGCGGTAAAATTCTTCTTCCCTTCGCTAATTGCTTTGCCCAAAACAATTAGCTCCGCATCAGCTCCTCCCCCTTGAGCAAATATATTCACGCCAGTATAGATCGTTCCATCACTGGCCAGCGCCGCTCCGACGGTATGAAGCGAATCATCGCCATATTTATCAATAATAGTTTGAGCAGCTTTTATCAGGTCTTTATCATGAGTGGTTAATTCCATGGCTAAACTATACCAAAATAAAAAGACCTCCTTAGAACTGCGGCGCTAGATTATGTCAAATGTTTGGACGGGGCCGTGCCAAACTTCAGTATTTAATGCGACTTCCTTGAACTGTCCTTGGGTAATCTTGTTGATCACTTTCCGCCAAAAGCGTGTTGCCAGATCGTTTGCTTCCATTTGCGCAACCTCCCATCTGCCGGGAAATTTTGCGAATGTTAATGCTGCCGCCCGCTCCCCCACTCCGTTTTGTCGAAACGTTGGAGCAACATAAAATTCGGCGATGGAGTGAGCCTGAATTTGAGTAATAGTAAGGGTGTTTACCAGAACGAAGCCACCTATTTCGTGGTTAACCATTATGAAGAATGCCGCCCGTTCGGAGTCGGTAAAATAATCTGGTAAATATTTATAGGTTTTGATTTCATTCGGGCTATTACCGCTATAAGGGAGAAGCTCGCGCTGGTACTCGTAGAGAAGTTGAGACAGAATGTCACTGTCCTTTTCGTCTATGGTCTTAAGGCTGACGGTTGCGGTTTGCATAAGAGTCTCCTGCTCTGACCAACTGAGCTACGAGCGCAATCCCTAATCAGTTAGGTTGGCGATTTGATCCGCGAAATCGTCGAGTTTATGTTGGACGACGTCCCATATTATCTCAAACTATAGTACTGAAACCAGCTCTGGCGTTATATATGGCTCAAAATGTCGATTTAACTTTGTTGCGACGTCTACTCGTCTGCTCAGCCGTTCCTCAAGTTCATACTGTAAACCCCCAAGGTCGAGGTATGTCCTGCCTACGCCTAGCTCCACTAATAAGTCCAGGTCGCTGTCCGGCGTAGCCTCTCCACGCGCATAGCTACCAAAGACATGGGCCTTTGTGACCCCATATTTGTGAAGGATTTCTTTAAGCTCAGTTAAAGGTATTGGTAAGTCTAGATCTTGTACGGTCATATTCAGATTATAGCAGTATGTGCTGTACGGATCGTCCTTTATATCTAAAGGACTAGAAATTGATCATACGAATTAGACGCGGTACAGGTCCAGGGGTCGGCGCTGCGATAGATGATTTCTGGAGGGCCATCTGCGACACTATTGCAACTAAACTACGAGAAAAAGAGACTTATATTCTACAGACATTTGAACCCTAAACATTTACAGTTTTAGTGTGGATGTCAAAAATGATAGGCCATTCGTTCAACTCAATGAAAAAGAACTGGCAAAATTCAAGAAGCTATGTAAAAAATATGGAATTCATTATAAAACCGAGCACGAATATATTAAGTCAGCTCAAGCTCTGTGCCTATTTGTTCATTCTTGCATAGAAGGATCTAAGAAGTCGGTAAATTGAAGGTCGGCATTTCACTCTGTCCAATCTGGACGTTGCCCTGATATCCAGGATGCTGAATAAGCTCACAATTGCACGTGGGGCTGAAATACGTGGTTTGACCGGGCGATATAATTCTTGCGGGTGCTTCCCAGCCGATAGAAGCCAGAAAGACACCTGCAACGTGTGACTTTCGTTTCTGACCGTGCTGCTTTTGTAACACATATGCAGCAGCAGTTTTGAGAATAGCGAAAGACTCTGGGGATAAGGAATAAGCACCGATTGTGACGATGCCAGTTGACGATGGGTCCAATTGACCCTTCTTAGATGACGCAGCCTTGTCAAGCTGCAATTCAATCTCCTTTACCGCTTGACTGTATTCAATTGGCTGTTTCTTTGGTGCTCGGAACGCCTGAGGAGTTTTGAGCTCGATACCGACATATTCAGTCAAGGAAGGCCGCAAACGCAAATCAGGTATACGGCCATCTCCGTGCTCTCCATAGACAATTTCAACCCCATTGCCTGAGTCGGTGAGATAACTTGCGACAAGTAAAAGCATAGTTGTGTGACGAACTTCATCAACATCTGTGATCGCTTGAATGAGTTCTGGAAAAGCCGGGTGATTTTTCCAACGTCGAAACAGTACAACATCCCAAAGCAACTCCGCAAGAACATCACCGTCAATAGTAATCATATTGCTTGATTCGTCGTTTGATTCCATATTGTTGGCCAATGTATCTGCCTCTTCAATCAACACGATGAGTGGGTGACGCTTGGATGGTGGCGTCTTCGATGCCTTGCCGGCAAGATCAGACTTTTGCAGCTTTTCGTAACGTACGCCCAGCAACTCACGGATTTCCTGTGCGAATTCCCGTAACGCAGTAGGATCAGTCTTCACTCCCTCGCCTGCAATTCCGATCCCCACTTCTGTGGAGTAGTCTGCCAAGGTTTGCTCACTGATAAGCGAAGCGTGTGCGATGTTAATTGTGTCCGAGATGAGAAATCGGCCTGGTGGTACAACAGCGGCAGCAGGAATTGCTTGACCAGGTGGTCGCTTCGGTGCAATACCGATGACTTCACATTTTGGACATCGAATACCAAGATCAAAGAGCTGACCGACATATAGGTCGATAGCAAGAACGGTATCACATCCTGGGCAAAGCCAATCAATCCCAGCTTTGTTAGTACCGGCGAATAAAGGTGCCAATGTTGGATTAAAAATACCGACGTCATCTCCTGACCCGTCTAGAAGACTCAAATGCTGCTGTGTACTGCCCATAATTCTTCATCCTGTCTAGTAAAAAGGATACGCTGAAGATACGTTCAATAAAAATGCTGATGCTTTGGGACCAGAAGGGGCTCGAACTTTTGCAACAGATAACAAAAAAGCCTCTCGCATTTGAGAGGCTAAGGTACGAACCAAATTGTATCTGGATAAATACTTTTGGAGGGCCGTAAGGACCACGCTTGGAACCTTTTTCTTGAAAGTCTGGTGATCCTGAGCAAGAAATTAGATTCGCTCGGATTCGTGTACATCGATGGCCGCGTATCTATCACCAAGCCAGACGCGGAGGTGAGCCGTGTTTAGCTTTTTGCATCGACATAAGCCGTCCCCTGCCGGTCTACTAACTTCGCAGCTATTTAATGACGCCACGTTCTATCCAGCCTTTGTCCACGACTTAAATCGATGCCGTATTGAGGCGATCATTGAGAGCCCGTTTATAACGACAAAACGCGCTGCTTTTCTTGCTCCTGTATTAATGAGTCTTAAGCGGCGCGGCGTTAGAGTAATTATTAACACCCGTGATCCCAATGAGCACGAGACGCACATGCGTATTCAATCCCGAATGGCGGTCGAGGAGTTCCAGCAGGCAGGCGTTCAGGTTCTGTATACGGACAAACACCACAGGAAGCTGGCTATTCTGGATGGCGAAATTTTATGGGAGGGCAGCCTTAATATTCTCTCCCAAAATGACAGCTGCGAAGTTATGAGGAGGGTTGAGTCTGCAGGGCTAGCTATGCAGATGCTACAGTTCGTGAAACTAGATAAATTCTTAAGATGATATACTGCGAGGCAATATGGCAAACGATTACGAACTTAACGAGCAAGATATCGACAGCACGATCCGATATCTCAAGACCATCGACCCCGGGAACGCTACCCCGGAGATGGCGATAGCCTTTCTGGAAGAGCTGCAAGCTGGCGTCCATTCGCTAGCCCATACTAAGCCGGAACTCCTTGAGAAGATTTACAAGGACTTAATAGAGAAGAATCGGCTCGAAAAATAAGCCTAGAAGGGCAAGATTTCGGATGACTTCACGCCTAATGCCCTTGTAAGCTTTTCAAGGGTTTCGATGGTTGGCTGCTGCTCACTGCGCTCAATCCTGGCGTAGAAATTTGTGCTCAGGCCGGCCTTCTCTGCAACATCCGCTTGAGTCAGACCCATTTTACGCCTGATAGCTTTTAAGCTGGATGCGATTTCTTGAGTAGTTTTATCTGTGTTCATTGGTTATCATTTTTTTAGAATTATTGACAAATTATAGATATATTTTAACACATATCTCATGTCTCTGATTTGATAAGGTTTGTTACAGCTGTGTAGATATCCTTATACGGTGCATAGAAGGTGTTTGAAGAAAACTTGTGGGCACGCTGCTCACTTTTCTCTTCATCGTAAACATCCACATCTTCATTAAAGTATGTCTCATAGAAGTCTCGCTTATCCGTGAATATGACTTTGGGTATATCCTCATCAATGCGATCGCTAAACTGGTCGGCGGTCAAATCGATGACATGGCCTCTGTATTCTACCCATGCGTGTGAGCTATCCAGCCCTGGGTGGTCAGAACTACTCGATGCACATATATATCTCATGCCTGTGTATCCAGAATCCAGCATCAATCTGATTAGAATGTCACAGGTTATACTACAGCAACCAGCAGGAAACCGCCCTTGATAAACAGGCATATCCGCAGGCAGGTCTTCGAGTGCTGCTCGTAGTTTAAGGGCCATGTCGTGAAGTTCTTTCATCGGCCAGGTCTATCAAAGCCCACAATTGTCACTAGTCCACTTTTTGACGCTTGACTCTGCCGATATGCCGCTTAGACTTGCGGACAAGGCTTGCGAAGGGTCTTTTTCGATTTTCTCGAAAACGGATTTTAAGATTTTTACATCAGGCTCAATATCGCTAGGCGCTACTTTATCCAGGCGAGCAAATGCCTCGGCAAAGTCCCTTGCACTGCTTGAGCGGCGAGAGAAGACAGCAACACTGTATGCGTCTCCTTTTGCATTGGCCAGTTTTGTGTTCTCGGTTTTGTAAACTTCGCAGTAAGCTGTTGCTGATCGTTGTGGCCGCATAAAAAGTATAGTGACAACCGCAAGCGTGATCATCAGGATAACAAGAATAATTCGATTCATAGTACTCAGGCCGGAAAGCTTAGTCTTTATTTTTTGCTGCATGAGCTGATTATAGCATTCACGGCCAAAGTGCTTGTGCTAATTGTGTTAATATGTTCTGATTTTGGTTTCAGATATGTTTGTGCTAATCTCTGAATATCAGCCGTTGCGCTGTGAGGAGGTCATTGTGAGAAAGTACGATGCAGCTAAATTTATGTCGGTATTCCTCATTATTGGGGTGCCATTTGTTTTAATACACCCGGCATTTGCCGCCGACGGCAGCGTTGGTCAAGTTGAGACCTTTATCCGTAGCATCATTAAGGTAGTAGCCGGTTTGGCTGGGCTTGTCGCAACCGGCTTTTTTGTTGTTGGCGGTTTCGGGTATATCACGAGTTCGGGCAACCCGGAACATCTCGACCGTTCAAAGCGCACTCTCTTATTCGCGGCCTTAGGTCTGGCAATTACAATTGGTGCTTTCGTTTTGAGTAACATCATCACGAGCTTAGCAACGAGCGCCTTCGGGAGTTAGTATGAGTTTTCTTGCGGCCGCTCCTTTTATGCTGCTGGCCGATGCGACTGCCGCATCCAATGTGATGCGGTCGTTTGTGACGCCGATGGTAAGTACTCTCATAGCGATTGCTTCAATTGCTGTGGTGTTCTTCTTGATAAACGGTGGCATACAATTTATGACAAGCTCGGGTAATCCTGAGCGGTTGGAGCATGCCAAAAAGGTAATTCGAAACGCCCTTATCGGCCTAGTAATGGTTATTGCCGCGGGTACTTTAACGGCGATATTGAGTCATGCCTACACTAGCGCAGGGCCAGCTGCTACCGAGAAGCTTCCGCAGATGGTGACCATTCAGCCGGGACCTGCATCGAATGGGCTGGTGGAGGCCATGATTAATACGGTCATGGGCTTTCTCAAGGCTGTGATTGAGTCTGCGGCCAAGCCATTTCTGGATGCACTACATTTCTTTACTAGCTCAACACCCTCCATGGCCGAAAACTCTAGCGTCTTTAATCTTTGGCTGACAGTGGTTGGCATTGCTGATGCGCTTTTTGTCTTGGCAGTAGCCTTGCTAGGCTTCCATGTGATGAGCTTTGCGACGTTTGGCCTTGAAGAGATCGAATTTAAGCATTTGCTGCCTAAGATTGCTCTAGTGTTCCTCCTTGTGAACACATCGATTTTTGCCATTGATGCGGTTATTGCAGTATCCAATGCAATGATTAGCGCCGTAAATGCCGGGGCTTCATCAAAGTCGGTTTGGGAGTCGCTGAGTGCAGTCGTCAGCCAACCGGAGACCATTGGACTGGCTGGACTGCTGGTCATGGTGGCCTTCGTGGTCTTGTCGGTCATACTCATTGTTTATTATGTGTTGCGCTTGGTGACGCTATACATCGGGGCGGCACTGTCCCCTATCGTTTTTCTGCTTTGGCTTCTGCCTGGGTTTAAGGATTTTGCCGAAACAACCGCTAGGACGTATTTCAGTACAATTTTTGTGCTTTTCATTCACGTTGTCATCCTGCAGCTCGCGGCTTCCCTTGTTGGAGGCGTGGCGCTGGCGACTCCCGACCAGGCGCTTGATCCGCTTATGTCGATGATCGTAGGTATTGCCACGATACTTGCGCTCCTGAAGACACAAAGCGTTCTTATGCAGCTATCGTTTGTAAGTTTGGGGCCGAAGACAGCGGCCATGCTTGGCGGGCAGCTAAGCAACGCCATTAGTTACTATTCCGGAAAATCGGGCAGGTCATCTGTCGATAGGGGTGCCGATGACGGACGGTACAGCGAGAAGTCCAAGCGCGGATCAACATCGACGGCGAACTACTCAAGTACGACTCGAACGGCGCCAGCTGCAGCGACACCACCACAGCGGGCCAAGCCAGATGGGGCGGCCTCGGGCTCACCGCATAAAACCAGAGTGGCACCTAGATCAAAGAAAGGAGGTACATAATGAAAACGGCAATTGTTCCGGCACAGATCACGACTGTTGAGGATAAAGTCGCGGGGAACCTAGGCCTTTCTCAGCTACTGCTGTTGGCTGCGCCGGTGTTCATCGGGGGTGCTGTCTATATTATCCTTCCGCCAAGCCTCGGCGCGGCACTCTATAAACTCGTCGTCGTGACGATCATTAGCTTAGTCTTTGGCTTATTGGCTATTAGGATTAAGGGCCGCATCCTGCTGTTTTGGGCGATTACGATTGCGCGATACAACTTACGGCCGCGGCATTATGTATTCGACAAGAATGACATGCATCTGCGGTACAAGAGCGAGAAAGGCGTCGAGGCGCATACCACGGCAGATCAAGCGCAGAATCCCAAGGCGGCGAACCATAAGGTAGCCCCAGGTTTGAGTACCACAGACACCGTGATGCTTGAGGGAATTATTGCCAATCCTGAGGCAAAATTGCATTTTATAACCGACCGGAAAGGGGGCTTGAGTGTCCGCATTACAGAAGTCAAATAAGAAACAGTCCTCACGTCAGCAGATCAATATCAAGGGCGTGCAAGACGGAGTCTTGATGCTGCCAGGCGATCAGTACCGGGTTATTCTCGAAGCTTCGGCCATAAACTTTGAACTTAAGAGTGACGATGAGCAGGATGCGATTATTGAGGCTTACCAAAGCTTTCTCAACTCCCTGTCATGTCCGGTGCAGATTCTGGCACGGATTCGCGAGATGGATATGCAGCAATATCTCGATAATTTCCGGCAGGCTTCAGCTCAGGAGAAGGAGCCGATCTATCGTGATCAGATCAACAACTATGCTGAATTCGTTCAGAGCCTCGTTAACACGAATAAGATTCTTTCCCGCCGCTTCTACGTGGTTATTCCGCACACCGACTATTACGGCGACGGTTTTGAGGCCGTTCACGAGCAGCTGCTACTGAACAGCGATATTGTTGGCAAAGGCCTGAGCCGGCTTGGCATTCAGACGCGCCAGCTTAGCAGCCTGGAGGTTCTCGATCTCTTTTACACCTTTTACAATCCTCAGCAGGCCAAGCGGCAGCCCATCACTGAGCAGACTCTGCGGCTACTTAAAGATTCTTACCTATAGGAGCATTTGATGGAATTCTGGGAACAAATTACTGCATGGAAGAAGCGCCGCGATGAGCGGCCAAAAGAATTGGCTCTTAGTTTTGGTGAGCAGGACCCGATGGATATTATTTCGTACGCCGGAATGGAGGAGCAGGTAGACCATCTGTGCATCGACGGCCAGTTTATGCGGACGCTGTATATCTCCGGCTATCCGTTTGTGGCAGCCTCGGGCTGGCTCAATAGTCTGGTAAATTTTAATCACAATGCGGACATTTCGTACCACCTGACAGCGGTTAACGCGACGCAATCCCTGCCAAAACTAAACCGCAAAATCACCGAGCTAGAATCAACAAAAAGAGCGATGGTTCGCAACGGCAAGATTGTCGGCCCCGAGGTTACAGACCCGCTAGAGTCTGCAACTGAACTGCGCAATAAGATTTTGCGAGGGCAGGAAAAGCTATTCCAGGTTTCGATTTATGTAGCTCTGACCTCCGAAACGCTGGCTGAGCTGAACAGCGTTACGAAGATGCTAGAAACCGAGTTGTCGTCGCGGTTGTTTTACACCAAAGTTGCACGATATCAGCAAGTCGAGGCATTACAGTCGGTGCTGCCGCGAAGCGAGAATATCCTGGACCAAAAGCGGAACCTAGACAGCTCGTCGGCGGCTCTGACATTTCCACTGATGTCGTCCGAGCTGGTGCAGGAATCTGGTATCCTCTACGGGGTCAACAAGTCCAACAACTCTCTGGTGATCCTCGATCGCTTTAGCCTAAATAACGCCAATAGCATCGTGTTTGCTCAGTCGGGCAGCGGTAAGAGCTACGCGACGAAAGTCGAGATTCTGAGGCAGTTAATGCAAGGCACAAGGGTCATCGTGATCGATCCGGAGCGAGAATATAAACTGCTGGCCGAATCCGTGAATGGTTCGTACATCAAGCTTTCAGCTAACTCCAGAGAAAAGATTAACCCGTTCGACTTGGCAACAACGGCCCGCTCGAAAGAGCATCTGTCCGAGCATGTGCAGGATTTGACGGAAGTCATTTCGCTCATGGCAGATGGGCTTGATTCCAGCGAGGCGGCGGCGGTCGATAAGGCGATTCTTAAAATTTATCACGAGGCTGGCGACGAGATGCCGCTGCTTCGTGACCTCTACGCAGAGCTGCGAAAGCTCGGTCACTTAACACTGTGCGAGCGGCTTGAGAAGTATATCAGCGGCTCATTGGCCGGCGTCTTTAACGAGCAGACTAATATTAAGCTCGACAACCGGCTGGTGGTGTTCGATATCAAGGACATGCCCGAATCGCTGCGCCAGATTATGATGATGATTATTTCCAGCTTCGTGCAGAATGAGGTAAAGGTACACCCGCAGAAGCGCATGCTAATTATTGATGAGGGCTGGCTGCTTCTGGAACACGAGCAAAGCGCCCGATTTGTAACGGGCCTGGTGCGACGTGCTCGAAAATATTACCTGGGCGTTTCGATCATCTCGCAGCAGGCTAACGACTTTTTGCGAAGTGACTACGGCCGGGCAATAGCCTCGCAAAGCAGTTTGCGAATTCTAATGCGCCAGGATACGACGACCATCAAAAACGTGGCAATGGAGTTCAATTTGAGCGAGTGGGAGGAGAGCTTCTTGCTCACTTGCGAGAGGGGCGACGCACTGATTATCGCAGACCAGAACCATGTTGCTGTTAAAGTTGTGGCCTCTAGTAAAGAGCACCCTCTCATTACTACAAACCCGACAGAGCTATACCAGCCATGAAGCCGCTACTGATGCTGGGCGCAGTGTCATTCAAAAAAGAGATTGCGATCGTGCTTGTTTCATTGGGTGTGATCGTGTCTCTGCCGGTTGTCGCGCTCGCGTCCGTTGTGGATGTGGGGCAAATGAAGGACCCGGAGGTCAAGCTCTATACCGGGCCAGTCTCGACAACGAACACCTACGTTTTCGGTCATTGCACATACTGGGTTGCAATACGGCGCGAACAAACAGGCACTCCCATTCCGAACAATTGGGGCCACGCGAAAACATGGGCTAGTAACGCGATTAGCCAAGGCTATAAGGTCGACCATGTCCCGGTTGTGGGGTCAATCATGCAAACGACGGCAGGGCTATTCGGTCATGTGGCATATGTTGAGAGCGTAAACACAGCCGATCGCAGCTGGACTATTTCTGAAATGAACTTTGTAGGGTGGGATGTGATGAGCAACCGCACCTTGCCCGCGAAAGCAGCGCTTGATTATAACTTTATTCACTAGGGGCTGAGATGGAGACTATCACCGAGTATTCGCTAGACATCCTATCCTCACTGCTGCCTGTGGTAGTAGTCTTCCTCGTGGTGATTCTGCTCATAGGGCTCGCCGTAGCGGTATTATTCCGCATCTTGACCCTCCGTCGTCTATTCCGGCAAAAGTGGGTATTTTTAGAGCTTACGCCCCCAGCACAGACTGATAAATCACCGGAGGCTACTCAGCAATTATTCTCGGTTTTGCATGGATTGGACTCGGTACGCTCGCATAAAGATACCCTCCTACGGCGAAAGGAAGTATTCTCGCTTGAGGTTGTCTCGACCCGAGAGCAAGGCATCCGCTACATAATCCGAGTTTCGGAGCATGAGGCGCCAATATTCGAGCAGACAATTGCCTCATATCTGCCGGAAGTCCGCCACAGGCGTATTAAGGATTTTCTGCCGGAGTCGTTTAGAAGCGGCGCCGTTCGTGTGCTCGATTTTAAACAGATGGGTCACTTCGCCTATCCATTACAAAAACAATGGTCGCTCAATGAGCACGACCCTATCGCCTACCTAACCGGTACTATGACCAAGCTCGCAGCTAACGAAATGGTCGTGTTCCAGATTGTCGCTTCACCTACCAGAGTCCGCGAGGCAGAAGCAATTGCGGGGCGCATTCTCAACAATGCCGAATTGCTGCACAGGCTTGGTAAGCGGGGGCTGCCCGGCATTGGCGGCCTGTTTGCGGCTATCAACTTAGTACTGTTTGGCACCCTGGAATCCATTAGTGAGCTTTCCCGTAGTTCACCGACACATGCGGGTCAGACCGGTGGCCGCGATGTCCAGCGTGAGCGTGATGTGGCGATGAGAATCAAGCCGGCACGTACGCTGAGCGCTTTTGAGCAGCAGTTGGCCGAATCGGTGCATGACAAGGTGAGTCAGCCTCTTTTTCGGACCAATATACGCGCATTGGTAGTAACGGCGAGCCCCCAAAACCGGGCGCAGAGACTTAAGGGCATACAGGCCTCGCTCATGTCCTTGAGCCTGCCCAAGTACCAGTCGCTTAAGGCGCGTTATGACTTTCCATATTTCATCAGGGGTAGATTGAACACCTTTGCATTCCTCAGCCGCCTGCCGTCCCCGCTGCCGCTCAAATCGGTTTTGCTTTCTGCGTCTGAAGTTGCCAATATATATCACTTCCCTTTTAGCCTAACGGCTAAGACCGAGAACGTAGTGCGGTCACTTAGCCGGACGCTTCCGGCACCTATTTCACTCAAGGGCAAGGCTGAGTTCGACGTCGTCTTGGGTCGGAATCATCATCACGGCACTACTACCGATATCGGCCTGACTGCCGCCGAACGCGAGCGCCATGTTTACGTGCTCGGAGGCACCGGCAACGGTAAGACTACGATGCTCGAGTATTCAATTGTTCAGGACATTCAGAGCGGCAAAGGCGTTGCCGTTGTCGATCCACACGGTGATCTAGCGGAGAAACTTTTGCGCTTTATCCCCGAGAACCGCATCAAGGACGTCATTTACTTTAATCCGGCGGATTTAAAGTATCCGGTTGGGCTGAACTTGCTTGAGCTACCGGAAGGTTTGTCCGGCGACGAGCTTATCGACGCCAAAGACTTTATAACTGAGGCAATTATTTCAATAATGCGAAAGATTTTCTCGGATGACGATACGGGCGGACACCGCATTGAGTATGTTTTGCGAAATACGGTGCAAACGGCACTAACAGTGAAAGATGCGACCCTGTTCACCGTTTTCGACTTGCTGACCGATTCGAAGTACCGAAAGAAGATTGTTAAAACACTCGAAGATGAGAAATTAAAGAACTTCTGGAAGGAGGAAGTCGGCAAAGCCGGCGATTTCCAGCGTGTTAAGATGTCGGCTGGCGTGACGGCCAAGATTGGGCGGTTCCAGTTCTCGGCCTCCGCAGAGCGCATCTTGAGCCAGCCAAAGTCTACAATTAATTTCGAAGAAATACTCGACGGCAAAATTCTGATCTGCAATTTCGCCAAGGGGTTGATCGGCGAAGACACCTCCGAGCTGTTTGGTATTAGCACGCTAGCAAAGCTGCAGCTGGCGGCATACCGTAGAGTGAAGCAGAAGCGAGCAGACCGGAAACCGTTCTATCTCTACGTGGACGAGTTTCAAAACTTTGCCACGATGTCTTTTGTGCAGATGCTGTCTGAGGCACGAAAATATAGAGTCTTCTTGACGATGGCCGAGCAGTCCACATCCCAGCAGGACGACCAGCGCATGGTTAATACGATCTTAGCTAATGTTGGGACAGTTGTTTGTTTTCGGTCGGGGAGCCCGGCCGACGAGCAGCTTATCCTTCCCCTCTTTTCGCCCTATATCCAAGAGGGCGAGATCGCCAACCTTGCTACCTATAATTTCTACGCGCGGATATCGGCCGTGTTGTCTCAAGAGCCTGTTTCGGGCGAGACGCTATTGCTGGAGAACTCCGGCAGCGAAATGATCGCACAATCGGCCATTAGCGCGTCGCGCGCAAATTATGCCCGGCAGCACAAACCAACTGTTAATGTGACGGACGCTAGGCCCGCCACGACAAAGCGAAAACCAAAAAAGCCCATTGCCGCGAGCCAGACCACGGCTCTACCAGGAGACTAGCTCGTATCAATGCCCCCTGCCGGCTTTACTCTCGCCTGTAAGGCGAAAGTTCTACAAGGGGCAGGCACGCGTTTTATACGTTACTTTACTGACCCGCCTGTATCGATCCACGAGCAAATGCCTCAAGGATCCTTTTGCTCGGGAAATCGGAGAGCGATATGAGGCGGTTAGCTAAAGCAACAGGGATCAATGCGTTATCGTACATTGAACATCGCAGCTCACCAAGAACGGAAAGAACGCTCGTAAGATTGTGGAAGTCTGCATACGATGGGTTCGGTGAGTATTTACTCATCGGAACAGTCGCCACATAAACATTACCGTCTTTAGCTTTGTATATAAACTTTCCTCCCCAGTAAGTGTTGCTACCGTAAGCATCGGGGCCCTTAGGATCACCCGGCACAATGTATTTATAGATATATTCGTTAGACAGAAGCAAGACCGAGCCTGGTCGCATTTGACCCTCGATTAGCATAGCGTGTTCAACGAATGGCCCACTCTTTTCTAGGCCCGCCGCGTTGAGAAGAGGAGGCTCACTCGGCTGGTTCTCTTGGACTCCTAAGAATTCAGCCAACTCCCGCATGGGCTTCGACAATGGCGCCGTCTGACCAAAGAAGGCCAATGGGCCGTCTTTGATAAATAATACCTCCCGCAGAAGGCTAGGCTTAAGCTCCCACAATGTCTTGATGAGGTGCACTAGCACAATCTGCTCTAGCATTGTCATTACATAGCTGGTGATACCACCCGCTCCCTGCTCTTCATCTATTCGTTCATGCAACCGCAGGGCGTCCACAAGATAGATCGGCGCTCCGCAAGTTGTACAGGCTTGTTCGTCGGGCGAGTCATTTGAGAGCACAATATATGTCCGCGTACAGCCGACATTCGGACAGGACGGTATATCCCAGGTTTTGGCGCCGTCTGGTTTCCAGCCTCTAAATAAAATCCATCTTAATGCTTCAGATAAGGGCTTCTCTTCATCTTGGGCCTTTGTGAAGAAATCATGCAGGCTTGAGCGTACGGAGTCGATGAGTGATTGACTAGCACGGGAAATGTTTTTAGTCGGGAGTACAAGCGTATAGCGCTGGATATTTTTAAGCTTTGCTAAATCCTCAGGGGCAATGAACGGCTGATTATCGAGTTCACGTAATTCCTCAAGCTTAAAAAGCAAGGGACCGAAAGCAAAAAAGGTTATTACGGATGATGGAAATTCGTTCCGGACAGCGGCCTCCCTATAGCTTCCATCAACAGCAACAACTGCTTTGATTTTCTGATCCTCGACCTCTGGTACATCCTGTATAAGAGCTTCTAGGACGGATTTTTCTGCTGCTTTTGGCACCGTGCAGCCGTCCAGAAATGCTTGAACGGTTGGGTTATTAATAATATTGCTATGGGATATTTTGCTCGCCCTCTCCATGGGCTTGCGCCCTTTGGCGCTACCATATGCCATTAAACGGCCTCGGCTTGTGCTTCACTTTTTGGAGCTTCGGCCACAATAACCTTAAATTGATCCACTTGTATCGGGACGATGAAGGTATTCGAGTCAGTTTTAAGCCGGATAAAGCCTCGATCGGTTGTTCGGCGGAGGCTGTCGGTGAAGTCTTCAAAGTCGTAATACTTATTGAGCTCACGAAGTTCATCTTGGTTGTTGAGATGAGAAACGAACCAGTTCTGAGTGTTTTTGAGAATACTTCCGGAAATAGAGCTGACTTCCTGGGTCGCATAGCACAGGCCAAGTCGTAGCTTCTGGCCTTCTTTCGCTAGGCGGTTATAGATATTGGTGAGATCTTTTTCTTCTTTACGCGGGAAAAGGTTGTGCGCTTCTTCAAAATACATTTGTATGAAGTTTGCGGGTTCGTTATCGATGAACCTCTTCATGGCTTCGCCGAAGATCTTTTTACATACACGGTCGGAGTATACCCGTTGTATGTGCGGATCACCCTGTGAAAGATCTATAAGAACGATTTTGCCGGATCGCAAAAGTTCCACTATCTCGTCCTCAAAGGATTCTCCAATGGTGGCCGTGTGGAGGTCACGCCCTTTAATAAATTTTCTATACCCGCTTTCGCTTGAGTTTGCACCCGGCCTGGATTTTCGAGTAAGAAACCGCATCAAGGTTTGAAGATCTTCTTCGGCCCATTCGCGTCCGCCCTTCGACTTCTTCAGTGCCTGGAATGGACCGCCCGAGTCAGCGTAATTGTCCCATGCGGCGCTAAACCAAGCGGCTGCATCGTCTAGGCTTAAGCCCGACTTGGGCTCGACTCCTTTCAGGCCGGGAATCTCTGACTCTCTGATCTCTTTGGCGGAATCGAAATACACTTTTTCATCGGTCTGAGCAAAGCCCGCCTTGAATAGACACGCCTTGTATGCCGCAATTTTCCGTTTATATTTAATCGTCGCCCCAACGTCTTCGTTGTCCGGCTCTTCCCAGTCTATGTTCAAGAAAGCCTTAACGTAATCGGCGGTGTCGTCAGCAAGTAGAGTGGAGAGCAAACCGAACCCATCTGTTACCGACTTATAAAAGTTCAGTTTCATTACCTTGAAGCCTGTTTTTTCCATAACACTGTAGCGGGTTACTTCGTTTGGGTACTGCTGGAAAATCGCCGTGCCGTCGTCCTGCTGGTTGGTATTTGCGTACTCGCCATTTATGTCGAAAACAATTTGGCCTACGGGCTTCACGGGGGCGCCATTCATCGGAGCGCCCGAATTTGATATGCCCACAGTCGCCTGGATAATCTTTTTTACGGAGTTGGATTTTCCAGTTCGGGTCATTCCAAATAGTGCAGTTCTTTTACCGAGGAAATCGATTGGAGTGACAAATACTGGCACATCTTCGCCGGAAAGGTGTCGCTGGCTTGAACTATAGCGAATTTTGCCAATCCGCTCGTCGCCTTTACCGCCTGGTATTCCCTGCTCTCTGAAGTTGACGATGTATTCGAGCAACTTACCCGTTGGCTTGATCACCTCATAGCTATTAGGGGCGTAAAAGTTATCCAAATCTCCAGCGAATTTTACATCACCAGCGTCATTGCGGTAAAAAGAGCCGATAACCCGACATTCCAACCCCGAATACTGAAACTCTGCGCGGGTGTAGGAATCGAGCTGAGAGCCGGCGGATTGTTCCTTGTAATGGTCAACCATTGCGGCAACAACGTCATCGTCCGTAGGGAGACGCGTAGGACGAAGGACACGAACTAAGATCGCTTCATCTATCCCGTCTTCAGCGGTGTACCGGCAGAGTAGAAAAGCTCCCGCAGGGACACCGCTAACTTTTCGTTTCCAGCTATCGTTTGACAGGAGTTTCAGTGTGTTGAAGTCGAGATAGAATGGGCGCCCGACAAATGCATCTTGTTTTTTGGCCTCAGCGAATAAGTCCACCGTGGCTAGTTGTTTGAGTTCTTCGATTACAGAAGCCACACTGCGGCCCTTTGTTTAGTTTCTGAGGCTGGGCTTGTCCCAATCGAGGGTAATCGCTTCCGGAATGCTCACTTTGTGTGGGCTCATTAACAGAAGCCGATCAGTCTTTGTGGCTCGTCCAATATTATTCTTCCAAATGCGGCTAACTTTGACGCCAAGCGGCAACTCATCGGCAATAATACTATGAAGATACCACCCTTGAGGCTCGGCCGCTAGTTCCCAAACGGCTTTGGCAAGGTTAATATGTTCATCGTTGCGTCGAACATCTCCAATAACCAAGCAGACATAGCCATCATCAGCCACAACTTCGCGCATTTGTAGCAAGAATGCGCTCATGAATTCGATGTAACGAGCCATGGAGCTACTTGCCATAAGGGTATCATCAACGGCCTTTGCCTCTTGGCCCAGAAGCCACAGCCGTACCCAGTTATATTTTCCATATTTTATAACCTCTAGGTACGGGGGGGAGGTTAATACCAATTTAACTTTCTCTTTGCGCAGCCAGGCGGGCGCAATGGCCGTGGCGTCTTGCTGCCAGCTCTTACCTCCGTGAATGGGCCGCTCAGGTAAATCAAATCTCTGGATTTTCAATCGCAGCATTTCAAAAACATTGACTTCAGGTTGAGTTAATCCGTGCTCCGATATATAGCGCCTAACATACGCTGGCGACATCGCGAACGTATTCGGCATACTTATGGAAAAGCCTCGCGCCTCACCGCTTTTAGTGTGGTTAGCATGCATCGTACCAAGTGCAGAGGCGAGTATGAAATTATCTACAAAGCTATTTACATTGAGCTCCGATTTCATGAAGACGAGTTGGCGTAGGGTGTCGGCGCTATAAAGCATTGCGATATCCGGTGGCGTGTTAGAAATATCGACAGTAGCGTCTTTAAGTATGCTGATTAAATTATCTAGCCGTTGGTTTAGTTGTTTTTGTGATGGAATATCAAGCTTTGCTTTCGTCAGTACTGTCGCCATCGGGTTTAGGTCACTCGCATAAGCTTTTCGGTCTAACATTATTGCTTCTAGCGCCGATGTCCCACGTCCCGAAAACGGGTCGTAAATTGTTTCGCCCTGGGATGTTAGCCAAGCAATAAGGTAATGCGCTAACTGCGGTGGGAACATGGCGAAATAACTGCACATACTGTGTAATGGGTGGCCCCAGCGCCTTGGTACCACCCGCCAATTCATCGGAATGGCGTCTAGCGATACTTTTGACTCCAAAATTGTGCTCATGCTTGTATCTTCTTATACTGAGCTCGGGATAGCAAATTACTCAATTATTGAGATCTCATACTTTATGAGTGACCGAGGGTATGGCATTTGAGAGGTAATTCTATGTGTCATTTTCTCGTCTACGACAGCGATAATGTACATAGTGCTGCAAGCTGGCGGGAAAGCGGCGGCGGCATCAGGCGTTACCATAACTACTCTAGCCTCAGGTTCGTCAAGGGGATTCTCCGTGAATTGAAGCGTCTGCATATAAGCGATTTGTCGCGAGAATTCGATAAGCTTCTCAGTGTCGCTATCGTTAGTTGCAGCGCGTTTTACAAGAATTTGATGCATCATTCGCCGCCATCGCTTCTCGACTAGCGCCAATAGCTCACCAGGCTTTCCGGCTACGACATATTCGGCCCCACCAAGCCGGTGGCGCATATATAGACGCTGGGCTATATCGCGAGCAATATTTTGTATGCCGAATATTTTGGGCCGTTCAAAGTAATTGCCAGGTTCATACTCCCCCTCCAGCGACTGGATTACTGTCATTATCTACTATTACTCTTACTAATAGTTCTCATCAAGAAAAGCGTAACATAATTATCCAACTATTAGTATCACTAAGTGTTACTAAGACTAATAATTCTTTACGCTTGAGTTCATGACGAGAGAAGCATCAGAATCTAGGTATTTGGCCGCTTTTGGTAAGCGAGTTGCAGAAGTTCGCCGCGACAAAGGCTTCACTCAAGAGTCGTTGGCCGAGAAAGCCGGCGTTACGGCGTTAACGATCAGCTACATTGAGCAGGGCCGACAATGGCCGCGCATTGCAACGTTATACAAAATAGCAAATTCACTTGGCGTGGCCGTACAGGAGTTATTTCGCGGGATTTAATCGGTGGCAAAACTAGGGTACTAAAAAACGGGCTTATGCCCGTTTTCGTTGATAGTTTTTCGCACCTAAAATTATACCTGCAAGTACTCAAGTTAGGTTCCCCGCTCACAACTATCTATCATTGTTATACCGCTTGTGCATCTAGCATACAACCCGGTAGATTTAGATGTTGGTATTTCAGGCGACGACAGGCACTAGCGCCATAGTCGGCCCGCAGGTTAGAGGTTCGCGCTAGCCTTGGTTTCAACGCCCGAAATTGATAGTAAATATTGGCGATCCTTCGTAAGACTCGACTGCAAAAGTGCGAAACCTACCTTCCCGAATTCTGAGATAAGTTCGAGGGCCGTCATATGCCAAACACGGAGCAACAAAATTGTTGCACCTTTCTCAAGATCAACCGTGCGTTCAGCCTTGCCAAAATCAAACTTGATAGTTATGGCGGATCTAAGCCTCACGCGGATGTAACGCATCCCTTGAACCGAGTCAAAGCCCATCTCGACATCGTATAGCGACTCATCAATATTCATGAGTCCTAGAATATATTGGTGGCTCGGCGATAGCTTGTTCAGACCTGAGGTCGAATTGAAGTCGAAATATCTGCGTGCCGCTTCAGTGTCAGGCTTATCGGTGTACATAAGCAAATCGTTATCGCTCATGCTTCCATATACTGGCTTGAGCACATCGTTAAACGATCTGAAATTAACAGGCGTGCCGCCGAGCAAGAGGATGAGATTGGTCGTCTCCCTCGCATCATCGTCTAACATGTCGTCTACTAAGAGATCGTCGAAGCGCTCGTAAGAAATGTCGCGCACATATCCCTCAAAATTGACCTTATCGCCGTACCATTCTATAAGGTTGCGCTTCGCCACTGAGATCATGGAGGGACTTATATCGATTGCGATATACCTATGAAGAATCTGTTTATCAATGAGATGCCCCAGTAACTCCTTGATGGGGTACGCGTTGCCCACGCCAAGATCGATAACATTGACCCTTTTACTCCCCTCAAGTAGCTTATCAATTGCCGCCATATTTGAGCGGATAAGTTCAACTGTACCTTTAAGGATATTGGACGACTCTTCTTGCGCTAGTCTTTTGAGCCAATTATCCCAATTGATCGCACCGTCTTTCAGATAATTGTACTGACGCGGAATCTCCCCGTGGACATTGAGGCTTGTGATAATATCTAAAATTTGGCGGCGGCTGTATATGTCGTAGAACTCAGGCTTCGGTCGAATTATCTTATGATAAAGCGTATTTCGGTACTTCTTGCCCTTTTCAGACAGCTGTTTGAGAACCAGTATATTCTCGGGCGTATTTGCTATATAGGTACGGTTGTCCGTCTTGTGTAGCTTCAACGCTACCTTGCCCTGTTTCGCTGCATCTATCCAGTTATGAACTGTTTTTAAGGAAACATGGTAAATGTCAGTCAATTCGGAATGTTTAAAGTGTTGCATTTGTAATATGTAACATCAAAACAGCATAGTGCTGCTTATCCTGATCCTTATTTTATATAACCGAGGTCCCGAGCCGAATGCCACGCGATTAAGAGGGATGGGTCAATTATCTCTTGCTTGCGGATCATTTCGTCGAGCTTTTGGACGGGCACAAGCACCTTCTCAACAACCTCAGATGGGTCATCTAGTTTCAGCTCCGAGACCTCAAAGTCGTCGCAATAAAAAAGGTGAGCAGCCCAGTCCGCACGGCCCGGGTTTGGGTAGAAGCTAGCAAGCTTGACTAGTGACTTTGGTCGAATTCCAACCTCCTCCCGGCATTCGCGGATTGCAGCCTCCTGGATATCTTCGTTCGCAGGAGAACCGCCCCCAGGAAGGTCATAAATCCATCGGTTTAAGGGGAACCGGAACTGATGTGTCAGTACGATCTGATTGTCCGGCGTCTTAATGAGCACTGCGACTGCTTTCCCGTCTGAATGTTCAACTTCATACTTAGTGTGTTCGCCATTTGCTAGAACAGCCTCATGCTCGACGACATGAAGTCGACCTTTGTAGGCAGTCTTTTCACTCAATCGTTGCCATACGGGGTATCTGTCAGCCATTGTATTCTTCCATCGCGTATTATGTGATAGGTAGATTATAGCAAAAACAAGATGTTACACAAATAAAGTGTATGTTACTTTGAGGATGACATTGCTCAATGCTATAGTGGCACCGGGCAAATTTCTCAATCCCCGTTCGCACCTTGAAGGAGCACAGTCATGCTCAATGTGTTCAAGCCCGCTGACGTCACCGTCTTCTTGCCAGTAGGCGGACGTGCTACGCGTGCGCTGGAAGTAACGGCTGACACTATACCTAAGCACCTCATCATGCTCGGCAATGGCCTCCCGATTCTCGAAGTTGCGTGCAGGCAGCTCCAGCTCGTCGGCTTCCGCCGGTTCGTCTTCTGCACCGGGCACCACCAGGAGCAGATCGCGAACTTCGTACGAGAGGGACTGTGGGTGAGCCATGAAAACGTGGACTATGAAATATCAGTCGAGTTCGAACCACTCGGCCCGGAAGGTGCCATTTTGGCCGCCATCCGTGACTTCGGCATCACTGGTCAGGCGATGTTTATTGCTGGTGACGTCATGGTCCCGTGGGATGCGCTCGTCACCATGAACGAGCGACACGCCAGCAGACAGGCCGACATCACTGTTGGTCTCACTAGCTACATCACGGAGCGCACAACAGACGTCGGCAAGATCATTGTTGATCCCGAGGACGGTCGAGTTGTGCGCGTCCATGGACGCACCGAGAAGTCGGTTTGTGGCGACGATGAGCAGGCACTTACTAGCGCCGGCCTATCTGTTGTTTCAATTCCTCGCTACAGCGAGCTCTGCAGTGAGTACGAAACGTCCCGTGGGCTGGGCGACAAAAAGCCCTTTGGCCTACGCGACGATGTTTTGCCGTGGGCGCTCAGGAAAGGCAAGCTCGGCATCTACGGCCACGATCTTCACGGTGAGGTGCTCGATCTGGGCACTCCCGAGAACATTCGCTATGGACAGGAGAACTGGAGTGAGTATGTACTCGACTAGGAGAAGGCCCCGAATGCTTTTTAGTTTCTGGGACGGAGGGCGAGGACACTTCACACGCGAAATGACGCTCGCAGCCGAAGCCCACCGGCGAGGTTCGGTGGTAGGCTTCATAACCTCAACTCGCTACGCCGATGAGATCAGGAAGCGTATACCGGAAGCTACGGTGTATGTCATCCCGACGCGGCCTCCGCACGTCGGTCCGCCTCCGTACCCGTTCCCGCTGTACTCGCACGCTTTCGGGCATGCGCAGAGGCTTAGGGGCCTGGGATTCGATAATGTGTCCTGGATCCAGGACACTACCGAACAGGAAATCGAGGCTATCCGACAGTTCCGTCCTGATGTCATGGTCAACGACTACCGCGACACCGTCAGGACGGCCGCCGAGGTCTGCAGGATTCCGCTGGTCGGCGTCGCTGAAACTACCGGCAACGCTAATGGCCGGAAACTCGGTTGGTGGGTAGCGCCGCCAGAGGGCACGATCCTGCCGGACTGCCGTTCCAGCTTCAATCAGGTGCGGGAGCGTTTTGGCCTGAATCCCATCAGGGACGAGCGTGAGATGTTCAATGGGGATATCAACATCATCCCCAGCTCTCCGACGCTAGACCCACTGGTTGCACCTTCGCCCAACTCTTACTACGTTGGGCGAATCTGCCAGTGGGTACCCGAGGGTGAGAACGTGCCGTATATCGCGCCAGACAAGAGTCGGCGACGCATATATAGCTATGTGGGCGATCCGACACGCCAGGCGTACGGATACGAGCAAATGCTGGCTGAAGTCATCCGACGCGAGCCCCGCCAAGGGTTCTACATTGCCGGCAACACCGGCCGCTATAACGGAAAGCTCGCGTCACGAGTCAAGGACGGAACGGTCGTACTGGAGGACTTTCTTCCTGCCGACCCCCTTATCCGCGACTCGGATGCCGTCCTCTGTCATGGAGGACAAGGAACGGTCATGCAGGCACTTGTCCTGGGTAAGCCGCTCATCTGCATCGGGCCGTACCACAGCCAGATGACCTCCATCTTCCGCCCTCTCGAAGAAGCGGGGGCAGGTGTGATGCTGAACTATTCGGAAGAGCCTCTTGAGCGCCGACCGGCACCTGACCTCGGCGATGGGGTGGAAATCTTCGGCTACTGGCGTACCGATCTCAGCGCCGATCGTCTCCATGAAGCCCTGCTGGATGTCTGCAACAATCCGCAGTACGCCGAACGTGCTACCGCTCTCGGTTTAGAGCTTGCGGCACTAGGCGGGGTCGCACAGGCCGTGGATCTGTGCGAAAGCTTGGCCTAAGCATAAAACGGGCCGCACGGCTCCGCTCCTGTACACCCGGGAGCGGAGCCAGCTTCATTCGTATAAGTAATTATTTTGTAATTCATTGTAGAAGTAGGTGGGGTTGCGTGTACACACAACCCCACCCTGGCCCCATCGACGTAATCAGCCTGGCTCAAGCACCTTTCCATTTCGCAGGTGGGGTGCAAGCTGATTGTTGAACATGGAAAGTGCCGAGGCGATCGCCATGTGCATGTCGAGATACTGGTAGGTGCCCAGGCGTCCGCCGAACAGGACGCCCTTTTCTCGACAGGTGCGCGCCCTGTACCGCCCTAGAACTTCTCGGTCTGCTGGAGTGTTGATCGGGTAGTACGGCTCGTCGCTCCGACGAGCGAAGCGCGAGTATTCTCGCACGATAACCGTTTTGCCGGACACATACTCGCGTTCCGGGTAGAAGTGCCTGAACTCGTGGATTCGAGTATATGGCACCTCGGCGTCGGCATAATTCATCACCGGCGTTCCCTGGAAATCGCCTACGGCCAGAATCTCTTGCTCAAAGTCGAGCGTGCGCCATCCGAGTTCACCCTCGCTGTAGCCAAAGTAACGATCGAGCGGCCCCGTGTAAACAATGGGGACTCCTGCCGGCAGATCCTTGCGGACGTTGAAGAAGTCCGTCATCAGCTCTACTTGAATATTGGGATGATCGGCCATCCGATGAAGCCATGCAGCATACCCATCGGTCGGCAGCCCTTCAAAGCGATCGCTGAAATAACGATTGTCGAAGGTGTACCGGACGGGCAGTCGCGTGATAATGCTCGGCGACAGCTCTTTTGGGTCTGTCTGCCACTGCTTCATTGTGTAGTCGCGGATGAACGCTTCGTAGAGCGACCTACCGATCAGCGAGATCGCTTTTTCTTCCAGGTTTGACGGGTCTACGCCGCCCATTTCCGCTGCCTCACTCGAAACCAACCGCCGTGCTTCGTCGGGGCTCATTCGCTTCCCGAAGTACTGGCAGATTGTCGCCAGATTAACCGGCATCGGATATACTTGACCGCTATGAACGGTCCACACCTTGTGCCGGTAGTCGGTGAAATCAGTAAACCGACGGGCATATGCGTACACTTGCTCATTTGAGGTATGAAACAAATGCGCCCCGTAGGGATGGACCTCAATGCCCGTCGTTGGCTCCCTTTCGGAGTAGGCGTTGCCTCCTATGTGGCCTCGTCTTTCGATAACGAGTACCCGTTTGTTAAGCTGGCTCGCGATACGCTCCGCGATTGTCAATCCGAAAAACCCAGATCCAACTACGATAACGTCGGTCCGGCGCATAACGCCTCCAAGATCCAGTTCCAATGGGACGCAGCATAGTATAAAATAAAACCTAGATTATATCCAGCACAGGCAGCTTTTATTATGACAGATCTTACCTCCGAAATTGATTTACTTCATAAAACCATCAAAGATCATACTTTTTATTTGGGCCCTATAGAGATTGAGCATATCGGCAACCAGGGCTATGCCGTCCACTTAACTCGACACCCTGTTATTCATGCGGCCGAGTGGATATTTTATGATCTTGACGATACATTAGTCGCTTCCTGGGAGGCAAAAGAGCGTCGTATTGGAAACTTTATTACATATTGCCGCTCACAAGGTCTGGAATTGAAGGAGAAGGATCTCCTACTGATATTTCAGGCGACCGATGAGTATGCTCGGTGGCCAGAGCGCGAAGAAACAATCTACCATTTTCAGGCGCACGTTAACGGGCTAGGCGCAGCCATTGAACTCGTTGTGTCCAACCAGTCCAGAGAGTTCTCGGATTTGTTCGCCCTCATTCAAGAATATCTAAATAATAATCCTCACGGGAAGCTGCCTCATACGCCACATGCACATGCATATTCTAACGACCTGATGAGTAAAGTCTTCCATGTCGTTGTTCGCCCTAATATTTTCACGGAAGTTGCTGAATCAATCTCAACACTTCGTGCAAGGGGAAGGAACATAGGAATCTTTACATATGGAGAGCCACATTTTCAATTACTTAAAACACTTACGCTGCTCCGGGCATATAAACATGAGTCTAAATCAATCGACGTCTCCCAAATTTGGCTAACTAAAACAACTAAGGGGGCTTTCATGCAGACAATGGCACAAAAGATGGATGATGTTCGGGCTCGTAAAATACTACTTATTGATGACAATCCAGCTGAACTCAATAGTGTCATGGCCGGCATGCGCGATAAAAAAATTGATATAGCCGTAATGAGATCCTTGCGGCATGGCACTAAGACTACCGATCATTCATGGAATCATGAGCTTGAAGGTCATCACATTTTTGACGCGAGAACAACGTCCGTATCTACCGATGAGTTCGTCATGCATATTGAACAAGCTTCAGAACCTACGCGCTCATAACTACCTCCTGGCGCAAGGGATAATCAACCAAAGCCATCAGCTCGTCGAAAAGTTCGACACTGCGTAAAAACAAAGCAATCGTCTCCTCCGTTGCGCCGGCATGATGTGGCAGCATTGTGACAAAATGCAGCGCTTCAGCGTAAAGCCCTCGGATATACTCATCTTCCGTAATCTGCTCACGCACTCCGTTCAGGGCAGTCTCGTACGCCTTTGGGCCGTGTACTGAGAACGAGAAAGTGTATGGGAGCGACGCATCCTCAATCAAGGTGTATGCGCCTCGCATAATCGATCCGTAATGACCGTGTATGCTGTGAAGAATCTTGCCGATGTCATATTCCATCGGCATTACCAAATTTCCATTTGGGTCTATAAGAATCACCTCGTCACCTTTTGTCAGGATGTTTCCGCAATGTAAATCACCATGGACCAGACCAAGCCTAGTAGGAGTGAGGCGGTCTAGCAGATACGGTGTTGTTTTTATACTCTCGACTACGACGTCTGGAGTAGAAAGCTTTCTCCCGTTTATGGTAACGAAAGTCTGTGTGAATAGATTTTTTAGGTATGGTATTGCATCGGCTTCCTGTCGACGTTTTTCATATTTTTCCATATAGAAAGCGTTCACCCGATCAGGTGTCGCATCAATATTTGTCTCGTCAAATAGCCCCCGATCCAAGTCGATCGCTCGACGCACCAATCTTGCTACGAGCCCCGGATCAACTTCATCGATTAAGGCGAGCTCGTCGACCGTTGAAGAGCCATCCACATATTTTATTAGCAGAGCGGCATACGAATTAGCGATATAGCTGCCGACGTACTCGCCGCCGGATTGAAAGCCTCGCTGCTTAATATGCTCGTACCAAGCGATTTCTTTATGTGTAGCCGTACCAAAACCAAACTCCGCTTTTAGAAGTAATCTGGTCCCTGGCTCCTCCTTGTAGATAAAAATAAGTGACGCGGTATTGTGTGTGTCAATGATACGTTCAAGCTTATCGCTCAATATGCTACTTATAATTTCAGTAAGACTCTTGCGTGAGGACGGCTGGATGTTTGCAAGGCGAGTAAGAATATGAGAAGTAGACATACTTAGGTCTGTGATTATCGACCTAATGTTACCATATTAATCATGTAACGTATGATAATATGCTTGAGTGGCACGCTCGTAAAATCATCAAATAAAGCGTATTCAAAAACATACGCTGAGGGATATTTATGCTTCTTTTCCTAGACACCGCAAATTTAGACGAAATCAGAAATTACGCTTTTCTGCTCCACGGCGTTACGACAACGCCAACTATCATCAAGCGCGATAGCGACATGACAAGCGACGAATTCATGGCGGCGGTCAGGAAAGAATTCCCTCATCTTGAAGTTCACGTTGAAGCCCTAGCTGAGACCGCAGAAGCCACTGAGAAGCTTATAGTTGATGAATTTTGCAAGAAACCCTGGTATGACAAAGATAAGGTGGTCTTTAAAGTGCCTGTCTCCGTAGAGGGGTTAAAGGCTACTGCTAACTTAGCTAAAAGTGCACCTAGCGTAAGAATTAATTTGCATATGGTATTTGCTGCCGGGCAAGCGATACTTGCAATGAAAGCGAAACCGGCTTACATTGCGCCCCTCATAGGCCGATATGCTGACAGGATCGCCGAGCTACGAAGTAACGGTCGACGCTCAGCGGCAAACGATGCTGGTCTTGATATGCTTGGGGAAGTTGTGGCATGCAAGGAATCTCTTGGTAGCGATACACATATTCTCACGTCCTCCATTCGGTCAGTTCATGACTTTGCGGAGGCGATCAAGCTAGGGGCCGATGCGGCTACACTTCCTCCCGCAATCATGAGTGAGGCACTTGGGCATCCAATGACGGCTGAGGGCGTAGAGGTATTCTGGAAAGATCTTCAGAAATTAGGCGAAGCTTAAGACCCTGCGAGCCCGGTGGCAACGGTGAGCTTGCCGGCTGCTGGAAGTCTATAGATAAATACGAGTGTCATGTTTTTGTTTACTTACTTGCCTTCATATGCGACTTCGATTTTAATCCTATCGGGGTCTTCAAAATAAACGGCGTAGTAACCTTCGGCGTATTCCGGATAAGACTTCGCGCCGCCATAGAGCGCCGGGATGCCACGGGGCTGCAGATATTCTTCTACAAACGTATCAACTGCTTCGGGAGATGAGACACCAAACGAGATGTGGTTTAAGCCGGTGTGCTTACGATGAAATGGCGGCTCCTGATAGTCCGGCTTTGTAACCGAGAAGCAAAGAAAGGTGTGGCCGTCGCTGGCATCGAAATGATTGCCATCGAGCTTGAGCGTAAAGTTCAGATAGGTCATGAGATCCTTCCAAAAGGGGAAGGATCTTTCTTCGCTGGAGAGGTTGATGCCGATATGGCCAAGAGTAGCTTTCATGTCCTGTATCTTATCAATCAAAAGCACTCCCTGGAAGGAGCGCTTTTCGATGCATTCATTCGTTAAGGTGTCGAGTGGTAAGCTATGCGCATGGATACACACCTCCAAGAGCTAGAAAACTTCATGAAAGACTACGAGCAGGCTAACAACAGTCACATCTTTACGAATGTTGCGCCATTTATTGCTCCAAATGGAAATTATTGGTTTACGGATGGGTCGTATGCTGGCATTGATGAAATAAGAGATGCAATACAGGCTACCTTCGATAAGATCCAAGATGAGCTATATCAGATATCGAATGTGAATTGGCCGGTTATATCGGATACTGCAGCGGCCTGCACGTATAGGTTCTCCTGGGAAGGAACTGTTGATGGCGTACATGCTTCTGGCAGCGGCCGCGGCACCAACGTGCTAGAAAAGCGCGATGGATCGTGGAAGATTGTGCACGAGCATCTTAGCCGGTAGCCGCAGAGCTCGCTCCTATTGAAGCAGCGCCTTCCTTAACTCCTGAAGTGAACTAAGTGGAGACCTCCTGATGAAGCTAAGGGCGAAGAACAAGGATGTTATATGCATGCTTTGATACATAACGCCGGGTTCCGGGTTTTCCATGCTCTCTATGAGCTTATTGAGCGCAATTTTCTCGATAACTAGGCTTTCGCCCGCCTCAAGCTGTTGCTCTTGGCTGCAATTGCCGCCAATGGCCAGGAACGAATAGACTTTGTTGGTTTGGCTGCCGGGGTTGGGATAACTCACGCCCGTCTGATAGATTTCTCCGCCTACGTAGCCGATTTCTTCTTCTAGCTCACGCTTAATTCCTACTGTGGGCGAGGGGTCATGTTTTTCGATGCCGCCGCTGACGAATTCGAGGAGGAAATCATTTATGGGGTAGCGGTAGTGCCGAACCATAATGAGGTTATTCTCGGAGTCGATAACGACACAATTGGCCCAGTCGTTGTATTCCGACACATAATAAGTGTCCACGACTCCTCCGGCGGGAGTAACGCATGAGTCTGCCCGAAGCCTGAGCCATTTGTCGTCTACGATGGTCTTTGTGCTGGTTGTTTTCCATTTTTCCATATACATCTCTTTCAGATTAAATCGCATACGAGCAAGAGGTTCGATTGTGTTAGTGGTCTACCTCTCCCCTGTCTTCTCATCCTAAGGCCATCCCAAAAACCGTCAAGGTCGTTCCAGCTTTTAAGAGCGGGGCTCCACCTTGACGGCTTTCGTGCTGACCTTGGCCCTGGAGCCAGGGGCAGGAGGTCGACCTGCTCGAAAGAGTAAATGAGGAGGTTGGTATGGAAATTGAACACGCGAGCAAGATTAGTGAGCTGAATGATGCGTTTCGGACGACTGGCCAGGGAGTGACTATTACGTCTGGTGTCCAGGCGCTGGATGACTTGTATGGCCTGCTGGAGCAGGTGCGGAACTTTGACGAATGGTGGGACGATAGTGATCCCTACGGCGAACATGACTTTGGTAAATTCATGTGGGGCACGGAGAGGATCTTCTGGAAGATCGATTACTACAATAAGGGTTTGTGTTACTGGGAGGACCCGTTGTCGCCGCGTTGCCAGCGAATTATGACCGTCATGCTGGCAAGTGAGTATTAGAAAGGAGGCTCGGAGTCTTTACGACTGCCGGGCCTCCTTTTTTGCGTCGAGGATTTGGCTAATTTGCTTCTGCATAATCACTTCAATCACGAGTTCGTCTTCATACGAGTCCTCGATTTCAGTTTCCGTGAACTTGGACAGCTTGTATTGCATGTTCTGCGTGCTGCAAATAAACAGAATTACCGGCAGCTCTGAGCCGGTGGCGTCCTCCCAGTCCCCTTCTTCGGCATACTTGATGTATTGCTTGATGCGCTTCATCGCCACAAAGAATGGCTGTGCGTCGTCCATCATATCTAGTATGAAATGCCTTTCATTGCCGGCAGCGTCCAAACGCAGATATGCATCAGGCATCGGTTTGGGGAAATACTCAAAATTTGAAAGCTCGCTCTTGGTGAAATACCGCAGGCGATCCCCGTATTGTGCCTTAAGCTGGCAATAGAGGCGGAATACGACTAGCCGATGGCGGATGAAGCGATCTGAAGCAGTTTTGTCCTTATAGGCGCTGTGAAGCACGGTGGGGTCGTATTTTTTCTCCGGCAGGCTCTTAAGCGCTCGTATGCCCTTTGGCAGCAAGTGAAAAGACGCGTGCTGTCCTAGCAAATGATAGTCCGGCCGATATTTGCGGCCAATGTACTCTTGGACCAGCAGTGTCTTTAGGCGGCGGTTCATTTCACTTTTATCTTTTTTGCCTAGGCTCTTAGCGAGTAGGTCCGTGGTTGCGAAGCGAAAGCGATAGATTAAATGAAGTATGGAGATTTGTTTGTCATTGAGTGACTTATGGGATGTGGGCTGATGTGTACTCATAGCGTCTCCAGTATATAGGTATAAATATTAAGGAGACTAATACATCTCGATTGTAGGCTGAATCATAAATCTTATAGATCTTTGCGAAAAGGCCTATAAGCTATTTTGTCGCGCGCCGTAAAAGTACTACGCCTAATCCGGCCGCGATCACCGAGGTCAATAAGATGCTCAGCTTTGCAGCGGCGTGCAGCCCAAACTCCGCATCGAACGAGAGGTCCGCTACGAATAAAGCTACGGTGAAGCCAATGCCCGCAACGCTGGAGACGCCAAGCATTTGACTCCAATTAGCACCCTTTGGCAGCCGGGCAATCCCCAGGCGAATCAATAGCCAGGAAGTGCCCGTAATTCCGACGATTTTGCCGACTAGCAATCCCCCGAATATTCCTAGTCCAACTGTGACCGCCGCAGGCTCATTAAATGGAACTCCGGCTAGTGTAACGCCAGCGTTCGCTAGCGCAAACAAGGGGATTATGACGAAGGTGGCGACCGGGAAGAGTAATCTTTCTAGCCGCTCCCCAACCGATAGGCCGCCGAGACCACCGGCCGCAACGGGTGCGAACAAGCCGATAATAGCCCCGGCGATGCTAGCCTGCACGCCAGCCATATGAAGGCAATACCAGAGCGCCGCCGTGAGGATGAGAAAGATTGGTACGCCCACCCGAGTGAATCGTTTTAGCCATAGGGCCAGACCGATCACTCCAAACGCACCTAGCAGGGGCAGCATTGTTAGACTGCCTGAATAAAACACTCCTATGACGAAGATCGCGCCAATATCATCGACAATAGCTAGGACGAGCAAGAACAGCTTCAGCGAATACGGAACCCGGCTGCCGAGGGCTGCCAATACGGCGGAGGCAAATACGATGTCGGTTGCCATGGGGATGGCCCAGCCATGACTGCCGGCGCCGGTTAGATTGAATTTGAGATAGATAAGCGCAGGGACGATCATGCCGCCGATTGCGGCCAGGGTTGGCAAAAGAGCTGTGCGTGCGCCGCGTAATTCGCCCCTCACAAATTCACGCTTAATCTCTAAACCGACCACTAGAAAGAAAATGGTCATGAAGCCTTCGTTGATGAGATGGCGCCAACCCGACCAGGCAGCCTCATAGCCGCCAAGCAACGATGTATTGGCCCATAGCAGTGCTAGGACGGTAGCCACAAGGAGAGCTACCCCACCGGCGGCTTCGGCTACTATGAAGTCCCGAAATGGCCACGGGAGGAACCGGCGAATATGAAAGAGAACCGCTACTCGGTGGTCATTTGGCTTATGCAAGACTGGCTCCGCTTTTAGAAAGGTCGACCAGACTTCCCGACGCACCTAGAAGCTATTGATTGAGGCGTTATCGCCCCGATATATGCTTTATTTTAGCACAATTGCCTTGCCTGAAATCGAAGGTAAATCCCTTGCCTCTATACCTATAGATATAGTAAACTATATTCATAGGTATAATAATGCTACGCGGGGGGCGATATGGGGCGCACAAAGGGCTCAAAGAATAAGAGCGAACTGGTGAGGCCTACGACCTCCGCTCTGACCTCGGAGGGCAGAATTCAATTTCTAGCAAACCTCATGATTGATCGGGTACTTGGCGACCCAGGCGATCCAAGTAAGAAGGCGGAGGCCTACGATGAATGATTTCCCGCCAAAGGAAAATGGTGTTGCAGCAATCCGCGTGTCTTCCGTCAAGCAAGGTACTGAGGGCGACTCGCCGGAGGCTCAAAAAGAGCAAATGGCGCAGTTTTTTATGTCTCAAAATCTCAATCTGAAGAAAGTGTTTATCTTTTTGGAGTCGGCTTCGAAGGACGAGCAGCCGATGCAGGAGGCCATCGACTACTGCAAGGACCCCAAGAACGATATTCAAGTTTTTGTCATAAAATCGATCGACCGTTTCACTAGGGGTGGCTCCTACTCTTATGATTTCCTTAAGATGCAGCTTGAACGATACAACGTAAAGCTCGTCGATATATACGGCATAATTAGTTCGCAAAAGATCAACACTTTGGCCCATTTAGGTGTCGAGTATAAGTGGAGTGTGTTTTCCCCCTCTAAGAAGTCCGAAATACTTGAGGCTGAGCGTGCTAAAGACGAGATGCGCGATATTATGAGCCGCATGATCGGTGCAGAGATCCGCTACGCCCGTATGGGGTACTGGATACGCAGAGCGCCCTACGGCTTTGACACGGATAAGCTAGAGACATCGAATGGTAAACGCTGCATTCTGAGGCCAAATGCCTCAGAGGCGCCGTTTGTTATTAAAATGTTTGAGCTGAGAGCCCGGGGCACCTTAACGGATGAGCAAATAGTCGAGGAAATCAACCGGCTCGGATATAAATCCAGACTCAAGAAAAAGCGAGATAAGCACGACAAGACTACGATTGTCGGGCAAACGGGCGGAAATGAGCTTAACCTGAAGCACTTCCTTAAGTTTGTTCAGTACCCCATATACGCCGGCATAAATACGGAGAAATGGACACAAGGAAAGGCGACAAAATGTAAGTTTGAGGGTCTCGTCTCGATTGATCTCTTCAACGCCGCAAATAAAGGCAAGCTGACAATCGTGGAGGAGAACGGTGAAGTGGCGCTCTATAGAATAAGGCCGCCAGAGTACCGCATAACCAAGGGTGTAAAAAATCCCGAGTTCCCTTATAAGAAATATGTCATGTGCCCGACCTGCGAAAAGCCCCTTTATGGGAGCGCATCCAAGGGTAGATTAGGCAAGTACTATCCTGCCTATCATTGTAATAGCCGCGGTCACTACTTTAGGGTGCCATCCAGAGACTTCGAAGAAACGATTACTAAGTTCGTGAAAAATCTTCAAGTCTCGCCGGAATATATTGATGCACTCGTGGAGGCCGTCGTAACGGAATGGGAGAAGCGTGAAAAGGAACTTCATAAGGACGACGTAAATATTGATGCCCGCATTGCTGAGCTGAAGGCTCAGGCGCGAATGACGGCCGATAAAATTCGCTTTCTGAATTCAGAAGTAGCGATTAAGTATATTGAAGAAGACTTGCTAAAAATAGAGGGGCAAATTGCTATGCTGATTGCAGAAAAAGCTAACGCGACGGTTCAAGAACCCATAAATATAAGGGTCATTATGGAGAAGGTAAAATATTTTCTGGAACACCTAGATGAACTGCTACTCTACCAGATCAATCCACTCGCAAAAGCAGCTTATTTTGGGGTTATTTGGGACAAGGCTCCAACGTACCAGGAAATACTTTCTGGAACCCAAGATTTATCCCTCTGCGAAGGGCTAAATGAAGTGTTTAAACTTAAGAATATGGAAAATGATTCAATGGTGGGCCATCAGGGACTCGAACCCTGGACACGGAGATTAAGAGTCTCCTGCTCTAACCAACTGAGCTAATGGCCCGCATGATTGTAAACGCCTGGTGCGCCCGGAGGGACTCGAACCCCCGACACCGTGGTCCGAAGCCACGTGCTCTATCCACTGAGCTACGAGCGCACGTAGCGGATTTCCGGCGCAACTTAGCTTTTATAGCACAAACTAAGCGGGTTGACTAGACAGGTGCGCCGCTTGTTGGTGGCGGACCGGTTTTTTTGTGCCAGCCCGGGAAATGCTCGTCGAGATAGTGGCGCATAATGAGGGCGGCGCTGACGCCTTCGCCAACGGCGCTGCCGATTTGCCAGGTTGAGCCACTGCGAACGTCGCCGGCGACGAACACACCGGGCAGGTTGGTTTGAAACGAGTTGTCGGACAGGACGAAGCCCCGGTCGTCGGCGGCTACGCCGTTTAGGCCGTGAGTGTTGGGCAACAGGCCGATGAACACAAACACCCCATCGGTTTCAAGCCGGTTAGTCGTGTCGCCGGTTTGTTGTTCGATGAGGATGGGTGATGCGGGACTCGTTCGTGCTAGACGATTGACCTTGGTATTGTAGTGCACGCGGATATGTTTTTCCGCGGCGACTGCCCGCTCTAGAATGTCGCTGCCGTTAAATGCTTCGCCCCTGACTAGGATATCGACGGAGGAAGCGAAGTGAGCCAGGAACAAGCTCTCCTGCAGAGCGGAATTACCGCCGCCGATGACTGCTAGGCGTTTGTTTCTGTAGAGGGGGCCGTCGCAGGTGGCACAGTAATGGACGCCCCGGCCAATCAGCTCGGCTTCGCCGGGCACACCAAGCCGGCGGTACGTGGAGCCAGTGGTTATGAGAGCGGCTCTAGCCTGAATGACGGTATCACCAACTTCAATAGAGACCGCTTTATCTTTTGTGGAAATGCCCGTAACTTCATGAAAGGGTGCTAAGGCTGCGCCGAAACGCTCGGCTTGAGCAGTCATTTCGTCAGTTAGCGCCAGGCCGCCAACGCCTTTACTGAAGCCTGGGTAGTTATCGATGGTCTCGGTGATAGCGGCCATACCGCCGAAGGCGGTTTTATCCAGTACCAACGTTTTCATACCCTCGCGAGCCGTGTAAACGGCTGCGGATAGCCCGGCCGGACCGCCGCCGATGATTACGGTGTCGTATTTTTGTTGTAGTACATCCTCTGCCATGACCGCTAGAGCCCAAGCACTTGCTTGAATTTGGCCTGGTCAAAGCCGAGGATTTTGGTTTGGGCGCCGGCTTTATCTTTTAGGACGGTAAATGGTACCCCAATGGCGCCGTCGTTAACGCTCATGAACTCTGCCATGGCAGCCGGGTCTTCATCAGTTACCTTATTGGTGTAGGCAATGCCTTGGCTGTCGAGCCAGGTCTTAAGCGCATGACAAAAGTTGCAGGTGGTGGTGGAGTAAATCGTAATATCCATAGAAATTCCTTATAAAGTTATATTAACTACCATTGGACTATTTTAGGCTTGATTCTTTGGGTAGTAATTGTTCCTCCAGCTTGGTGACATCAAATGGCAAGTGCTCAATGGCCCAGGCCTGAAACTGTTTGTCGTAGCCTAGTGCGACGGCCAGGCCAACGATGATCAGGACTATGGCTAGACTCCGACGAAACCAACCGTTGGGATTAGCTGTCCAGCCCAGTCGTTTGGTGAGCTTTTGGCCGGCCAAGGCGATGGCCAGCAGCGCTAGGCTGAGTCCGAGGGCGTAGGCCACAATGTACACCAAGCCGAGGGCTAGGTTGACGGGTAAGACGGTGGCCAGAACCAACGCATACACGGGGCTGCAGCTGGAAAAAACTGGTCCCAGGGCGGCTCCGGTGAGGATTTGACCGCCGAGGCCCGAGCGTTTGGACGCCGCGGCTAGAAACTCGTTGGAGCCTTGCTCGAACCCAATTTTGGTGCTGATGCTGACCCATAGATTCGGGAAGAGCATGGTGATGCCTAGGAGTACGACGATGCCACCGGATAGATACAGCCAGACGTCAGGATCTACTCCGATCAAGACGGTCGAGGCTTTTAAGAGCAAGGTAAAGGCTACGACCGAGAGGCCGAGGCTTAAGGCAATGACGTAGGGCTTTTTACGGTCGAGTTTCGCATCGCCATCCGATAATGCTGAACTGCCAACGATGACCGGCAGGAGCGGTAGTATGCACGGTGCTAGTGAGGTGAGTACTCCGGCAAGAAATGATGCGATCAGTAGGAACATGATTTTACCCTTATCAAATTGTAGTTAGTTTTTGGTAGCTTAAATAGCCTGGGCTTTAAGTTCATCGTAGGTGTCGCTGCCATGCCACTTCTTTAGGAGTTTGCCATCTTTGTCGACCTGCACAAAGGTGTGCTGCATGGTAACGCCATATTTTTGCTTAATTTCCGTCGATTTGTCGTAATCAAGCTTTAGAACCGTCAAGCCGTCGGGTGCACTGGCGGCATTGAAGTTCTTATTGGCCTGCCGGCAAGTTGGACACCAGACTGCACTAAAGAACAACACGACATCGCCATTTTCGGCGTTAGCCAGCTTGGCCTGGTCATAGTCGCCAAAACTGCCTTTGGCGGCCACAGCGCCACTGTCTTTGGCCGTCTGATCTTTTTGTGTGGGCTGGTTCTGGCCGGCCGACGGGGTGTTAGAAGTTGTTTTGGGATCTGGGGATTGGTTTGAGAGAGCTAGTGCTCCGCCTCCTAGCACCACCAGTGCCAGGGCGGCAATCACGATATATTTCTTTGCCATGAACATAATTCCTTGTATTAATGGTACGCCTTAAAGTGTAACCTGACGACCACAATATGTCAAGTTAACTTTACTTTTGAATATATTTGCCAAGCAATTTGGCGATGATCATTACTACCAGAGCCACCACCAGGAGGGTGGCATCTTCGTGACGCAGTGTCTGTATAACTACCCCAGCAGACAACACTATTGACCCGGCTAGAAACCCGAGGCGATCGGATGCCATTATTAACTGCGCTTCGCGTTCATCGCGGGGCTGCTCGCGCCAGATAAGCATGGCGAAGAGGGCGAAGAGGGCGACAAAAATGCCGGCTGCCAGCATTACCACCGCACCGGGCATGAACGATGCGACTAGCTTCGAGCAGAGCACAAGACAGAATACTGCCAGGCCACCGACTAATATGTCGCTCTTGCTATCATCTCGTGAGAAAAAATCTTTCATAGCCAAAATAGCTCTCCGATTGGTTTTTTTAATGCCTGAGCTAGCTTTAATGCAAGTAGCACGCTAGGGGTATAATTGCCTTTTTCAATTGCAATAATGGTCTGGCGTGTTACGCCAACCATATCTGCAAGTTGCGCCTGGGTCAGCCGGGCGCTTTTTCTGGTCTGCTCCACGCAGTTATTGGGTGTGTCGGTGATTTTTATAAACATAATGAGTTAAGTCAACTTGACATAAAGTATTATGTATCGATCGATTAGATTTGTCAATTGAGCGGTAATTAATGAAGCGTCAGTTTTTATCATTTACAAATAAACATAAGCTGTTATAATGGTGAACTATGAAACGATATTGTCCTAACCAGTATTCAACTCCGTCCGGCCAGATGTCTGGCGGGATTATTGTGTTTGCTGGGCTAGTCATTAGCACTCAGGGCGTATCGGACCGACTTATTTAAACCATAATTTTAGGTCACGATACGCCTCCGAACCGGAGGCGTTTTTCGTTTTAGACATTAACACCAACTGGCGTTCGGAGGCGGATCGGGGCTTAGCAGCTGCTTAAGTCCCCTGTTGTCACATCATTAAAGTTTCGAAAGGACACCATGGACCGATATAAGGCCAATGCCAAATGGCTGACGTACTTGGCGCCATTTCGGGTGCTGTCTATTAGTGCCGCCTACCTGATGCCGTTCTTTTTGGAGAAAGGATTCAGCCTCACAGAAGTGTTTTTGCTGCAGTCGGTGTTCTCCTTGGCGGTGTTGCTCTGGGAGATACCGAGCGGATATGTGGCGGACCGGTTTGGCCGGGCTTTCTGCATAAAGCTAGGCGTACCACTGGCCGCTGTAGCAATGCTAGCCTATGGTTTTAGTGACCATTACTGGCAGTTTGTGGTCTGCGAGCTGGCACTGGCGATAGCCAGCGGGTTGATGAGCGGCGTTGACACCGCGCTACTGATCGATTCGCTGAAGGCCGACGGCCGGGAAAACGAGTACGTGAAGAGCAGCCAGCGCATAAATGCGTTTGGTTTTGCGGCTACGGCCTTGGGTGTACCGCTGGCGTTTGTGCTGGTGAAGTACATCGGCGTGAGCGCGACGCTCATAGCTGACGGCGTTTTGACGGCGATTGGCTGCGTGTTTGCCTTTAGGTTGACGGAGGCTCCCCGCTTTAACGGGAGCCAAGAAGCGATCCGGTTGTCGGCTTGGCACGCTACGAGAGAGCTGGCGCGGAACGTAGAGGCGCGATGGCTGGTGGTGCTTGGCTCGGTACTGACTGTGTCAACCTACCTGGCGTTCTGGCTATCGGCACCGTACTACGAGAGTCTGGGCATACCAGTGATGTTCTTTGGTGTCATTCTGGCAGTTCGCAGCCTATGGAAGGCCGGGTTGTCGCATTGGTTTCACCAAGAAAGGCACCTGGAGCGAAACATGCTGGGCTATGCGGGACTGGCCGGGTTGGTTTATTTGGCTATGGCCACCAAGCAACTTTGGCTCCTGGTGGCCGTGCTGGGGCACGATGTGGTGCAGGCGCTCCATAGTCAGCCGATTACCGGCAAGCTTAACTCCCACATAGCCCAAGACTTTCGGGCCACGCTCAATAGCACGGTGAACCTCGTCCAGCGAATGGTTTACATGGTGGCGGGGCCGCTCGTCGGGCTACTGGTGGACAAAGCCGGCATACAAGTTGGGTTCGTGGTGACGGGTCTGACGTGCAGTGCGATTGCATTGGCGGCGCTGGCTAGGCTACACCGGCTGGGAACGTTTCGGGAACACAAGTGACAACAGTCCTAGGGGCATTTCGCCGGCCCCTAGGACTTTCTTGTGGACGAGCGTGTATGATTTAGAAATGAAAACGCTCCCGCTAATAGCAAGCGCCCGCCAGCTGGTGGCTGATAATTACAAGTGTCTAGCCGTAAAAAAAGCCTAGGCCTGGTACTTCAGGGGTAATTGCTTGGCGGCAATTATTGGGTGGCAAGTTTGGATAATCTAGAGGACGCGGTGGCGGTTATGATTGCAATTAATGAGGCCGCCGGGTTAAAAGCCCGGCGGCCGATGGTTATTACGCCTTTGAACGTGGTGCTAGTACTGGCAAGACCCGGTCGCCTTGGTTCCAGCTCCTCATGCGATCTGCTACTGCCTGTCGGTTATATTGTGCTAGTGCCGACAGTTTCTGGCGCGACCTGACCTGCGACCGGTCAAGCCAGGGCGGAAGATCCGGGAACATGAGCGGGAACTCCCCGGGATTGAGCTGCTCGGTTGCGACTACGAACTCATGCAGGTTGAGCGTGGCGGGCCAGATCGGCTCATGAGTGATGGGACCGCCTTCTTCGCTGGGATACAGGAAGGCGTTGCCGATGTCCCAAGGTAGCCAATTGAAGGCCCGGAACATGACCGCACGGACCGTCAGCAGATAGTCGTGGCAGCCGGCGGCTACCGACCGGTTAACCAACAGGCCAATGAGAGCCAAGAGGGCCCTTCGGCCGACCGGTGTGCGCTGGTGCGCGGCGAGCACTCCCACGCGGGAGGGTTCGGAGTACCGCTTACTGTTGTCCAAGGCCGGCGCGTGATGGAGCCGGTCCCAAATCCGGCCGGTAGGCAGGTCTGTGATAAGCTGACCCATTGGTAGCGGCCGGGCCAGGACAAGCCGGGCTGTCGCTATGACTACGCCGTCTTGCGAAACGCCGAACAGCAAGGCGTGCTGGTCGTACTCGTCGTGAGAGCTGCAAGGCGAGGAGGCCTGACAGTATTCCAGGACTTGGCCGCCACCGCCCTCGCAGAAAATCGCGTGCCTGGCAGCCAGACTACGGTAGCGGTCCCGATGACTTTGCGCTTCCCAGATTGTTAGCATGGGGTCTATCGCTCCTCACCTCCTTTCGGCAATGACCAGCCAGTTCTGGCCGGCGTAGGTGCGACGAATTTCGGCTATCTGCCAGCCGGAACTTTCAAACCAGTGGCGCAGCTGAGGCTCGTCGGGGGCGTGGAAGGCACGCGTACCCAGCTCGGCGCAGATTTTCTCGTTGTAGCCGGCCACCGGAGCAAGCAATTTTTGTAACCGGTGGCGTTCGTGCGGCAGCTCTTCCCCGTTCAGGCCTTGGAGATGCTCAGCCAGCAATGCCTGTGGATCGGCATCCGGGCCTGGAGTAGATACCACCAGAACGGCCTTACTGGTAGCGTGTGAGTGTAGCCGGCGCAAGACGGAGGCCGGGCTCCGCAGAGCATAGAGGCCGTTGTTGCAGATAAACCGGTCATAGCGCCCGAACAGTCCCCAGTTTGAGATCGGTTGATCGAGATCGGCTGCAATAAACTCAACCGGGCCGGCGTAGGGCTCGGTGCGAGCCTGTCCCAGCATGGCCTCGGATTTATCGAGCGCGGTCACCTCGCAGTGGTACCCGGACGCATTGAGCGCCCACAACAGGCCGCCATCCCCGCAGCAAAGATCGAGCAGGCGAGTGTCATGACCTGGCCTAGCGCAGGCAATAATCTCAAAGAGTAAATTGCGGTAGGGTGATAAGGCGCGAAGCCGGCTGTACACCCGAGCATATTCTTTCCACAGCTGAGCCTGGTCGATTGCCATGACGATTACTCCCGATGATTGGATACGTTAAAGGACGGGAATATAGTTACCCTTGGTTATTCTATAAGAGAATGGCTTTTTATGCTTGCGGTTCCTGTACTGCCGTCACGAGCCAGTTCTGGCCGGCATAGGCGAGGTCGATGTCAAGGATCCGCCAACCAGAGTTTTTGAACCAATGGCGTAGCTGGGATTCGCTAGGCAGATGGTAGTTGTCGCCATAACGCGCAAAAAGCATTTCGTTGTACTTGAGCAAGGGTTGTAAGCGGGGCATTAATTGCTGCATAGCCTCTTCGCGGGTCAAGCCATTGCCTTCGGAGAGCTGAAGGTGCTCATCGAGCAGCTCCTGGATGTTGGGGTTGGGGCGCGGAGTAGACATCACTAAGCGGGCATTATCGGCGGCGAGTGCGGCGGCTTTTTGCAGGGCCTGGGCCGGATCGTTGAGTAGACACAAGCTATTATTGAATATGATCCGGTCGAATGGTCCGGTGACACCCCAACTACCTACTGGCTCGTCGAGATTGGCTTTCACAAGCTCCGCCTGGCCATCATATTTGGGTAGCTTGCGGGTGGCCTTCTCAAGCATGGCATCGGAATAGTCAAGGCCCGTAACGTGACACCGGAGACGCTGCTCCTGGAGTGCCCAGAGCAGGTTAAAGGTGCCGCAACAGGCGTCGAGCACTCGTAGGCCATCCTTGGCCTGGGCGTGTTCGACTACGTCCAAAAGCAAGTTTCGGTAGGGGATTACCTTGAGCACTTCGTCGTAGACCCGGGAGTAGCCACGCCAGAGCGCTTCGTCGTTTAACATGTGTTTCTCCCCCGTTGATTGGCCCTCGATATGCCTATTATTCACAATATGGTGACTTTTTACAAGCTATTCATCTTGTGGGGCCCGGATTCACGGCAAAATGACCATTGCAACTGGAGGTTTGCAGATAGGCTACCGCTTGCATAATGGCTAACTTGTTACCTCATAATCATTCAGCTTGGTGATCTCTCGCCTGGTCAGCTCGATTGAAGCCCGGTGGTATCGTGTCAGGAATTCAAGTTCAGGAGTGGAGTAGGCCTCGAGCATTTTTTCAAACGCTTGCCCTATTGAGCTGTATACGTTGTCCATTGTTGCAATCCTTGGTCGATTTACTGCAACTATCACCTTCCGGCGATCTTTGGTGTCAGGCTCACGTTTCACGATGTCCCGTCGCCCGAGCCTGTCGATAACGTTTGTAACTGCACCGGTTGTTAGGCTTAATCTTTTTGCGATTTGCCCGGCAGTCATCGGTCCCTCTTGCATTAGCACCGAGATCGTCTTCATATCGGTAATGCCTAACCCATACTTGGCGGCTGCAGCTTGCTGAAACAGTGCCGTTTCAGTGCTAGCCATCTCACCCAAAAAAATCATTTGGTTCATGAGCGATCTTCGGAGATCTTCTTTCTGCATGCTGACTTTCTCCATAATCAATTGACGCTATATATCTTGATGATTAAGATAATATTGTAACTTAAGCTTTTAATGTGATGCAAGGAAACAAATGAACAGAAAAACCAACCCATCCACACTGTCTGGTGCTACCCGTTGGCTGGCATTTGGGGCTATCGCTGGACCGGTCCTATTTACGCTTAGCTGGTTCACCCTCGGCTTCCTAAGCACTGGCTATACACTTTTTGGCACCAGGATCGAGCCTTACTCATCCATTACCCAGCCTATCAGTGGCTTGGGCATGGGCTCAACAGCTCCTTTTATGAATACAGCGTTTATTGTTATGGGTATTTTATTGATAGCTGGTGTTCTCGGTATTTTTCAGAGCATAAAGCAAATGAGTGCTGCTACCCGTTGGAGCTGTACGGTGCTGCTGGCGCTTCCAGGTTTAGGGGCTATTATATGCGGCATCTTTAATCTGGAATTGTTCATGCTGCACTTCCTGGGCTTTGGTTTGCTCTTGATGTCAGTTCCAGGATTTCTCGTTACAGGGTTTCTCCTTCGTCGAGTTCCGCGCTGGCGGCGTTTTGGCAACTGGCTGATGATAGCCAGCCCGCTGACGGTCGTGCTAACAATTCTATACTTTGCGACTTTCAATCCGGAGGCAGCCGGTCAGGGGCTTGGGGTAGCAGGCGTCACGCAGCGCATAATGGTCACTGAAATTCTGGTGTGGTATGTGGCCATGGGTTGGTTGGCTTTGCGGCGGGGCTGAAATGAAAGGGTGCGCTCTTGGTCGAGCGCACCCGTTGGCGTGTAGAAGTTACTTGTCCTCTTGCTGACTGCCTTGCCGTGAGTCGGTGTCAAGACCCGCGAGCTGGCGGCCGGCTTGAATTGATGCATCACGTCCGGTATTGAGGGCGTTAGCCTGCTCATGGACCGTATCCCGGTCGGTTGATTCGGGCATGGTTTCCTGCCTCTCTTGGTTGGGCTGGTACCTTCGGTCATGATACCAGCTTTGGCGTAAGCTAAGAAAATAAAGGCGGGGCTCGGTGTGAGCCCCGCAGAGGGAGTGGTTGAGGTCAGTAGCGCGAGTGGCAGCCCGGAATAAGGCTACGAACGATACAGGTAATAAGATGCGGCAGACCTCCTTCACTATCGGCATGGCGACCGATACCGGCTACGATGCCAAACAGGATGATTACTGCACCGACCCAACCGATGGCCCAGACCCACTGGTATCCATGGCCGACGACGGAGGTAAGCAGTGCGACCGGTAAACTGGCAACGGCCAAGGGAACCATCCAGTAAGCATCCGCGATGTCCCCCAGGGAGTAGCCCAGCCACAAAACGGCAAGGCCGATGAGTGACACGATGGAACCAAGTACTAGCCCGGCAGCGATGTGTCCGGAGACGGCCGCCGCAGTCAAACCAAGGCCGGCCGCGATGGGAAGGGCGATGGACCAACCGGCGCCGCGCAGATGGCGGAATCCGGCACGACGAGCTGGATAATACATCCTTACTACCTCCTAAGGCAAAGGAATGGAGTTTCGAGCTGCCTATTATTATACTACGTTTCTGATATAATTACAAGTATCAGGTATGCAAAAAGAGCCAAGATCTGGCTGCTATTGAAAGAGCTTGGGTTTGGCTCTTTAAGAATAAAAACTATGGTGCGCCCGGAGGGATTTGAACCCCCGACACCCAGTACCGGAAACTGGTGCTCTATCCCCTGAGCTACGGGCGCGTACTAACGTTTATGTATTATATAGATAAGACGTGCGGTTGTCAGGGCCTCTGGAACATAGTGGCAATGTCAGTTAAGCTTTGAGTATGAGTAACGTGGCACTCGCAACCGAAGAATCCAAGACAGCGCTGGAGGACAGCGTATCCTGGTATTTGGCCGACCGACTGACTGATCCGGCCATGCCGATTGCAACCAAAAAATATATGACCGGCGATAATTTACTGGTGTATCTGACGCGGTGTAATGTGGCGGAATCGGCTGTGCCTAGGGTAAAGGTACAAGTGCTGCGCCGGGTAGACGGCGGGGTGCATGAGACCGGTTACCAGCTGTATGGCGACCACCGGTTTGAGAAATATCAGAATGCCATGATTTTTGGCGGGCAGGCTACGGAAGGGGCCGCTGATGCCGGCCCCCAACAAGTCACCCAAGAAGAGGCTGGGCAACTCCTTCAGCTGCTTTCGACCTTGCAGTCCGCCCGGCAAACACTGTAGATGAAGCTGGCGATTCCAAACTTGCAGCACAACGTGCCATTGGCGCCGTATACGACGTACCAGATTGGCGGACCGGCGGATGACTTTGTGGAGGTGCGTAACCAGCATGAGCTGGCTGCAGCGGTGCTGGCCGCCCGGGCTGCTGGCGTGCCGTATTTTGTGTTGGGTACCGGCGCCAATATCCTGGTGACCGACAAAGGCTTTCGCGGACTGGTTATTCGAAACCGGGCCGACCGGGCGGTGGTGCATGGTAACCAGCTGACGGCCGAGAGTGGCGCCACTATCGCTAGCACTATTGATCTGAGCGCGGTTTATGGGCTGAGCGGCCTGGAGCATTTTGTACTTATCCCCTCTTCGGTGGGTGGCGCCATGTGGCAGAACCTGCACTTTGCCAGCGTGGATGCCCCTCATTGGGATAAAACCGGCGAACTCAAGGGTGGGCAGACACTGTATGTGGAAGAAGTGGTGCAGTCGGCAAAAGTAATGAACGAAGACGGTAAGATGCAGACGGTAGACCGGGGATTTTTTGCCTTTGGTTATGACGATAGCATTTTGCACCATCGCCAACTGATTGTGCTGGAGGTGACCTTTGAGCTTAAGCCCAAATCAAAGCGGGCTATTGAACTGCAGATGCAAGCTAATGCGGCTTGGCGGCGGGCTAAGCAACCGCAATTACCTGATTTCCCGTCCTGTGGTTCGATATTCAAGAAGATTGAAGGCGTGGGCGCCGGCCGGCTGATTGACCAGACCGGACTTAAGGGCAAGACGATTGGCGAGGTGCAGGTCTCTGAGAAACACGCCAATTACATGGTGAACCTAGGCGGCGCCAAGGCGGCCGACGTGCTGGCACTGATTGAGCTGGTGCAGCGCGAGGTTAAAGCCGCCACCGGCTACGAGCTGCATACTGAGATCGGCGTTATTGGGGAGCGTTAATTGAGAGGGGGGTTTCCTTTGGGTGGCGGCGTAGGTAGGCGCGGGAGTCAAGGAAGGCGATGACGATGAAGAATATCCCGGCTAAGCCAATCACCACCTGGGGAATTTCATAGCCGATCGTAATTAATAGCAGGACGGCCAGGACGCCGATGCCGTAATGGGCGCCGTGCTCCAAATAGACATAGCGGGCTAGAGTGCCTTCGCGCACCAGGTAAATGGTTAGTGACCGCACGAATAGCGCGCCAATACCAAGACCCAGAGCGATCACGAGAATCTGGTTACTGACCGCAAAGGCGCCAACTACCGCATCAAAGCTGAAGCTGGCATCCAGCACTTCCAGGTAGATAAAGCCAAACAAGCCGGCCTGCGTCAGGTGTTTGGCGGTTTGAGCTTTGAGTAAGCCTGATTTTTCGATCCGGTCAATATCAAACAACTTGGTCAGGCTGGTCACCGAAAGATAGACGGCCATCCCGGTTACGCCGGCCAAGAGGACTGTGGAAGCGTGATGGTGGCCGATGGTGGCTGCCACGAGAGCCAGGGTAAATAGTGAAATGATGACGGTGAGGTTTTCCAGGCGGCCGATGGACGCCAGGGCGTTTTCCAGCCGGACCAGCCACTTGATGCGGCGGTCTTCAAAAATGAAGTCGAGGAATAACATTAACAGGAATATGCCACCGAAAGCCGCGATGGCCGGATGGGCCTGCAAAATGACGGCCTCGTACTTCTCGGGCGAGTTAACGGCCAAGTTAAGTACTTCTATGGGCCCGAGATTGCCGGCGATGCTGACGATGAGCAGAGGAAACACCAAGCGCATGCCGAACACGGCGATGAAAATGCCGAGTGTCAGAAACAGACGCTGCCAGAACGGGCTCATGCGGCTTAGGACTTTGGCGTTGACGACCGCATTATCGAAGGAGAATGTTAGCTCTAAGAGCACCAGTATCAATACGCTGAGGGTTATCGCCGGTCCGGCCGTGAATGGCAGAAGAATAAAAATGGCCGCAGTAATGACCACGGGGATACGGAAAGCATGAAACATATATCCCATTATGCCACAGCCCACGGGCTTTGATATAATATTATTGATTTAATTGATGACTCATGTCATTATTTCTTGGTCATCCCACTAGGTGACACGCTCCTATACAACCTAGATACGAGGAGGTGGCTTTCGCATGGGTATCTTGTATACCAACCCGTTTACGCCGGAGCGGATTTTGGCTGCAACTGAGGACCAGGAGTTGGCTGACCGGGCCGGGCGGGCCTTGGCGGCGATTGAGTCGGCAGGTATTGATCCGTGGCGCCAACCGATTGACTGGGCTTTACTACTGCACGTTGAAGGGCCACATGGTGTGGCGGCGCCGCTCGGGACGGTAGCCGAGGTGCTTATGCTACTTGCGGCCGTTAGCGATCCGGACGGCGGTGCGCCGGCAAGCTTTTTTAGCCGGGACGTTTCTGCTCCCAAGCTGGAGCAGCGAATTAACCTGATCAATAGCCGTGGCTGGGTGGGGCGCAACCGCCCTGATAGCCCACGTAGCGGGTGCAACGTCTCGGGGGCCATGGAAGAGATATTGGTTAGCATTGCTGACGAACATGACATCCCCGCACTAAAACAGCTGGCTTCGTTGTCTGATAAGGCTGAACCGCCCACCATTGTCATGCGTCCGCATGCGGTGGCAATTGTGGCTTATGACAAGCCTGACTATTACTACCGCTTTCGGGACCTGATTCATTTGACGAGTCTGGTGCCCATCCGGTGGATCATTCTTTCCAGCGGGGAAGAAGTGGCTTCGTTTTACCAGAGCGAGCTCGCATTGCGTCAAAACGCCCATGTCGTGACACTGTCCAAGCAGGGCGTTGCCCTGCCCGAGGACCAGTTATTTGTGGCTACCGCCGAGGGTCTCGGCGACTGGTACCGGCTTCAGGCTGGAGAAGGGCTTGTTCCTTCTGAGGCCTAGCGATTGATGTTTTCAAGCGGGTAGTTGCGGCAAGCCTGCAACTACCCGCTATTTTGTGGCATAGATGGCCGTTATAATGTTGACTTATCGGCTTCTATGTTATATTGTTCTAACCTGACGCGTGTCACGTGTCGTTCATCTTCAGATTTGGAGGCGGTTATGGCTAACCCATTCGTCAAAGCATGGAAGTACCTCATGGCATTGTTCTCGTCCAAGGTTGACGAATATGCTGACCCCAAGGTACAGATCCAGCAAGCCATCGAGGACGCCCAGCGCCAGCACCAGGCCTTGTCGCAGCAGGCCGCGGCCGTTATTGGAAACCAGCGGCAGCTGGAAATGAAGCTTAACCGGCAGCTTGGCGAGATCGAGAAGTACCAGTCCTCGGCGCGGCAGGCGCTGGTGATGGCTGATGAGAAGCGTCGCGGCGGCGATGAGGCCGGGGCCCAGCAATACGAGCAGGCCGCCGAGTCCTTCGCCACCCAGTTGGTGACCGGCGAGCAGTCGGTGGAAGACCTCAAGACGCTGCACGACCAGTCCCTGCAGGCGGCCGCTCAGGCCAAGGGCGCAGTCGAGCAAAATGCCCTGGCGTTACAGCAAAAGCTAGCTGAGCGGTCCAAGCTGCTAACCCAGCTGGAACAGGCCAAGATGCAGGAGCAGGTTTCGGGCGCGCTGCGATCGATGACCGAGCTGGCTGCGCCGGGCAATGTGCCGTCGCTGGATGAAGTCCGGGACAAGATCGAGCGCCGGTACGCCAACGCCATCGGGGCAGCCGACCTGGCCAAGAACTCGGTGCAGGGACGGATGCTGGAAGTCCAGCATGCGACCACGGATGCGGCCGGCCGCAGCCGGCTGGAGCAAATCCGCCAGTCGATCTATGGTGCTCCGGTGACCGGCGCAATGCCCGCAGCCGATGCACCGGCTGCTTTGCCCGAACCGGCGCCCGCTCCGGCGGCGACGGTAACCGACATCACGGGGCGCCAGCAGCGCTCCTCGTAGCACGTTTCTTTGTAGCAATCCCTTGCCGGGCAGTCGCCCGGCAAGGGATTATTTTTGACGGTTTGACTGAACTATTATATAAACCGGTTAGCGGTTTGATTAAGCACTAATGAATGTTTATCTCCCATCATGAGATGAGGTTTTCATGGCTGCCGTGTTAACCGTCGTACCTTACGACACCCCGGTAGGAGCAATGGACTCTGGGGGCGCTGAGATACGCTCCACGTCCAGTGCGGGCAAGTCTGAACTGGATATCCTGAAGCTGCTTGCCAAAGGCTTGCCGGATATGGAGGTAGCGGCCAAGCTGGGCATTGATGAGACTAGCGTCAAGCGTGATGTGCAGCTATTGATGACCAGGCTTATTACCTCGCTGGGGCAGGCACTTGAGCTGCTAACCGACCCCAAGCGCGAGCTGACTGTAGACGTATGGCTGCGGTTGTTTTGGGACTCCGCGCGGGAGCAAGGCTTGGTTTCTGAGGCTTTTTTGTTGCTATCGGCTGCTGCAACACACTTACCAAACCCGGGTATATCGCAGAGCGAAAAAGCTGATAATTCCCGGCTGACCAGGCGTGAGAAGGAGATTCTGCAGTACGTGGCTCGTGGTAGGAGAAACTATGAGATCGCCAACGAGTTGGTTATCTCTTGCCGCACAGTGGAGTCCCATGCGAATGCGATAACCCGCAAGCTTAAGGCCCGGACCCGGGCGCATCTATTGCGCCGGGGCGTGGAAATGGGCGCTTTAGAGGTCCATAGCATATTCCATCCCTTTGGAATTTCAGAAGCGGTAACGCCGCAGCCGCGCTTCAGCCCCATGTGGTACCGGACACAGATTATGACCGGCCTCTCCTACGGCAAGTTCCATCAAGAAATTGGCAAGGAGCTGTCTCTCGATCATGCCGCCCTGGAAGGTCATCTCAAGTATCTGCGTGATATGCTGGATGCCCGTACCTCGGCGGAGATTGTAGCGTTCGGTGCGCAGCGGGGTCTTCTGAGTTTTGGGTGACTTTCGAAGCGGCCTGCGATAAGACCGTAATGACGTTTCGACGTCTTTACGGTCTTAGTTTTGCTTGATGGCCGGCGACTTTGCGGATGGGGCTTTTTCGTTGACGTAAGCAATGGTCATTGGTATAAAGCGAATAGTGGTTTGATTTTGAGTATAGTGAATGATTGACTCAGCTGAGATGAGGTTTTTCATGACCACCGCACCCGCTACACACTTGCAACCGAGACTTTGTGATGAAGCACCACCCCTGGATCCGCTTGCCAGATTTAGCGTATCACCGCGCGAGCGGCAAGTCTTGAAAGGTTTGGCCCAAGGCAAAACAAATTCTCAGATTGGCCGTAGCCTGTTTCTGGCGGAGGACACAATCAAGACTCACCTGCGGCGGCTCTTTCGCAAGCTGGATGTGACGGACAGGACGCAAGCTATAACCTTCGTTGTTGGTATATACCAGCAAATGCTGCGCGAGATTCTCGACCCAAAATCTGACCTGACAGACTCCCGGCGGTTAGCCTTGATCCGCCGGCTGGAACAAGGGCTGGCCGAAGATATAGGACGGCCGGCGCCAGTTATCTTTCCCGGGTGAATCAGGCGACATCAAAGACTGTAAAGACGCCCGGCGTCTTTACAGTCTTATTTTTGTTTGACGGCCGGCATTTTGGGGGAAGAGGTGCTTGCTGATGGATGCCGGGCCAGCCAGCGTTCGGCGTCGATGGCGGCGGCGCAACCTGATCCGGCGGCGGTGACAGCCTGGCGGTAGGTATGATCGACCAGATCGCCAGCCGCAAAGACTCCAGGCAGGTTGGTTTGGGTAGCCGGTTCTGTGCCGCCGCTTCCTTGGACACGGACGTAGCCGGCCGGGTCGGTGCCGACCTGGGCGCGGACGAGTCCACTGCGCGGATCGTGGCCAATGGCCATAAAGACACCTGATACCGGCAGCTCGGATGTTTGGCCCGTGATGGTGTCGCGCAGCTCGAGACCGGTGACCTTGTCGTGACCAAGGACGCGGGTTACCTGGGTGTTGGTGTGCCAGATTATTTTGGGATTGGCCTTGGCTCGTCTCAGCATGATTTTGGAAGCTTTGAATTCATCTCGCCGGTGAACGACGGTGACCGAGTTGGCGAAGCGGGTGAGGAACAAGGCTTCCTCCATGGCTGAGTCCCCGCCCCCGACCACGGCTATGTCTTGGCCGCGGAAAAAGAACCCGTCGCAAGTGGCACAGGCGGAGACGCCGTGGCCGAGGAGGGCTTGCTCGCCGGGCACATTGAGGTAGCGAGTGGCTGCGCCCATGGCCAGGATGACGGCTTTGGTGGCGTGTATTTGGCCGGCGGCGGTGACATATTTGGTGTCACCGGTGAGTTCCACGGCTTCGGCATCTTGTTGGCTTAACTGGGCGCCGAAGCGGGCGGCCTGGTCGCGCATTTGTTGCATTAACTCCGGACCCATGATGCCGTCCTTAAAGCCGGGATAGTTTTCGACTTCGGTGGTCGTCATGAGTGCGCCACCGTACTGACTGCCTTCGAAGACGAGTGGCTCGAGCCCCGCCCGGGCGGCATAGACGGCCGCGGTATAGCCGGCCGGGCCGGACCCAATAATGATGAGATTTCTGACGTGCTCAGGCTTCACTTATTATTTCTTCCTGTAATGCTGCCCCAATGGCTGTGGCCAGCTTAGACTGGTCCACGACGCCGACAGCTTCGAACCGGGTGCGACCGTTTTGGACTACCCGTACTGTCGGCAGAGCCATAATGCCCAGCCTGGTGGTGAGGCCCGGTTCCTCATCGACGTTTAATTTTGCTAGTACAATTTTACCATCAAAGGCGGCCTCCAATTCGCGTAGGCGCGGTTCCATGGTTAGGCATGGCCCACACCAGGGTGCCCAGACATCGAGCAGCACTAATTTTTCGGCTTTTACCACTACATCATCGTAGGTTTCTTCGGTCACGGACACAGGCATCTCCCCTCCTCAAGCCATTCTTCGGTAGTGTAATAAAACTATTGACGTACGCTATATGCAGCGTACATAATGCTAATGCTAACACATGTGGTGTACATAAGGCAATCGATAACACTAGATGCACAGGAGGGTGCGACATGGATATTACCGTAACCAAGCGTGATGGCTCGAAACAGCCATATGACGCCAATAAGATTAACCAAGCACTCGAACGAGCCAGCCGGGGTTTGCCGGATCAGATCAGCATGGTGGTGCAAGTGGCCACCGAGGTTCAGCTGACACTGTTTGATGGTATCACCACTGAGCAGCTGGATGAAGCGGTGATCCAAACGGCGCTGCAAAACGTGAAAGACGACCCGGCCTTTGATGTGATTGCAGCCCGTTTGCTACTAAAGACTATTTACAAAAAAGTACTGGGCGATTATGCCACCGACGATGAGTTGGTGGCTTTGCACCGGGAGAAGTTTGTTGCTTATGTGAGGGATGGCGTGAAGCACGACTTGCTAGACAAGCGGATGGTCGAGGCGTTCGATCTGGACAAGCTGGCCGGTGCGCTGGTGCCGAGCCGCGACCAATTGATGAGGTATCTGGGCGTGGTGACAACGCGGAACCGTTACAGTTTGCGGCGAGATAGTGGCGAAGTGATTGAGGTGCCGCAATATACGTTGATGCGGGTGGCGATGGGACTATCGTTTCATGAGCCGAATCCGACCGAGTCAGCGATTGGGTTTTATGACCATATGAGCCGACTGGAGTATTTGCCGGGTGGTTCGACGCGGGTAAACGCCGGCACCAAATATCCGCAGCTGGCTAATTGTTTCCTGATGGAAATGCAGGACGACATGGAGCACATTGCCAAAAGCAACCGTGACGTGATGTGGATGACCAAGGGCACGGGCGGGATTGGTTTGGCGGTGACGAAGCTGCGGGCCGAGGGCTCGCCGGTACACAGCAACAACACGTTTTCGAGCGGCCCGATCCCGTTTATGCACACCGTAGATTCGATTTTGCGGGCGGTATCGCGGAACGGCAAGAAGTTTGGGGCGTTGTGCTTTTACATGGAAAACTGGCACATCGATTTCCCGGAGTTCTTGGACCTGAAGCAGAATTCCGGCGACCCGTACCGGCGGACGCGGACGGCTAACACAGCGGTGTGGATTAGTGATGAGTTTATGCGGCGGGCGCAGGCTGACGAGGACTGGTATTTGTTTGACCCAGCCGAGGTGCCGGACTTGAACGAGCTGTATGGCGGTGAGTTTAGTAAGCGGTACTCGGAATATGTGAAGCGGGCTGAGTCAGGACAGATGCGGGTGTTTAAAAAGATCCGGGCGCGGGAGCAGTTGAAAAGTATATTGATTACGCTGCAAACGACCTCGCATCCGTGGCTGACCTGGAAAGACACGGTGAACAACCGGGCATTGAATAGCAACACGGGCACGATTCACATGAGTAACTTGTGCACGGAGATTTGCCTGCCACAGGACCGTGACAATATTGCCGTGTGCAACCTGGCGTCGGTGAACTTGAGCGCGCATTTGTCGGTGGGAGCGGCTGATTTTGACTGGCCGCGATTGGAGGCCAGCGTGCGGTCGGCGGTACGGCAGTTGGATAACTTGATTGATATTACCGAGGTGCCGATTCCTGAGGCGATGCACTCGAATAAACAAAACCGGGCCATTGGCCTCGGGATGATGGGCTTCACCGACGCCTGCGAGCGGTTGGGACTGGCGTACGAGAGCGAGGAGGCCTACGGGCTGATGGACAAGCTGGCCGAGTTTATTAGCTACCAGGCGATAGATGAGAGTGCCCGGCTGGCCAAGGAACGTGGGGCTTACCCGAACTTTGAGGGGTCGCGGTGGAGCCAGGGACTGGTGCCATTTGACACACTGAAGCTGACGGCGGCCGACCGCGGGATCAAGATTACGGTGGATCAGGGCGCCACACTGGACTGGGACGCGCTGCGGTCTAAGGTGAAGCGCGGTATGCGCAATGCGACGCTGATGGCCGTGGCGCCGACGGCCAACATGGCCCACGCGGCCGGGACCACGCCCGGGATTGACCCGCAGTTTTCGCAGATCTTTAGCCGTGCGACGTTGAACGGTAAGTTTCTAGAGGTTAATGGCAACCTGGTGAACGACTTGAAGGCACTCGGATTGTGGGAGAGCGTGCGAGAGGACATTTTGCGGGCACAGGGCGATATTCAGGGCATTGAGACAATTCCAGCGCGGGTTAAGGCCATATACAAGACCTCGTTTCAATTGTCGCCGTTGGCGTTTATTGAGATAGCGGCCCGGGCGCAAAAATGGATTGACCAAGCTATTAGCCGCAACATGTATCTGGAAACGCGCAATGTGGATGAGATGGTGGGTATTTACTCTGCGGCCTGGGAAAAGGGCCTCAAAACCACCTACTACCTTCACATGAAGCCCCGCCACACCGCCGAGCAGAGCACTGTTAAAGTCAACAAGTCCGCTGATATCGCTAAAGCCAAGCCGGGATTCGGCTTCGGGTTTTCGAAGCAGCCGTCGTAACTAATAAGAGGGACACCATTATGTTAAACGTAACCACAACTACTAATCCGGCCGCGAATCTGAGCGAGCAAACGGTGCAAGAGCGGCTAACTGAGATTGCCGCGGCCGTGGCGGCTGCTTCAGGGAGCGGACAAATCATGCCTCAGGCTAGCCGGCCGCCCCGAGTCCTGGCCTGCCCGATTGATCCGGCCGAGCGGGCGGCTTGCGATAGCTGCCAATGAAAGCGGGCTTTGGACGGTGGGGGCGTATTTCGGGCCGGCGGGCGCGATGTAATTTCGCCTTCCTCCGACCTCGGCGCCTTTTCTAGGCGTCGAACTTAGGGCTACTTTTTGAAAAATAAAAACGGGCCCAGCGTAAAACGCGAGGCCCGAGTGGACTTGATAGTTTCGCGCGAAGCGAAACGGGCGGTTCCTTCTCACTAATCGATTTCGAGCCGGATAACTTGTGTATTAGGCGAAAGCTCGATTGATTATCCCATGCGGATCCGGATCACGGGCGTGTCGGGCGACAGAATCAACTTATCGCCACCATCGGGACGACTCCGTAGGCTGCCGTTGTCGGTGCCGGTAAAGAAAAGGATTTCGGCCCATTGGTCGTCCAGCTTCCGTAGAAGTCCGGCTTCGGCCTGGACGGCGGAGCTGCCGTCGGAACTAGAATCATCATCAGTGATGCGGATAATGAATTGAGCTCCGATGGGCAGGATGGCAAAGGTCCTGTGCCCGGTCGTTGTGCCGGTGATCCGGAGCAATCTTGGGCGGTCATGCGACACATCACTGAGCGCACGGATTGCCTCTAGCTCGTCGGGCTCGTAGTCTACTTCTGCTCTCTTCCCCATTCGAATTCCTCATCTTTCAGAGACGGTAGAACAGATAATATATTTTAACAACTATAATTAAATATGTCAATAGTCGAAGGAGAATAAATGGGTATTTTAGGAACCGGCATCCAGGATGGATTGCTGCTTAAACCGATACATTATCAATGGGCGTATGACCTATATAACCAGGCGGTGGCTAATACTTGGTTTCCGAATGAGATTCAATTGGGCGAGGATTTGGGTGACTGGAAAAAGATGAGCGATGAGGAGCGTCATGCGTTGACGTTTTTAATGAGCTACTTTAACCCAAATGAGCTGCTAGTGAATAAGGCGCTGGCGTTTGGGGTGTATCCGTACATTAATGCGCCAGAGGCTCATTTGTACTTGGCCAAGCAAATGTGGGAAGAGGCCAATCACTGTATGGCGTTTGAGTACGTATTAGAGACGTTCCCGATTGACCGAGAACAGGCTTATGAGGCGCATGTGGACGTACCGTCAATGGCGCGCAAGGAGGAGTTTGAGGTCAGGTTTATTAAGCGCATGACCGAGCAGACGCTGGATATTACGAGTACTGAGGGTAAGCGCGATTTTGTACGCAATTTGGTGGCTTACAACGTTATTTTGGAAGGCATTTGGTTTTACTCGGGATTCATGGTGGCTTTGAGCTTTCGGCAGCGGAATTTGTTGCGAAACTTTGGTTCATTGATTGACTGGATTGTGCGGGACGAGAGTTTGCACTTGAAGTTTGGGATAAATTTGATTTTGACGGTGATGGAAGAGAATGCTGACTTGCAGACACCGGAGTTTGCCGACGAAATTAAGCAGATGATTTTGGATGGCGTGGAGATGGAGACCGAGTACAACCGGGATTTGTTACCGAGCGGGATTTTGGGTCTGAATGCGGATTATATAAACCAGTATGTGAAGTATTTGGCGGACCGTCGGCTGGTGGAGTTGGGCTTTGGCGCGCACTATAACGTGAGTAATCCGGCCAAGTGGATGGCCGCAGCTAATGACACGCTCCAACTAGTGAATTTCTTTGAAGCCACTAATACCAGTTACGAAGTGAACGCTAATGCGCACAACAAAACGGATAAGTAGCAGAGCGGCCCTATTGGGGCCGGCGTTTGTGGCGGCTATTGCCTATGTTGACCCGGGTAATTTTAGTACGAATTTGAGCGCCGGCTCGATGTATGGCTATCTGCTGGTGTGGGTGGTGGTGGCGGCTAATTTGATGGCTGGATTGGTACAGTATTTGTCGGCCAAGGTGGGCCTGGTGACTGGGCAGTCATTGCCGGAGGTAGTGCGGGACCGACTGCCCCGGTGGCCGCGGCTGGCGTATTGGGCGCAGGCCGAGATGGTGGCGATTGCGACCGATTTGGCCGAGGTCTTGGGCGGAGCCATTGCGCTGAACTTGCTGTTTGGACTGCCGTTATTGGTAGGCGGGCTGATTACCGGGTTGGTGTCGTTGGTGTTGTTGGCCAGCCAGAACCGCTATGGTCAACGGCCGTTTGAGCGGATTATTGCCGGGTTGCTGCTAATTATTCCGGTGGGATTTGTGGCCGGGTTGTGGCTGAAACCACCGGATTTGGCCGGGACGGTGGGTGGCCTGGTGCCGATACTGCAGGGACCGGACAGCCTGTTGCTAGCGGCCGGGATGCTGGGTGCCACGGTGATGCCGCACGTGATTTATTTGCATTCGGCGCTGGCCCGTGACCGGCATGGACATGTGACTGATCCGGCGCGGCTGCGGCGATTACTGGGCGCCACCCGGATCGACGTGGCTATTGCCATGCTGGTGGCGGGTGGCATTAACCTGGCCATGGTGCTGTTTGCAGCTTCAACGCTGCATGGTGTACCGGGACTTGAGACCATCACTGACATGCATGCTGCTACTGCGGCCGTGCTTGGCGGTGGTGTGGCGACGCTGTTTGCGGTCGGTTTGCTAGTATCGGGGCTGGCCTCGACGGCGGTGGGCTGTTACGCCGGCGCCGTGATTATGGACGGGTTGTTGAAGCGGCGGATTTCGTTGCTGGTCCGGCGCGTGGTTACCCTGGTGCCGGCTCTGATTCTGCTTGGCTTTAATGTGGAACCCACTTGGTTGCTGGTGTTGTCGCAGGTCGCATTGTCATTCGGTATTCCGTTTGCCATTGTGCCTTTGCTGCTTGTGACTAGCCGGCGCAGCATTATGGGTGAGCAGGTAAACTCGCGGCTGGTGACCGGTCTGACTGGTTTGATTGTGGCGTTGATTGTGGCGTTGAATATCGCTCTGATTGGCCTGACGATTATGTAACTACCAGGAACTGCCGCCCCGGGCTCGCCGGCGCGTTTCGTCGGCTTGCTGCGATAAGGCGGCTGCCTCGGCATTATTCTCCTGCACAGCTTCGCTGCTGGCCTGGCGATCAAGGGCGTCGGCCTCGGCGAGCATGGCCGCTTCGGCCATACGGGCTTGCGACTTTAGACTACTAGCCTCCGACTTTAAGGCATCTGCCTGGCGTTCTTTTTCTACTGCATCATCATATAATTCAACTGGATCGGCCATCATTACCTCTATTTATTCCAGCGCTTATCCTAATATGGGGCTTTGTCATGTGCATTGGTTATTCTCACGAGTAAAGCCCGCACCCAATGAACAGATGCGGGCTTATTGGTGATAATTAGCCATCGTGATGGTCGTGCTCGTCGGTCCGGGCGTCTTGTATGCGATGGGCTTCGGCGTCGGGATCGGTGGCGTCAGGTTCAACGCTGTCATCATCAGGGTCGTAGCCGGCTGTGGTTATGACTCCCCCTTTTTACTGGTCGTTGTGGAGCAGGCTATTCCTCGTCCTCACTTCCGATCACAATGATCACCTCTTCGACAACTTCGCCATTTGAAGTTTCTCGGTCGCTACTCATGGCATTCCCCTTGCTTTTAGACCGGCTTTTGGAGACTTTGAGCGTCAGTCGGACTGACTGTAAGTAGCTTTGCCCTTTGATTACTTGCGTCTATGTTTGGCAGAAGCAATTGGTATTTTATATTAGCACCTGCTTGGTTGCTAGGGTTTTGTCGAGACACAGGTGCCGGCCACTGGTATGTCATTGGTGAGGTTGCTCATCCAGAGCAAAGTGTCGGCCAGGCTAATTGCCATGGTGCTGTAATGAGTGGCGCTGGGCCATACCCTTAGCTGTGCCGGCCCTTGGGAATTTGGGCAGATGCGCTTCATGGCGGCCTCTTGCTGGGACGGCAGGACTACGTTGTCGTGTGCGCCCTCATTAATGAGCTTGGCGCTGTCGGTTTTAGCACTGCCGACAATATTGATGTCAAGCCGTTTCTTGAATTGCCGGTATGGACCGCTATTCAGACCGTCACGCAGGCTGGCCAGGAATTCGGGTGTGTAGACCGCGCTGGGGGTGTGACCCCAATAGGATAAGTTGGTGTCGATACAGTGGGACAGCACATCGGAGCGCAAGTTCTGGCGAAAACGTGGCTGTAACATGGTGGTTAGATCATAATCGTCGCGGTAATAGTCGGCGTAGCTAGTCAGGACGTAGGGGCCGAACCAATTGATGTTTGCCGAATGCAGAATGTCGGCCAGTGTCTGGCGGACATCCATGACCGGACCAAAACCGACGACACCGCTGATACCCAGCTCCGGTGCGTAGTCCTCGGCGATCTGGTCAGCCCAGAACGCGCTATGACCGCCTTGTGAATAACCACCCAGGAAGACATGGCTAGCATCGAGTGCATCGGTGCCTTGATTGAGATTGATGAGCGCCCGGACGCTATCGAGGACCGCGCGGCCCTCCAAGGCACCAACCATGTAGTGGTGGATGCGGTTAGGGTCACGCATGCCTTCGTAATCGGTAATGACTGTGGCATAACCCTGGCCGGCGTAGGTGACCATGTGCGACTGATAGTTGGCCCAGTTGGCCTTGGCCGGGTTCTCCAGGCTGGGCGCACATTGATCGCCGACGCCGACGGTGCCCGTGGCAAAGCCAAAGATAGGCGCACTCGTTTTGCCGACCGGCTGATACACCCGCGCGTAAACCTTAATTGGCGTGCCGTCCTCCAGGTACGAGCGGTATTGCAGTTCGGTTTTGGCGACGCCGAAAACCGGTTTGGGCGTATGGGTGGTGTAGTTTTGGTGCGATAAGGCCTCCACTTCCTCGGGCGTGAAGTTGACGACCGTGCTCTGCGATAAAATCTTACCGGCGTCGACCATGGCCGGCTTTGGCTTAGCGATGGGGGTTATCGGCGTTTTGGGTTGAGGACGCAATACCGAATACGCCTCAAACACAATCATGACCCCAATAACTAGCGCCGTAGTCAAGATGAGTCGCCGGCGGGTACGCTGCAGACGGCGCTTAACGACTAAGGTCGTAGGCGAGGACGTATTTCGTGTATTGTCCATCCGGTATCTTCTCGATTAGTCTAAATCCTTGGCGCGCATAATACTTGGCATGATCGTGGGTGACAAGGCTAGCAGTGTGGGCCCCTCGGGCCGCCATCTCCTTAAGACCCCGGGACAGGAGCTGCAGGCCAATGTTTTGTCCCCGGTAGGCAGGATCCACGAACAACCAGTACATCTGGCCATTTTTGTCCCGGGGTACACTGGCGATAATATAACCGATAATTTTGGCGTTATCCTTGGCTACTAAAATGATCCGGCGGGGATGCACGGCTGCCCAGGCCATACCGACGAGCGTATTGTCGGCCAGGACAGACTGCTTGTATGAATCATCGAAATGCTCGAAATGCGCCATGAGTGCGTCGACAAATACCTGATGGACCCGCCGTGCATCACGCAAACGCATTGGTTTTACGGTTACTGCTATACCTGCCGTCTGATTATCCTGAGTCCCGCTTGCCTGCTTCATTCTGTAACTAGTGTACCATCCCTTACTGAACTGTCACACGGGTAGTTTGAGCAGGGTTGAGATGGTTATGCAGGCCAAAGCTGCCTTTTTTAGTTGCGGTTACCGTTTTACTCTGACCGGGCTCAAGTTTACCCACATTTAGCTCAGAATTGTCTGTGTGCGCCGGGTGGTTGTCGGAGTTGGGGTCAACCACTTTGGAGGACTTATTAATAAAGGTGATGGTCTCGCCGGCCTTAACGGTTGTTTGGTTAGGTATAAACATATTGCCGTCATAGGCAATAGTGGGCTGGGTCTTGGCGGCGGGCGAAGCCGACGCCAAGGGTGAAGCTGGTGAGCTGGCCGTGGTGGCCGGCGACGGACTGGGAGACGGACTGCTGGCCGGACTGTGGGCAGTACGCGTAAGCGCGAAGACGAGTATAGCCAGAATGAGCACCGCCACTGCCACAGCCACGGCCGCTATTGTTGTCGGGCGCGCCATACGTCCCTCCTGCTATTATCTTTGATAGGCCTCATTATAACTTAGATGGTTTCGGGAATAAAAATACGGTGAGTAGAATGCCAATCCGGCATCCCGCTCACCGTTTCGAGGCTCTTCCGGGGCGAAGCTTGATTCGGTCATGTAACCGGATGCGGAGGGCGAACGGCAGACCGAGCCCTCCTAGTTTCCGAGTGCGGATCCGCGTTGCCAGCCGAGCCGTCTGAGTAATTCAATGAGATTCTCGAGCTCAGTGGCCGCCGGCTGATTACTCGCCGCGCGGGTACGAAGAAGTTTGATCCGATCCGGTGTAAAGCTCGCAAGCCGTGTGCCCGGCTTGACGCCAATACTTGCGAGCTTGGAGGCTATGTAGCCGTTGTCTACTTGGGCAACTGTGGTGGAATTAGCGAGCGGAGCAAAATCAAGCTCGAAGTAAGATAGAGCCTCCCTGACCGCCTGAAAATCAAACCAACCCAGCCGGTTGTAGGCTTCGAGCTCACTCATGCGGGTAAGGCTTGTCAGGCAGCTAAAGCCCATCTTCCGCAGCCGTTTATAGGCCTGCGGACTGAGTTCAAGGAGCTCGATACTGCTACTGTAACCGGGGCTGCCGGCTAAACTCAATTCTCGTAGGGCGAGTGCCCGGATAATCCTCCGGTAGCTGAAAAGATCCACTGCAAGATCTTCTCTCAGATATTGCTCGGTTAGCGCCGCAAGCTCTGACGCAGTGCCGACACCAGCCTTTGTCAATGAGGTTGTGAGCTGGGCACTAAGCCCGAGTTCGCGCAGCTCAGTTGATGTCTGCCGGCACTTAACATCGATGATGCTGACATCATCGAAATATTCAAGAAGGCCTTCTAGTTGTCTTCGGACTGTGTTTTCGTTACCCTGGCAACGAAAAGTGACTTTAAAGATGAGCTCTGTCACGCTACCCATGGCGCTCCATTCGGAGGATGTAGGGGCACTTCAGTCTGATGTTTATATCACCGTTTTTTACTTTCGTCCAGATGACTCTTGCCGCTAAACTGAAATTCCGCTCCAGATTGTAGTCCGGAGCGGAATAGGTAATGCCACCGCTGACTGTTATTTCAGCTTGGCGGTAAGCGAGACAAGATGACTGCGGCCTTGCAACCTATCCCACTTGAAAACCGCAAAGGCGTACGGTGGTGGCGATTGCTCGAGGTAGTAGTCGGTATAATGCCCGACATAGGCTGCCGGCGACACGAAGCCAGGGCCTGACCAGGCCAGTAATTCCGCGGCCTGACCTGGGGTTAGCTGGTCAATTGCTACCAGACAATGGAGGCCGGGGTACTGGACATTACGGGCATAATAGTGCCGGTCCACGTAACGATGATCAAAGCCAGGGCCGGCCAGTACTAACTCGGGCCTCGTCCAGTAGCGGACCTGCCCATCCTCAATGTCTGCCATTAGCGTAGACCCCGCAGCAGGTTGGCGCATATTGTAATGTTTGCTGGCAGGATGATCGCCGGGCTTAACGAAATGGAGCGAGCCGTCGATCTCTTTGACGGGAACACGGCTATCGGTGCCGGCGAATGGATAGGTGTGCCCATCCATCAGTCTCAGCCGGCCGGCAATTACGGGGTCTTGGCCGGACACCTGATCATAACCTGGATCGACGCTCACTACGATAGCAAATTGCAGAGCACCCCTGGCAAGTGCGCATGGCCTTGTCGATGGCCGCACCATACCACAACCTCCTTGGTCTGTTGGTGGGCATGTAGCTGACAATTGTGAAGTCTCATCCGCATTACGCGGATGATGCAAACGATAGCACAAAACTTGACGCGGTTTATAGTCTTATTTATAGTGGCTTGGCCATTTCCCATCCCGAGAGTGGGTTTGTGATGCGGTCATTACGACTTGTACCCCCCTTGCCGCCCGGTATTAAGGGTGATGAGGGGATGATCGGCCAGAACTCGATTGTTTGGAGGATTGCGCGGGATAAACGGGTGATCCTGGGTGGTCCCAGCGCCCTACTCCTGCAAGTCGCCCACCCGATGGTGGCGGCGGGCGTGGCCGACCATAGTACCTTTGAGCGAGATCCACTAAAACGCCTCATTGGCACGCTTCACGCCACGCTCGTCACGACGTTTGGCGACAGCAAGCAGGCGGCCGCCGCCGCCCGAGCCGTCCGTGAGGTGCACCGGCGCATTCATGGTCCCCTTGATAAGACACGCGGCGCCTGGCAGGCCGGCAGCTACTACAGTGCTTTTAGCCCGGACTTGTGCCTTTGGGTCTACGCTACGCTAGTGCAGCTGGCGCTCGACTCCTACAGCGAATTTGTACGAGAGCTGAGCTTTGAGGAGCGAGAAAGGTATTACCACGAGAGCGCGCCTTTTGGTGAGTTGTTTGGGGTGACATCGCAGGTCCGGCCAAGTGATTATGGCGACTTTCTCGGGTATTACCACACGATGCTCGAGCAGCTGGTGGTAGACGAGCGTGCCAAGCAGATAGCCCAGTCGATATTTGACGCCAAGCTCTACGGCATACCAGTCTCGCCATTGGGCCAAGTGTTTGCGGCCGGGCTGCTGCCGGCGCCAATCCGGCAAGCCTATGGGCTGAACTGGGGTTGGGCCACGCGGGTGGCTTGGCAGACTTGCCGCCTCAAGGCTCGCCTGGCCGGCAATTTGGCGCCGGCGCGTTGGCTGCACTGGCAGCATTATCACATGGCTCAGGCAAGGGTCGTGGCAGATTAATCGCCCCCGATGAAGCCCCCAACATGGTTTTGTCGGGGGCTTCGTTTACGGTCTATAATAGAATCGCCTGGCAAAGATGTCCCTCACCGACTGAACCGGAGGTTTCAACGATGTTACGGCGTGCGGCAGGATTGCTGGCCATTTTGTCGTTTGTACTCATTGCGGGTTGTGGAAGTAATACCCCGGCGCCAGCGGGCCCCGCTGCAGTCAAGCCCGAAACTACCCTGACTCTCAACGGTAAAACCTATACCTGCGAGTCCGTGGCCGGAGTAGCGGAGGGTGAGGGCAGCTGCTCGGCTGAGGCCCAGGATACGTTTGACCTCTACAAAGGTAATATTGACAGTTATGTCAATGGCGGGCGGCTCGGTAAACTCGGTGAAGAGCCATTCACCCTCGAGGATCGCGCCTATGCTGGACTTGCGGCGTGTGCCCATCAGAAGCGCAGCCAGAGCCAGCAGGACTTTGTCGCCTTTATGCTGAGCGAGGAGGCGTTCAAGAACCTCTCGCCTGGCGACCTAACGCCGGCCTGGTCCGAGGCGAGTAAGAGTCTATGCAATGGCTACCCGGACTAGACAGCCAGGGTAATAAGGCTGCGAGGTGGACATCATGCACCACTTCGCAGCCTTTCTAACGCCTCTACTAATTTCTGCGTGGGATGGCGTGCCAAATTATAAATATTATGCTATCATGTCTTAACCTTGGCAAGAAAATGTTCCTTTCCGCTTTGGAGGTTTAACATGAGAGTGCAGTATCTGGCGGGACTATTGGCTGCCGTGGCAATCCTTGTGGCGGGCTGTGGAAGTGGTCAAACCGTGGCGGTGGGAGCGCCGAATACGGGCCCAACAACAGCATCACCGGGAAAAGCGGCACTCAATTTGCCCCGGAATCCTAGCTCGACTGTTACCATCGACGGCCAGGTTTATATTTGCGAGACTGTCACCGGTATCAATAATGGTAACTGCTCCGTGGAAGCCCAGCAGGTGTTCGACTCGCACAAGGACGATATTGACCCATACGTCAATAGTGGCCGGCTCGGAGAGCTCAGCGACTACCGGTATTCAATTCAGGATGCCGCCTATGTTGGCATCGGGTCTTGCGCTTATCATATGCGCGGTCAGAGCATAGAGGTATTTATCGCCTTTTTAAGAAAGGAGCCAACTTTTAAGGATGTTCCTGATGAAGACATAAGGCTAGCCGGACGGGAGGCACAAAAGATGTTATGTCCGGCCGGCACCGGCCAGAATACCGTGTGACTTAGCACGAGTTACTGCGGCGAGGTAGCGCTAAATGCGCTCTTCGCCGCTTTTTTTAATAGTAAAACGCCCGCCGGCACAAGGCCGGGGGCGTTATTGGAGTGGACGGGGATTGAGCGGGCTCGTGCCGTCGGGCTAGTGATGCCTGGCCAGGTTGTACAGCTTCGCAACCCTGCGGGTGGCGAGGCCAATGAGAAGGGTCAGGCCTCCGACTGCCACACCGCTGGCGAAGATGAAGTCGTCGCTAACCCAGGGCAGGTTGATGATACGCGAGGCCATCAGGCTACTCAGGACGCCGGCGATGATCAGGGTGACCCCGCCGATAATGAGGCAAACGGCGGGCCAGGCTGGCTCGTGCGTACGGGCAGTGCTCACTGCGTCACACTCCTAAGGTACGATCTCGTATGATGAGAGCTTATACTCATTATAACACTTAATGATTCATAATGCAAGTTTTATTCATAGCGCAGTGAGTCGATGGGGCTTTGGCGGGCGGCGCGGTAGGTGGATTACTAGTGTCTACTCTGCTTTTTTTGTAACTTTGTTTCGAATAAGAGATCGGCTAGGAATACAAAGAGCATAAAGCCCAAGACGCTCATAATGCTTTCGAGAAGGCTGTTGCCACGCCAATATAGTACCGCGAGCAATAGAAGTGCAGCGAGGCCGAGAACTAACCAAAAAATATGGATTTTGCCCTTTTGTCTCGCATATGATGCCGCGAGAATGAGGCAGACAATTGGTAGGCCGATCAATAAGTCTACTAAATAATTCATAAATATCATTATACTCAGAATCGATCAATCCTTTAATTTAAGACTGCTTACGGTCTGTTTCTCCGGTGACTGCGACTTTTTATCAATTTTAGTGCGCTTCTTGTGCGCCTCAATAAGCTGCAATATGAAGAACCACCCGAGGAAGAATACGAGTATACCAATCAGGGGCTCAAGCATATGTCATCAACATAGATTACTTGCATATAGGAGACGCGAAAGATGTTTACTATTGCTTTTCGCAATGTCCACCGGTATTTCATAACTATGGCCGCTGCCTTGGCTTGTGAGTAGCTAGACTACTCAGAATCTTTACCAGCCTTGCCTTTGCCATATATCGCTTTATGCGTACGCCACATTAGGTAAGCTATTCCAAAACTGATTAGAGGAGTGACTACCTGCTGGAAGAACTGAGAGCCACTAGTATATGCGCCTGCAAATATAACGAGAAGCAGGTCAATAAAGAAGGCCAATACAAAGATAGAGGCAATTGTTGTTACCACTGTCCGCAAATTAAGCGTGCGCTTTGTCATACTTCTCATCTACAGTTATCAGCTTTCAGTATACATTATGATCGAAAATAATTGTCGCCCGCGAAAGATGTAATCGCGGGCGACCTGGTGCTTACGAGACGCAGTACCAGCTGTTTGGGCCGTACCCAATTATTTCGGCGTGGGTACCTGGATGGATAGCATGACAGTAGCCGTTCATATCGGGTCTACCCTCAGATCCAAACAGCGGGACGATAAATGGAAACGAGCCGCTAAGATCAGTACACATCCAGCCATATGGCCCTGCGTTCCAGTTTGTTGCGGAGAAGTGGCCCTGTCTCTGGCAAGCCAGAACTGCATCCGCCCGGCCTCGAACCGGAGAACTGTTTTTCCCTGAGGCTGCAACTGGCGTAGCGGTACCTATAGTCGTTGATGCCATGGCTGGTGCGGCAGATACTCCTAACACACTGAGTACCAATGTCGCAATTACAGCGACGCGCGAGAACAGGCGTTGCGCCGCCGTACCTTCACCGGTCTTCAGACCGGGTGTGACTGACGTCTTCTCCTCCTAGGGGCTGGAAAGCTGAGATGTACCCTGTAAGAACCTGATGATCTGACAGTGAGGCGATTATAAGGACGGTCTGAGTAATTGGTCAAGCATAGTCGAGATGGTGTGGGTTGATACTCCGCGGAAGCCTATTTATGGGCTTACTCGTAGCGGAGTGAGTCGATGGGGCTTTGACGGGCGGCGCGGTAGGCCGGGAGGGTGCCGGCTAAAAAGGCGATGGCCATGACAAGTCCGATGATGGCAGCGATGGAGGTTAGCGGGAAGGATAACAATTGCAGGCCGACGAGGTCCTTGAGAAAGTTTTTCGAGACGACATCATTAATGACCTGGCCGGCGAGAATGGCTGTGCCGGCGCCGAGGAGACTGCCCCAGAACCCCAGCATCACGGCCTCGGTGCTAAACAGTAGGAAGATGCGGCCGCCGCCCATGCCCATGGCTTTCATGAGGCCGATTTCTTTGGTGCGCTCTTGCACCGACATGAGGAGCGTGTTGATGATGCCAAAGCTGGCCGCCAGTAGGGCGATGATGGCGAAGGCGTCCAAGGCCAGGATGATACCATTGATAACTTGTTTGAAGCTGCCGATTTGGTCGACAAAGGTAGTGGCTTCGTAGCCGTCTTTTTTGAGGGCCTCCTTGAGCGCGGTGACTTGCTGCTCTGTTGAGTTGCCGTCAAACTTGGCGATGAGCATTTGGTAGCTGTTGATGGCAGACGGGGGCAGCCCGATGGTTTGGGCTTTAAATATGGCACTGGTGAGGGTTGAATTGGTATTCATGCCCCCGGAGTTGGTTAGACCCTTTTGCTGCACCCCTTTGAGGGTGGTTTTAATTTCATGCTGCTTGCCGGTACCATCAGTGACACCGATCCTAACCTCCTGGCCGACGACAGCTTGGTTGCTTGAGTAACCAAGTACTGATACGTACTCAACCGGTAGAAGCGCTTGATGCTCGCTGGCGGAGTTGCTGAGCTGGCTGCCCGAGGCCAGGTCAATATTGGTGCCGGTAATGTAGGGGCCGGCCGACATCTGATACTTCTTGCCATTAGCACCGACGATATAATCCGGCGTTATTATCAGGTTTGGTTCGACGCTTTTGATACCGGAAACTTTCTTAATTTTGGCGACATCAGCGTTGGTCAAGACGGTGGTAGTGGTGCCGAAGGCTGTAGCTGAAACTTTTTTGGCCGGGTCATAGGCCTTGGGGTCGCCGCCACCTCCTGGTCCGCCATCGTTGCTACCGGCGGCTTGGATTATCATGACGTCTTTGGCGCCAAGGTTTTCGACCTGCTTATCGATGTAGCTGGATATGCCGGTACCGAGTCCACTGGTCAGCGTGAGGGTAAAGGCGCCAATAAAAATGGCCAGGATGGTGAGGACGGTCCGCAGTTTGCTGCGGAACATGTTGCTAGAGGCAGTGGTGAGAATATCGATGAGTCTCATAGGTGGACCAATCTTTTGGTGGGTGTGGCAGGGGGCTGAGGCTTAACACGAGGTGCAGGGGGTTGAGTGTCCGTGGGAGCATCGGGATGTACAGGTGGGCGGGTGGCAGGTCGGGCGGGTACATAAATTGCGCCGTCCTTGATGTAGATTTGCCGGTGGCAGCGCCGGGCCAGTTCCTCGTCGTGGGTCACCAGGATAAGGGTGATGCCTTGATCTTTATTGAGCGAAAAAATCAGGTCCTCGATCCTCTGGCCGGTGGTGCTGTCGAGATTGCCGGTCGGCTCATCGGCGAAGATGATCTGGGGTTGATTGATGAGGGCCCGGGCGATGACGACGCGCTGCTTCTGGCCGCCGCTGAGGTCACTGGCTTTGTTGCGCGCCTTGTCCTCCAGCTCGACTTGACGCAACGCCTCAAGGCCGCGGCGCTTACGTTCTCCGCTGTGGACGCCGGCGATTTTGAGCGGCAAAATGACGTTTTCGAGCACGCTGGTGTTGGCGTTTAGAAAGAATTGTTGGAAGACGAAGCCGAAGGTTTTATTGCGGAGCAGATTGAGGTTCCGGCCCGACAGCTTGCCGGCGTCTTGACCGGCCACACTGATGATGCCGCTGGTAGGTTTGTCGAGCAGCGCTAAAAGATGCATGAGGGTGGATTTACCCGAGCCACTTTTGCCTAGAATGGCCACGCTTTCACCTTTGGCGACGGTCAGCGTTACATTTTGCAAGGCGGTAAACAAGTTGCCGCCTTTGCCGTAGGTTTTGGTGAGAGCCTGGGTTTCGAGGATAGCGTTCATATTGATCTCGCTGTTGAACTTTACTGGCGGCTGCTTAGGTAAGACTGAATTACTGACTGGTGTTATACATATGGATAGTATAGCGAGGTTAGATGCTCACCGATACATAACACCCGGTTTTACATTATGGTAGCTGAATTAGCCCGACTATATTTTCATCGGCATCTTTTACGGAAGCCATTAATAGGCCACCGCCCATGTCCTTAACGTCTTGGTTAGCTCTTGCACCAGAGTGTAGGCATAACTGTAAGCTTTCTTTAATATCGCTGACCTGCCAATAACTAACGGGGCCTGTCATTCCTTCGTGGTGGCCGCTGGGGTCCAGACCAATTTCTTGATCTCCAACTTTGAACCCGACATAAAAAGGTTCATCAAAATAGGGCTCTGCCCCTAGGAGCTTGCTATAAAGTGCTTTTGCCTGAGTTAGGTTTTTAACCGGATAGATGGTTGATTTGATGCCTTGAACCATAATAACGCCTCAATTAGTTTGCTGTATCTTTCCAATTCCACCACAATAATTTGTCTGGCTCTGGATTGGTCGTACTAGCATAATATACTGCACATCGAAACACGTATAAAACGCAGCGGTCGACATACGTTCCGCAGGCAGCCATGAGCCGCTTATACATTATTTCTGGATCTTGTCCTTGTAAGTCTAATGGCTTTTCATAGCCTAACGATTGGAGATCTTGGGCAATGGATGGGCCGACACCGGGTATGTCGGTTAAGGATTGAGCTTGTGCAATTGGGATGGATTTCATGCTAGGTAATCGGTCCACATAAACAAATAAGTGGCGTAGGCGCTCATGGCAATTGAGACTAGCCAAAGCCCGGTTTCGAGCTTGGTAGCGCGGTTAGGTAAATATTCGACCAGCAGGACGAGGAACCAGGGCAAGAGGATCATGGCGTAGCGGTAAGAGTATTGCCAGCCGCCGGGATTGCCATGGACCCAGAGAGAGAATGTGAGTATGACAATGGCGGTCCAGGCTAGTGAGATGCGTAATATATCGCCCTTTGGCTTGCGGATCAGGAGCAGCAGGAACGGGCTGGCCAGCAGGATGGAGCCGCCCCAGCCGGTTGGTACCAGGTGTGGCCACTGCTGGATCTGTTTCCAGCCGGCCCAGAGCATTTGATGGGCGTTTTCGCCGATGGCTGAGAGCGAGAAAATGCCCTGCTGGTACCATGGCTCATCGAGGACGCCGGGGATGCGGGCGTAACCAAAGTCGAAGATGGAGCCGAAGCGGGCCTGGTTGTAAGCTAGTGTGGCCAAGCCGAGCATAACGGGCGCCAGGCAGAATTGGATGATGGTGGAGCGGCTTTCTTCGAGGAAGTGGGCCCAGGAGCGGGTGCCATGCCAGTACGGGCGGAGGAGAAAGGCTAGAATAATGGGCGAAATAAGGATGACCTCGGTGCGGTTGCCGAAGGCTACGGCTAGAGCCAGGCCGGCCCAAAATGGCCGCCGGTGCACCACACTCCAATACAGGGCCGCCAGCTGGCCGAGTACGGCAAAGCCTAAGGCCAGCTGCCAGGCGCCGGCAAATAGCAGATTGGTCATAAACCAGGTCCCGGCGACCAGCCAAAGGGCCAGCATTGCGCGCTTCTCGGGTGTCAGCTGCGGGCGGAGGCGAGTGTATAGGTAGGCGAATCCGGCGCATCCGGCCGCCAGCAAGCCGACGAGTAGATTGACAGGATAATCACGGATGATACCCAGCGAGACGAGGGTGCTGAGCGGCCAGACAGATAGAACAGAGCCGAGCGGGAAAACCGAGTAATACAGCCCGCCGGACATGGGTACCAGTTCGTTGAGCCATGTGGGCGCCTCGGTGACACCGAGATGGCCTTGCAGAAGGGCCGTGGCGATAACAAACGTGTAGTTGAGGGCTTGGTAGTAGGTTTTTTGGGCCAGGAGCCAGAAGACGGCGCCGATGAACAAAGTTAAGCCAAGGCCGAGCCAGAGGTTGATACCGCTTGACCCTAGCGGTTCTGATTTATGCATAGCCATGTTGGGAATATTATACTATGGGAGGATAAGGTCCGGCTTCTGTTTGCGCAAAATGCCCTCGCCGGTCAGACCGGCGAGGGTTGGTGTTGGCGCTTATGCGCTACATCAGGGCCAATTAGACGCGGGCGTCATGGTTAGTGCAGCGACGGCGGCAAGAGCATCCTGGTACTCCTGGCCGGGCGCGTTTGAGGGGTTATACCAGCCGTGGCTGGCTTTGGTTCGCTGATCGGCCAGCCAGTCGTCGCGCCGGTGGCGAATGGGGTCATAAAAGTCTTTGAGCATGCCGTAGACCATGTCGCGATCCTGCTTAGCAGACAGTCCGCTACCTCCGCCAATAGCCCGACGGTACTCGGCGCTATTACCCCAGGCGAAGTCGTTATTGCCGAGGCAGTGGCTGGCCTCTTTGACCAATTCGCCATTTGGCAGACCGTGACGGTCGTGGGCATCGGCCTTAGCTAGCCCGTTGGGCAGGAATTTGGCGCCGTTTGGACCGAGCTCGATGGTGGCTAGGATCCGATCGGCCAGACATGTTACATGGCGCGGGCGGGTGGGATCAAAAAATACAGCACCAAATGAGTCACGGCCGTCCTCTACCTCCCCCGCTACAATCATGCCTTGGAGCCGGCCATCGGCTTTGACGGCCGCAGCCCTCATGATTAGCAAAATATCTTTGTTGCTGAGCGTGTGGCGCCAGGGGTTACGGTAGAGCTTCACAACAGGCGGCGGCCTCATTGCTCCTCCTTGTACTCAGGTCCGGGGTCTTTTCCCTTGGACAAGTTATTTTCTTATACACCTCCGTTGTTTGGGCGTCAATGAGTGGAATGCTCGGAAGACTATTTAACTTGGACCCGCAGGTACTGAAACGTGCGCTGGCGTCCATGCCCCAGACGCTTGGCCCAACTAGTGGGATAGTGCTTGAGGTCATGGCCGGAGATTGGTTTTTGCTCGACTAAGTTGAAGCCTATTTTACTTAATTTGGGGGCAAGCTGCTGATAAAGGTAGGCGTCGTCGAGTTTGGGAAGGTTTCGGTGCTGAATTTCGGCGCTTTCGTAGCTGTCTTGATAGCCAAATAGGATATCGACAAAGGCGCCGGGCTGGCAAATACGGTGAATATTGCTCCATACGACCGGATCAGCGGTGACAATTCCGGATAATAACCCGGCCCAGGGGAAATTGATGAATACTTGATTGGCCTGGCCGTTAAGCTCCACGGGTAAATCTTCGATACTGGCCAGCGCAAACAGAACGTTCTCCAGGCCGCCTTTGGCCGACTTGGCTAGGGCTTTGGCGGACGGCTTAATCATGGCTTTATGGTTGGGATCAAGGCCAATAAAAAGCCGGTCCGGATGCTGTTTGGCCATTTGATACACAAAGTCACCGTCTCCGGTGCCAATGTCGACGACTATTCCCGGCACTACGTTTGCCTACCCTTCTTTTGGCCCTTTTTAGCTAGGCTAACTAGGGGGCTTAACGGCATATAGTTCTCTTGACCAGTTCGATAGCGTCAGATGACTTAATGGTCTGAGCGGTGATATTTAACTAATATTTTGCCGCGTACTACTTTCATAATGCCATTATTTTACTATAAAACTTATGGTTTGGCAATAAACTTTTTACTACTTTCGGCACGCGTCCTACAAACGTGAGACAATGCTGGCAACTAGAAACATGATGGTATTTTGCCTGCGTTATGGAGATTGGGTGCTGCGGCTTGGGAGCAACTGCCAGCACCCAATCCTTATTCCAGAGTATTAACGCTCTAGCTAAGATAACCCTTGGCTAAGAAGGTAGGATGAATGATAAATCCCCTCGGGAAGCTTTAAAGGTGGCTATGGAAAAGCGGATTCTCAATGAATTCGGTTCTAAAATCCTTAACGAAGAACGACTGGATAAGGTAGTTCAGTCAAGAAATAGTAAGCGCTTAGGTAGCTACGCCGACATGGCTTTTCATTGCGAATGTGACGATAAAGAGTGCAATGAGACGATTTCGATGTCAACGGAAGAATACCAAAGGATGCACAATAAAACCAAGTATTTCATTGTGGTTCCTAGTCATGTTCGTCATGATATCGAGGAGATTATTAATTCCTTTGGTAACTATGCCTTGGTGGCTAAATATTTTCCGCACCCGAATACGCATTAACAATATAATCCAGCACTTCCGGGAATTCCTGGCGCTCGATAAAATGTTTGGCGCCAGGGATTTTGTGGACTTCGGGTTGTAGGTGTCCGGAAACATACTCGAAATCGGCTTGCGGGATGTACGGGTCGTCGTCGCCATAGAACAAGCCGCTTTGTTTTTCGAGTTCGTCACCGAGTTCGGTGTGGTAGGGCGAGATGAGGACCGAGCCCTTGATGTGGTGGGTTTCGGCATAACACATAGCGGCTATAGCGCCTGATGACCAGCCGACAATGACGTCGTTCTGGCCGATCTTAAAGAAGTCTTGCATGAAGGGTAGCCAATATTCGGCCCGGGCAATGATGGAATCGGGCATAGTTTCGAAGACGGTTTCAAAGCCGTATTGGTCTAGTTCGTGCTTGAGCCAAGGCGTCCAGGCAAAGCGCCAGTTGGTGGCTTGGTTGCCATGGATAAAAATGATGCGTGGCTTCATAGGTGTAGTGTATCAAATGCCCGGCAATAAGAGCCCCTTACCGCAAGGTCATTTGTGCACGCGGTAAGGGGTGGTTGTTATAGCTGGCGGGCCATGATGACGCGGCCGCCGGCATCATGGTACTGGGCGATGGTTTTATAGCCGGCTTGGCCGAACCAGTGGTAGGCCACGCTTGGTGGGCTCGACATAGTCCTGAGCATGACAACGCTGTAGCCGAGATGAGCATAGCCTTGCAGCCACGCATGGTAGAGCTGTTTGGCTATTCCAAGCCTTCGGAACCGCCGAATAACACCTATGTCGTCCAGATAGACTACGCTGGGCGTTTGCTTGGAGCTTTGGAGTGCTGCGCTGATGCCACCCAGACCAAGGTGGGTGTCGGCTTGGCCGGGTTCTAGCGGGTAGCCCCAGCAAAAGCCGACGACTTCCCCGCTTTCGAGGGCTAGTTGGCATGACGCTCCGGGCATGGCCAGCTCGCGGACCAGATCGTTTTTGACTTGTTCGGCAGGCCAAAACTCTTCAACTGGGCGGTTGCAATGCGTGAAGTTGAGGCTTTTAAGCTGATACCCCTGGTGCTTCCCCCACTGCTCGCCGCAGACAACGCAACGGCGCCACTCATTCCATGGCTTATCCGCAAATACCTCCTGGTAACACGCGATTAGGCCGGGTAGCGTATTCGAATCAGCTTCCGGGTTGAAGCTTTGATATCTCATGGTACCGCTCCGATCTGCCTAGACGGTAGGACTGCTACTGGCAACCGGTTTGAGCCAGTAGCACGCTACCGTCTAGGCCTGGCAGTAGTGTTGGATGATGCGGGTGTACATATCCATGAGCGTTTTGAGAGAGGCGATGTCCACCCATTCATCGACGGCGTGCGGGTTCGCGCCTTTGGGGCCAAGATTGGCTACGGGAACTCCCCAGGCCTCCTGAATTAACTGGCCGTCGCCGTAGCCTTTGGTGGCAGCATTGAGGTAAGTGGCGCCCGTTATGGCTTCGATTGCTGTTAGCTCTTGAGGGTCGGTATAGAGTGCCCCTAAATCGTGACGCACCTCCACTTTGAGCAGCTCTAGCCCGGCAGCTGCTATGAGTTTTTCGAGCCGGCTGACAACGGCGCCGGCCCGGAGCTCAGGCTTGGTTGGCCGGATGTCGAGGATGGCCTCGGCGTAGTCGGCTATGTTGTTGCCGTCTTTGCCAAGCACCACTTCGCCCTGGTCTTCGCCCCGCTTTAGCCCGCCGCGCAAGTAGGCCACATTGAGCGAAGAAGATCCAAGGCTGGGTGTGCGGGCCGCCTTCAGCCAATCATGTAATTGGGATAAAACTAGTTGCAGGCCGGTAATGGCGTTTACCCCGGCGGCAGGGTTGGCGGCATGGCCGGTGATACCCTTGAGTGCCAGATGGAGCTCGATGAGGCCGCGGTGCGTATTCCATATTTGTAGGTTGCTTGGCTCGGCGGTGAGTACTAGCTTGGGGTATGGCGGCTTTTCCTGCTTGATAAACGTTTTCATACCACTAAATCCAAATTCTTCGTCGCAGTAGAACAGCAAGGTTAAGCCGGAAGGTTCGGGGATTTGATTTAGGGCGCTCAGAACGGCGGCTATTCCGCCTTTCATGTCGTAGGTTCCGAGGCCATACAGCCGGGAACCTTCGATGGCGCCTTTGAACTGATCGTGGGTCCAGCCTTCCTTGGGGACGACAGTATCCATGTGACCGGCTAGCAATAACTTTGGCTCACCAGCGGTCCGGGCAATGACATTGAATCTGCCGGGGGCAATGACTTGTTTGGTAACCGTGAGATAGCTAAATTGCTGCAAATAGTTGAATATATACTCCCCCACCCCGGCCTCTTGCTCGTAACTAGGCAGTTTAACCAGGTCACGAGTAATGGTGACGGGGTCTAGGCGTTTGGTGACATTTGTGGCCATGGTATTTCTCCAATTAAAAAACTCGTTCCTCGAACGCATGATCGTGAAATCATGTATCCAAGGAACGAGAGGCATATAAAAAGGACCTCCCGCGGTCCCATCCTTGTTCCCAATCAATCTCTTGACTGGGCTCTCAGGCCGGCTCCGCTACTGCGACATCGGCTGCTAGATTTTACGGTTTAGCTTCCGTAGTGCATTTTGGCACTCAGCTCGCGGATCGTGACTCCGCTATAGCGCTTTATAGATATTTAGTTGTATTGAGTAACATAACAGGTATTGAAATATTTGTCAATGGCGTAATCAGTTTTACTTCCCTTTCCGGCTATCTTACGGTTAACTTGTTATCCTTGAGAAATGATCATAAGATTTAGCGATACATGATCCGGAGCTGAAAAACCCGTCAACCACGTGGCTGACGGGCTGTTTTGATGCGATGTGTCCGGCACTAAGATGTGGCCAAGCTGCCATCGTATAAGAAGCTGCCGAACTTAACCCCGGCTTTCTCGCAGGCCAGCTGTAGTCGCGGTAGGGCGTCCTGAGTGGTTAGCACGACCGCGTCCGGCACGTCATGGCGGAGCATTAGGGCGAGTCCTTCTTCATCATCGCTCTGATCGACACCGCTATCAAGTAGGCGCTGCGAACCGTTTCGGACACTGATATACCAGCGGGGTGTGTCGTCGTCTCCGACCGCCCGGGGTTGCCCTTTGAGAAGTAAGGTACCCACGTTGTTGGTGAACCTGGCCTCATCTGGAGCTTCGGACTTGATGATGAACCACCAGGTCGTGGCTGGGCGTTCCTCGACCTCGGTAGCTGCGACAGCAAATACCTGGGTAGCCATTACTTGCCTTTCGTCTGTTGTCCTGCGGCAGGAGGCTGGATGGATAGGCTCTTTACTACATTGCGCCGGTTTTGGATGGCGCGGACCGTCCGGCCAAGTTGTACGGCTAGAACCCGGTCGGTTGGCCGGTTTGAAGCCGTAATGGCACGGTCTTCAGCCTGGCCCCACGACTGGTACTCGTTGTGCTTGGGTCCTTCGCCGGTGTCATAGTGACGGTTCTTGTCCCGGCGTCTTCTGTCGGGATGGTTTTTTCGCCACCGTTTGTTGACCTGGTAGGCGGTACCCGGGTTTCGCAACCGGTATCTGCGACCGGTTATCGCTTGTGGGGATCTTTGAAGTTCCCGGCTCAGTTCTTGGGCGGACTTCGTGGATGATAAGACGAGCTGGTCTTCTTCGGGTGTCCAGGCCGTTCCCGGCTTCCCCATCACACCTCCCAGGGCAAAGGAATGAAAGAACGCTTTCAAAGAGCAGTCATAGTGTGCCATAACATGGGGTATATGTAAATAAGCAATAGGGCTTCACAAGCAAAGCGCCCGCCGACCGCAAAGGCCGGGGGCGCTCTGGGTCAGCGGGCGGTCCCCGGATTAGATTCCGAGGATGTCTGAAATTTCTTCTACGAGGCCAGAGCTTGCTCCTCCGGTGTAGCGGTCATTAAAGAGCTGCTCCAGGCGATACTTCCGATCAGCCACTGGCCCTTCGATTGGGTGGGGTTTGGTAATGCCGGGGATGGCCCGAACGAGGCGGCACTGGATCAGGCTGAGCGAAGTACTATCGCCGGGCATCTCACAGGCCTGAGTCAACAGCTCGATGAGCTGGAGGCGGGTCAGAGGCATGTACTCTGGTCTTTCTGATGCTCGTAAGGCCAGATGCGTGAAGTAGGATTGGGCCCACTTCTCAGCCCGGTGGAGTATGGCCCGTAGCGTGGCGCCTGTGGGGCGGACAACGATACCGCAGCATTCGCAGACTCCGTCTACCTGGCGGCCGCCGTTGCGGCTGTGCTGGAGCGTATCCTGCAGGATACGCAAATCGGTTATCCCGAGATCGCCAACGACGAACTCACTGAGCGTAACGATATTGCTGCATCCTGTGGGGCAGTTAACCTTGCCCTTAGCATGAATCTCCTCGCCGTGGAACACACCGAGGGAACATTTGCGCTCGAAATGAACGCGCATAAGCCTCTGTCGAGAACTCATAATGGTTACCACCTTTCCAGATGGTAGAGGGTACACCTCAAGTATCCAGGAGGATTATTTAATTATAACATTTTTGTGTTTTATAGTCAAATGTTTCGCTGGCTTTTGTGTGAGGAGCGACAGGGCCGGGATAATCTATTACCATGAGTGGTATGAAGAAAATTGTTGTAGCATCGAAGAATCCCGCGAAACTACAGGCAGCTATGGTTGGCTTTGAGCGGATGTTTCCGGATGAAGAGTTCGTGGTTGAAGGTGCTGCGGGTGACTCTGGCGTGAGTGACCAGCCTGTTAGTGACGCCGAGACCTGTCAAGGTGCTTATAACCGGGTGGTTAACGCCAGGAAAGCAGTGCCCGAGGCGGATTATTGGGTAGGTTTAGAAGGCGGGATTGAGGCGCAAGAAGCCGAGATGAAGGCGTATGCCTGGGTGGTAGTGCAATCGAGGAGTGGCCAGACAGGCAAAGGGAAGACCGGCGTTTATTTTTTACCGTCCAAAGTTGCCAAGCTTGTGCGAGACGGCGAAGAGCTTGGCACAGCCAATGATATGGTGTTTGGTACGAGTAATTCGAAACATACGAGCGGGGCGGTCGGTTTATTGACTCATGAGCTTATTGATAGGGCGGGATATTATGCCGAGGCCGTAATATTTGCTTTGATACCTTTTAAAAACCCAACGCTGTACTAGAAGCATGAAAAAATGATCCTCAGCTCCGGGGTGGGTTCCGGGGCTGAGGAGTGTGCCGGCCGACTGGACACTTAGGGCATGGCAGCAATGCTAGCAACGATCCTATCGAGGTTCTGGCTGGGATTGCCGAGCGTGATGGGCCGGCCAATCACCAGCCGCGTGGCTCCGGCTGCCAAGGTGGCTTCAGGAGTGTCTGTCCTGGCCTGGTCATCAGGGCGGAAACCAATCGGGCGGATACCTGGCGTGATGAGGTCAAGCGTGTCGAAACGCCTGTCTGACCGGATTGCGTCAACTTCGGCCGGCGAGCAAATCAAATCCGTGAAGCCGAATTTGAGCAGCATTTCGGCATAGTAGAGCGTCTGCTTGGCGGTGTTGCGGTCGTTGAACTCGTCGCGGACAATGCGCGCCGCCTTGCTGGTCAATACGGTGACGCCACAGGGCTTTGTACCGGCTTCATGGCAAGCATCAGCGAACCGCTTGAGGCAGTCGATCTTGACGGGGTCATCATTGGTCACAAAACCGGTGGACAGTGCTCCGGCCATGCAGCTGAGCATAAACGGCCGGTGTGCCAGGTGCCTTTGGGTAATTTCGGCGACCTTGGATGGAACTTCGATGATTTTCGCGTCGTCGAATACCAGCAGCCCGCGTTCGTTCAGCCGGTCGACGATGCCCAGGCCGGTCTCGGTGACGAATAGGCTGTCGATCTTGACTATGCGCAGGTCAGGCATGCTGTCGAGGTGGTCCATCAGCGCCGCTTCGTCTGTAACATCGGCGCTCCAAATAACGCGCTCGATGGGTTGGATGGATTGGATGGTAGTCATGTCCGTTCCTCCTTGCAAACCAGATACGGTCATATTTTAAGGTCCGTTTATCTAGGATACTGATTGTTTTGATCCTCGGCAAACGACAAATGCGTTAAACAACCTAAAATCTCGATCGGTTGATCCAGAACTTGGGTTGATGCCCGGCCCCCGTGAAGGGGCCGGGCGCTGCTTGAGCCTCGTGGTGAGGCGTTAGCAGAGTTAGACGAGCTCGTCGTCGTCGGTAACGGCGGCAGTCGTGACGACGGCCGAGACGTTACGAGCGGCACTGACGCGACTCATAACCGCCATGAGGCGGCGGAACCGGCTGGCCTGCTCCTTAGGCGTTTCGCCGGGCTTGCGAGCGAAGGCCTGGACCTGCTCGCCGTCGATGCCCAGACCGTTGATGGCGTACTTCTCCAGTTCGGAGAGTTCGTTCGGCCGGTGACGCTTGACCGACAGGCCCCACTCGGTCTCAAAGTAGAAGAACACGTAGCGTACGCGAGTCTTGTCGCGTCCGGTGATGATCTGCCTGACGCCACTTGGGTCGGTTGGAGCGCCATTGTTGGCACCATCCGATAGGATCACGATATCGACGTCAACGTCCATACCGATTTCTGCCTGGAGGTCACCCGCATAGCGAAATGCCTGTGCGGAGCCCTCCGTGATGGCCCGGTGCAAATCGGTACCATTGCCCCAAGCCGGGTTGTAGTCTCCGGTAGTGATCTGGGGGAGCTGGTCGAACGGGTGGAAGTAAGACTCGTTGCCATCGGCATCGGTTCCCTTCCAGATTGGCACGGGTGAGCCGCTACTGAAGGCAACGCCACCAACGCGCAAGGCGCTGATGTCGTCCTCGCGCGCTGCGGTGACGGCGGGCACGAAGTCCTCGTTAAACCCATTGCGCAATGCAGCGGCGACCGGGTCCATCGACGGCGAAGCGTCGAGGATGAAGTACACGACACGCATGCCGCCGCCCGACATCATTTCGTCGGTGGTGAGGGCAGTGCCCTGGACAATCGGTGCTGCGATTTGAAATGCTGCGTGTACGACTGCATCTGAGGCATCGGGGTCCTGGAAAAACGAAGCAATCTCGGGGCTAACTGAACTGGCCATTTGAAGCACTCCCTTGCTTTTGGGGTGGGTTTTCGGGGGTAGGGAGCCTGCCTGCGGCCGGGCTGGCCGCAGGCAGGCTAGTCAACAACGAGTTACGCTGCGGCCTGGAACTTCGCGTCGTGGGTGATGAAGCGCACACCCTTGGCTTCAGCCTCAGCATAAAACTTCACCACGTGCGGAGCGTCCGGAACGATAGCCGCTGTGCAGTCGGTGACGAAGGCCAACTTCTCGAGGAGCCGGGCGTTGGTGTTGTCGAAGTACCGTACTGCCTGCTGCTCTGTGTGGTAGTTGCAGAAGTCTTCGGTAACACCCACGAAGTCGCTCGTGCCTTTCACTTGGCCGAACAGATCAACGATGGTCTTCTGGAAGCCGCCTTGCGGATGAGTAGAATCTGGACGGCAGGGCTGGAATGCGCCGAACCAGTCCGTATCGCGAATGTGCCCCTTGAACAGTGGCACCGGCTCCAGCATACGAGCGCCCTCCATGAACGCAAGCGTCTCGGATAGCAGCGGGTGCAGATTGGTGCCGTCGGTGCCGATTTTGCAGTGCATGGCGAAAACCCAAACGGGGCCTTGGCCGGTGCCTTGCAGATGGTGCCAGTACTTAACCGTGTCGTCGGCATTGAACATTGACTTGATGTGGCCCATGTCGATTGGCCCGTTGGGACCAAAGCACGTAGCCTTGAAGATGCCACGACGCTCATCGGCCAGATCTAGCACGGCTGCTTTGTGCTCGCGCAGGTCAAACGGCAGGCCATCCTCGGCCCACCAACGCGACCCGAAGCTGAGGTGCAGCGGCGGGTGGCTGTCCTGAGAGTGCACAGCCAGCGTGTAATGGTCGAGAATGGTACCGTTGATAGCTCGCACACAGGCGCGAAGCACGGCGGTGTCGGTGCCGTTAACTCCCAGTCTGCCGCCCTCGCGGAAGTCATCCTGGAGGTCGGTGAACATGATGGCGTTGGAGATGCCAAGTTCAATCAGCTGGGCTGCTGTTCGCAGCTTGTTGTTCTTGCGGTAAGCAACGCCCTCGCGGAAGGCAGTCTCAACGTCAGGGCGGTACCGGATGTAGGCCTTACGTGGGTCCCAAAACTCGGGGGTGTAGAGCAGCGGCGCGTGAGACGCCACAGTTACACCAGCCGGAAGGGTCAGGTCGATTGCAGTAGACACGTTCTTTCTCCTTTTGCCATCATAACCGGATGGAACAGAGGGGGGGTAGTACAAGGGGCCAGGGTGGCCCCTATTTCTTGCTTGTCATGGTCAAAATGCCACTGCGACGCACGATGCCAACACGTCCGTTTACACGGATGAGCTGGTCATCGATGGACACCTTACCCGTGGTATCGGCGAGCGTGGTGCAGCTGCCATCGGACAGTTGCTGCTTCACAATGCCGCTTGGGGTGGCGTGCAGGATGCTCTTGCCCTGGTACAATTTGCCACGCAGGTTGGACCAGGGCTCATAGCTTGGGTCGGACTGGCCGATGGTTTGGTTCTGGTGAATTTTTCCATCGAGCCCGATGACTGCGTAGCGCACGTAGTCGCGCCCATTGAAGGACGTCTGCATGACCAGGAGCACTGAGCTTTTACTGAAGTAAACGGCGAAGTCTTCCACCGTTTCTCCGGTGCGGATGCCCAGATCGCCAACCTTGTGGTACTGGTAGCGGCTACCCTTGGCGTTGCCGTGGATAATGAACCACTCCCAGTTGCGAAGCGCCCGGTCGTAACCGAAGATTACTTCGCGGTCGGCATTGGTGGCATGGTCGGCCGTGAACCAGCTCTGACGCTGGTGCACTTCGGCCACTGGTTCGTCAAAGACGACGCCGGCCGGACCGAACAGGTCGCTGCGCACTAATGTGTTGCCAGCGACACGGTACAAGAACCGGGAGGTTGTGTCGAACACAGCGGTTTCGCCTTCGAGTACTCCCGTAGCAGTACCCTGCAGGCGACGCAAATTGCTGCCTTCGATCCGGTAAAGCTCCAGCACGGCCGGTGCCGGCTGGCTTGGGTTCGGACAGACAACCAGGCAATTCTTGAAGAACCGGTAGCGCGCGCCGGGAATGCTGGGGAGTTCCGGGGAAAGAATCGTGCTTGCCCCATGCTCATCAATGCGGACTACCTGCACCGTGCCACCGAGACGGCAGACCAGGTACAGATCTTTTTCGACGAGTTGAGCAAACAGAAGTACTCCCTGAGTTTTGAACAACTCCTCGATGAGGAAGCTGGTCAACACAGGCACCTGCACCAACGTGATTTCCTGACACTTCGGACATTGCCGGCGCGAGGTGTGGTATTCGGCGCCGCATTTCTTGCACCCGGTGACTTCGAGCGCGAACGCGCGAAGCATGTCCGGATCCAGCGGTGAGTCAACCCGGCGCTTGAGCCGCTCCACGAGAGCGTGAAGCACCTCGTCGCTGAGCATTTCGGGCGCGCCGATCATGGCCGGGAAAGTGACGCCAGGATCGTAGATGGTGAGTCCGGCATTTGCCCGGTTCTGGATGCCTTTTACTGTGGGATGTGTCCCCATTTTGAACGGATGCGCCCCCGGAATCGCCATCAACGAGAAAGCGACTAGAAAGGCAAACCGGTCGTGGTGAGGCCGGGCCGAAACGTGGGTGCCATTTTCCTCCAGATTAGGATACAGATCCGGATGGGCAAACAGCTCCGTAGTTGCTAAGCATGGAAATCCGGGAAAGCCCCAACTACCAGTGTCGACCCAGACGCGACTGCCGTCGGGTTGGAACATGACGCAACCAAGGTTAACGTCGCCAACCACCAGGCCTTTGCCGTGTAATAAGCCGAGATCATCGAAGAGGTCGGCGAAGAGCTGTGCAATCATGCGCAAGCCAACTTGATGACTGGTACGGAATGATCCGTCCAGGAGCATCTTGAGCTTGTGATAGCTGGCCGGAATGCGGCGCATTTGAAAGCCAACCGCGCGGCGTCCGGTTGGGTCGAACACGGGGAGCATGGGAAGCGTGAATTGGGGCGGCAGGGCAAGCCCCTGGCTACAGATAGCCTGGATTTTTTTAGAGTGATAGGCTGCGTTACCCGCGGCCTTCTTGTCTCCGGGATCAGCCGGGTGCAAGAGCTTGACACAGAGGGCGGGATCACGCGGATGGGCAATGACCATGCCCTCGGAACCGGCGCCGAGCTTGGTTTGGAGGTCGACCTGGTAGGTGACTCCGCCAAGCATGTAGCGGTCAGTTGTAGGTGGTTTGTTCATGACGTACCTCCGTCGATACGCTCCATTGCAATAACGCCACAGTCATCGCCCATATATTCGCCAAACTCCTTGCGGAGCAGGTTGAGCAGATACTGCAAGCCCATTGGATTGTTTGGCGCATGGCTGAACAACCGGTCGGGCAACCCAATGTTGGGCAGGCCGAGCAATTCTTCGATACCATCGGTCGCCAATGCGATTCGCTGGATTTCGGCTGACGGGTAGTTTGCAGTGTCAAATCCGCCACCAATGGCAGGATAAGCCGGCCGGTCATTCTGGTCGACGATGTGAATATCATCATTAATGATGATGACACCGTCGCCGGCCTGGAATGTGACCAGATCCTCGCCGTCATCAACGAACCCGATTATCGTGGCTGCCAAGTAGTCGGTCGTAAACCGTTGCGTGGCATTCAGCTCGTTACGGAATTCGTTTGCGCCCTTGAGCTTTACAATCAGCGGCCAATGGATATTGGACGGCATGACTGTGCTGGCGAGGTTACGCAGAAAGTTGATGACGGCGTGGTACAAAGGCAGCGGAATTTCCGCCATCTTGGCACCGCCGACGATCAACTCCTGAATGTGTGCCAGGCAAAACACGACCAATAGGTTCGAGCCGACTTCACTATGAGTGAATGCCGGAATACCACTACAACCGTCTGATGCCAACCCTATCCGGTAGTTCTTGCCCCGTTTGGGGATACTAAACTCCTGATACAGGACGGCATCCTGGTTGTTGGTGCCGTGCTGGATGTGTTTGACGCCCTGTATGGTGCCCGACCTCAAGCGGTATGCTGGGCTAGTCATTGCGCCCTACCCTTCTTCTCGATTTGTCAACGATCGTGCTGGACACCATACTATCTGAAATGACGTTTGTAAAGCCAAGCGTCTGTTATTTGTATATAAAGCTGTCAAAGTTCATTCGTTAGCGTAGAACATACACTAACAAAATCAATGTATACCAGTGTTTGTGTATTGTCAACACTAACTTATAGCGCTATAATGCTCTTATGAATTCTTTACGCCCAGGCTTAGCACAAATCCGGCTGACCGTAGACGTCGTTATTTTTACGATTGATAACAATGAACTTAAACTTCTCTTGATTGAGCGGGTTGGCGAGCCGTTTATTGGCCAGGCCGCACTTCCGGGAGGTTTTTTATGGGAGGGCGAATCAACGGAGGAGGCGGCCCGGCGGGTATTAAAAGATAAGGCAGGTGTGAGCGGGACGTATCTTGAGCAACTGTATACGTTTGATAAGCCGGGCCGTGACCCGCGTGGCCAGATTATCAGTGTGACGTACTTTACGCTGGTGCCTAGTGAGGCGCTGCGACTAGAGCCCAGCGGCACAACCCAGCGGCCCCATTTGCAGCCGCTTGATGGTCTCCCACAGTTGGCGTTTGACCACAACGAGATTGTAGATTATGCCATGAACCGTTTGAGATCCAAGCTTGAATATACCAATGTGGCTTATTCGCTGTTGCCGTCGGTGTTTACGTTTGCCCAGCTACAGCAGGCTTACGAGATTATTTTGGGGCAGATGTTGGACCGCCGGAATTTCCGCAAGAAATTTATGTCACTGGGCCTGATTAAGCCGACGGGGGTTCACCAAGAAGGTGGCCGGCACCGTCCCGCTGAATTGTATACGTTTGTGTCGCGGCAGCCTTCGGAACTCGAGCGGTGGTTTTGATTAAAAATACCCGCTAGCCACATTCGGCTAGCGGGCTGGTACTGGTTATAGCGGTGGGAGCCCCATAGCGGCCCGCCATTCTGGAAGTGCCCGGATGGTGAGGATCTCCTCGAAAGAGAGGGCGTCCTTGCTTTTGCCATGCTCTTCGCACCATTGGGTGACAACTTGATCGGTCGTCCTGATACGACCGGCCAGATCCGGGTTAGCTTCGATCAACTGATCGCGGATTTTGTCTGCACTAGGCTCCATCGTCTCGCTCCTAAGCTATCCGGCTGCTGTGAATGAAAGCGGCAGAGCCCCGGGGAGGGCCCTGCCGTCACGCGGATACGAAGCCTAAGCTTCGGAAGTTAAGCGAATACGTGGACGGATGCTTGAGACCGGCTGGTAAGGTTGGCCGGCGAGGTCGGCTCCGGCGCCTCTGATACCGCGCATTTGGGTCTTGTACGCCTCCCAGCCGTCGGTGAACCTGGCGGAGTCGATGAGCTGCTCGTATTCCGAGGCCACACTTCCGGCATGCTTAAATCCGGACTCCGTAATAGCCAGCGAGTAACCATCGGCGCCAAGAAGCCTCCCAAACATGAGCTGATGGTTGCCGGGAACCAGAATGATCACCCACTTGTCGGTCTGCTCGGCCAGCTCTTTGTATTGGCGGCGGTAGCGTCGCCGGTCACCGCGCTGAACGACACCGTTGGTCATCATGAGTCCGTGGAGCTTGTAGTCGTTGACAACCGCCCGTCGTTGGGCCTCGGTAATAGCGCCGGCATGACGCAGGCTATGAAACACGCTACTGCCGGGCCGCGTCAGCTCACCGGGACGATCGACGCGAAGGAACATTAGCCCGAGCAGCAGGAGGTCCAGCAGCTGTTCAGTCGAAAAGGACTGCGGTTTGGTCATAGTGCCTCTCCACTCTGTCTACTTTTGGGGGAGCTATCCCGGATTCCGCCGGGACAACGGTTATTTATAATGCCATAAGTGATATATTAATGCAATGATCTTTCTGCAAAAAGGGCAGGTAGTTTGGTGTGGTGGCCAAACTACCTGCTGTGTTAATCCCCTGTTCTACGCGGTAATTTTGAAGGCAGTTCCCGCGGCGAATGTGCGCGGTACTTATTTTACGATGCAGCTGTGTTTCGTCAACATGATGCCTAAAGCCTATCCTGAGGCTTCAATCGAAATTGAAATCTCGGGATAGGCCCGGTGCCCACGTCTGGAAGACGCGAGCACCGGGTAGGCGGGCTGAGCTGGTTCAGCTCTTGATGTCTGCCCGGGGGTTTGGCTGATCATCCGGGCTGGCCGCGCCACGGGCGGTGGAGCCGGCAGCAGCACCGGCAGCAGCCTGAGCGGCAACATTGTCACCAGACATGTCGGTCACGATGAATGTGGCCTGGTCGGCACCGATCTGAGTGAGGACCTGCAGCCGCCGCAGCACCAGTGCCTCGGGGGTCAGCTCGTCGGCCGCTTCACGCAGAATACTGGCACTCCGCTTCTCGCCTTCGGCAGCAGCGACCTTTGCATCAGCGTCACGCTTGGCCTCTGCCACGGCAGCCATGGCCCGCTTCAGGTTATCAGGGAGTTCGACGTCCTGAAGTGCGACACCTTGGACTTCGATGCCCCAGGTGCTGACAGTTTCCTTGATCTGGTCAGCGATTGCGGTAGTGACCTTTTCCCTGTCCGATAGCACCTCGGTCAAGTCGTGCTCGCCGATGACCGACAGCATGGCTGACTGAGCTAGCTGTTGAATAGCGTTGTCGAAATCTTCTACGTCAACCTCAGCCTTGATGGGGTCGACGACGCGGAAATAAACGACGGTCCGGATAGTGAGCGAGACGCCGTCCTTGGTCATGGCGGTTTGCTTGCTCAGGCTCAGGGCCTCGATAGCCACCACCACCTTCACCATTCGTTCGATGAACGGGATGATGAAGTTGAGACCGGGCTGGCGGGCTTTGCGCTCGCGGTCGACTTTGCCGAGCCGGTAAACGACCCCACGCTCGAATTGCTTGACGATTTTCGCCGTGGCTACGACGAGAGTGATACCAACCAGGATGAACAGTCCGATGAGCAGGAGCAGGCCCCATGGGATGCCGGCGTCCGGTTCGATGCCGTACTGGGAGGCGCATTGGGTGGCATTGTAGAAGTAACTGTCAGGGTCACAGACTTCTTGAACGCTGAACATTATGGTCCTTTCGAGGTGCGGGAACTGGAACAGTTATGTATTATATCACTATCTCTGATATTAGTCAACTTCTAGGGGCTTGGGCACCAAAAAAAGACTCCACCGGCCACAAAGGCTAGCGGAGTTGGTGCGGGAGCAGTGACGATTTAGTCGTTGATTTGCCTCGGCTTCTTTTTCTGGGGTGGAAGCTCCGGCCGTTGCAGATGCTGAGCGAGAAAGGCGTCGACGCGGATGCGCGTGTCCATGGGCAGTTGGGGGAAAGCCCGGTCGGCCGCCTCAACATCGCGCATGATGTCTGTCGCTACGACAACAGTTTGCTGAGCTTCTTGGGCCATTCGCCTCAATGCTTTCTCTTCTTTGCGGGAAAGACGGCGCTTTTCCCGCTGACCGATGATGGCGTAAAAGCCATTGCTGAGGCTTTCGCCGAAGAATATCCAAATGACGAAGGCAATGAGAAAGAGCGACCAAAAGTGCTCGATGAAACTGTCCATGAGCTAGACCTGCTTTCCAGATGCGGGAGGGCTCCATGGCTGTTTGTCCGGTGTCAGCAGGACCCGCTGATAAGGTGGTTCGCCGAGCAGAAACGCTGGACTGTCGATTTGGGGCCGCGGGATGACGCCGGCTTGGGTGAGGATGAGCAACAGCTGACCTTTGACTCCATCGGCTGCAGCATAGTCGGCTTCTGGCTCCCATCCGGAAGCACCAGTAACGGCGTTGAGCTCCTGGTCCGGTGTTAGCATGAGACGGAATCTGGAGCTACCGAAGGTGCGCGTGTCCCCTGGCCGCAGATTCCGCTCCCACATGACGGCTGTGTGAGTATCGTAGCCAAACCGGAGCGTGGTGCGGATTTTGAGGTGGGCAATTTCGTAGGGCGATAGCCCGACCCCGGGGATGGGAACCTGGAAGTCGCCAATGCCATACTCGCCCAGCAGGCCGAGCCGGACTTGTTTGACTACGGCCGCGACGTAACCTGATTCGTCGTCAAAGTCTCCGCGCTCGGGTAGAGATTCGTGGTCCGGCTCTGGTACTTGGGAAAAACCCTCCACTACCAGAAGGTAGAATGGATTGTCCGGCCAAGCGCCCGTGGTTAGATTCCGTGTAATCTGGATGCTTCGGACTGATTGGCTGGCGGCAAGATCGAAGTGCTCCCGCGGGATATCACTTATCAACACGAACTTCACCTTTCCAGTGTCGTACGGAACATGTAAAGTACTACCCACACTTCTGTATGGATTCACCAACGATACAATAAACTGTTTTTTTATAAAAGTACTATTGAGCAAAAAAATGCCGGAACCCCTATTATTCCAGAGGTTCCGGCTCTAAAGATTGCACGCTCCTAGTAGCGGTCGTACAGGGTGGGTGTGAAAGGATGCAATTTGACTTCAAGGGTCAGGGCTATATCCTCATTCCCTTTGGCCCACGCGCTATTAAGCTTCAGCTGTAGCCGCTCGCACGCTTGACTAGAGGTGTCATGTGAGTAAAAACCGATAGGCAGCGTTACGCCGGCGGAGGTCTTGTAGGATTCGCCGTTGCCAATATGATAGCGCCGCACAGCGGGCTCGGAGGCTAGAACCTCCGCTACCATGGCTTCGATTTGCGCGCAGACATGCTCGTCCAGCCGCTCGAACCCACCGGTGTGAGCGCTCATGAGACCCAGAGGATAAGCCGGCGTGAGCTCAGACTCGTTAATGGGCAGCAGGAGTGCCCGAACATACTCTGGCGTAGTTTCGAGGAGGTCATCATTCACGAGTTCTGATAACAATTCCTCGAATAGCTCACCCACGCGGGACTGGGTTTCCGGAGCTGAAGCGCTCCAGTCCCGAGCCACGGCTTTGCGGAGAATATCTCTCCGCATCATCGTTGAGCCCTCATAGTAAAGCTGCGCGTAGACGAATTGCATGAGAATCGCCCGGACCACCTTGGCTCGAAGCGATACCTCGGCTAGATAGGCCTGATGCAGTTCATCCAACCTGGGGAGGAGCCAACCGAGCAGGTCATGAAGGTTGGTGAATATTGCAGCGTCGGGATGAAACTCCCGTTCTCGCACGAGGGCTCTTTCGAGCTGCTTTCGCACGTGGCCTTCGGGCATATTTTCGACGTCAAATACCGCGGCAGCCCGGTCGCCGTAGCGGGTGAGGACCTGGCCGGTGCGCTGCAACGAATAGCTTGACAGAGGGTTTCCCTCTTGCATTGGATCGCCGTTGAAGTAGATGTATAAAGCACTGCGCTCCGCTACGGCATCCTCATTCTGTTGCTCGCTATAGCCCCAAGTGCCGGGCGAAACTGATGGATCGTAGAACATTGCTTCGGGATATCCCAGCTTCACAAGCAGGGCAATGAGTGGCTTGCGCCACGGGTTATTGCCGACTGTTCCGCCAAAGAACACTATCCAATGCTGATTCATTACCAGCCTCCTAGACGGTTGTGATGTACGCACTCTCCTAACTTAGATTAAAACATATTTCTCTTAAAAGTGCAACTATGCCGATGCTGTAGGGTAAGTGGGAGCTTTTGCTAAACGCCGAGGAAGCCGATAATGAGGCCCATAACCATGATGGTGGCGAACTCATTGCTAATGTTGAGTAATGTTAGTTTGGGGGGCCGGCCCTCAAAGGCGTCGTGAGTAATGAAGCGGGCAGCCGTAAAGCCGAGCCACATCCAGAAGGCAGTGGTGAGGGAGTCTTGCAGGAAGCTGTTTTGAAAGAATTGGTTGGAGAGAAATGCGACATGAGCGAGTACGTAGGCTGTTATGAGGCTGACAACCATAGTAGCGGCGATGGGCTTAAAGACGCTGCCGCCGTCTTTTGACATATCGATTTTAGCGAGCTTGATCCAGGTATTACCAAATACTGAGCGGGCATACCAGATGCTGCCGACGACTAACGAGCTGAGCATAGCCAGGATGACTGCTAGAATATTGATTTGTACTTCCACGTATTTTAGACTCCCTTATGCCTAAATTGTACTCCTCGCGAATTGTTTTCCCTAGCCCGGCGCCTTAATCGTGGCGGAGGGCCTCGATGGGATTGACACGAACGGCCCGCCAAGCCGGGTAGGCGACCACGAGCAGGGCGACCACGATAACCAATCCGAGAGTGCTAAAGACAAGCCACCAGGGCAGGCTAAAGATATTGACGGGATCGGTGACGCCACGTGAGCTGGCCAGCCGGGTGAGACCGAGGTTAATGGCGACGCCCAGCAGCCAAGATGAGGCAATGCCGCAGATACCGCCCAAGACGGCCAGGCCAACGGCTTCGGCAACAAACAAGCGGCGGATGTCTTTGCGCCGGGCGCCGAGGGAGATCATAAGAGCGATTTCACGGGTGCGTTCGAGCAGAGAGATGGTGAGGGTGTTGAACATGCCTAAAACGGCGATGAGCATGCCAATGCCACCGAAGCCGGCCAGGATAAAGTTGAAGAAGACGAAAACCTGCTTGATCTGGTTAAGGGTATCGATGGGCGATGTGGTGTTAAAGCCGAGCACCTCAATGCGCTTGCGAACGGCCGCGACATTGGACTCAGAGTCGACCATGACTTTGGCTTGCGCGTAATTGGTGACGCCGGCAGACGCGAAAAAGGTGTCGGGCATAAAGACCTCGGACCCGCTGCCGGTATCAACCACACCTTTAATAACGCCGTTGGCTAGGAGATGCCGTTTGGCGCCGTCGCCGGCGGGGGCCAAGATATCTAGGCGCAGGACTTTGCCGGTGGCTTTGGCGGGATCGCTAATGCCAATGAGCCTAGTGAGCGACGAGTTTACGAGTATCTCGCCGGGGCCGAGCTTGAGGCTGCCTTTGGTGGTGAGACGCAGCGAGCTGAGATTTAAGTAGGTTGAATCGGCGCCATAGACTACAGCATCGGTACTCGATTGGCCGAGCGTGACCTTGCTAGCCAGTGTGTAGCTTTTGGCAACGTCGGTGACATGAGGGATCTGGCGAATTTTGGAGATATTCGGGGCATCGAGCGGGACAATATTGGAGCTGGGAGGCGTGACATCGACGGCGGTGACTGATTTGGATCCGATAACCTGCTTGAAAACAAGATTTTGCAGGCCAAGACTAAATGAGAGTAAAAATGTGATGGAGCCAATGCCAATGAGAACGCCGCCGGCCGTGAGGAAGGTGCGGAGTTTGCGGGCAATAAGGTTACGGTAGGCCATGTACAGGATTATTTTGGGACGAAGATGGCGCGTGCCGGCGTTGGCCTCGAATTCGACGTAGGCGGTCGACTTGACTGATTTAGCCATGTTTCACCCCTATTTTCCGGCGTCTGGCGGCATTTTGCTCGGTAGTGTCGGTGAGGAGGCCGTCTTTAATTTCTAGTTGTTGGGTACTAAAGCTCAGATAATCGAGGTTGTGGGTCACGAGAATGACGGTTTTACCCTGCTCTTTGACGCTCCGTTCGAGCAGGCCCATGATGAGCTCGCCGTTTCGGGAATCTAGATTGCCGGTGGGCTCATCGGCCACGATAACACGGGGGCTGGCAATAAGTGCGCGGGCCATGGAGACACGCTGTTGCTGCCCGCCCGAAAGTTGCGTTGGGTTGTGGGCCGAAATATTGCCGAGGCCGACCTGCTCGAGCCGCAACTGGGCGAGACTAGTGGCCTGCTGCCGGTCGTAGCCCGCTAGATAGAGCGGGAAGGAAACATTTTCGATGACATTGAGGCTACTAACCCAGTAGTTGGTTTGGTTGACCATGCCGAGGGTGAGCTGGCGGAACCGCGCCCGATCGTCCGGAGTGAGCTGGTAAAGGTCCTGTCCGAGCATGTCCACGGTTCCGCTAGTGGGAGGTTCGAGGCCGACAATGGTGTTGAGCAAGGTCGATTTACCTGAGCCGGACGGTCCGTAGATGATGGCAAAAGCGCCCTCTTTGATTTCAAAGTTTACGTCGATGAGCGCCTTGACCGTCTCGGTGGCCAGGTCGAATTGTTTATGTAGATTGGTGATTTTGAGAAGGGTTTTACTGCTCATTTGAGGAATCCAAATATGTTTGACAGGGCATTGAAGATGATGCTGAGAACGCTTTCGGTGCCCCGCCCGATGATGGTGGACTGATCGGTGGAGCTACCTTCATTGCCGGCGCGGTCGCGGGAGATGGCCTTGAGATGGAAAACGGTGGAAGTGGGTAAATCGGAAATAATAACCACGTGGTCGTAGGTGTAATTTTGGTCTTCGGCGGTTTTGGTGCTGTAGCTGTCGCCGGACGAGCCTTGATTGAAGGCGACCTGGCTGGCGGCTGGCTCGTCGGTCTTCCAGCTAACCACCATCTGGCCGCGGGCGTCTGAGCCAGTGCCCTTGATGCTGGATTCTATGGTGACTCGCGAGACTTTGGGTGGGCGGGTGTCGAGGGCGGTGCGGAAGACTTGTTGATCGGAAACGGCCAGATTGCCGCTGCCGTCACGCGAGGAGGCGGTGAGAATGTATTCGCTATTATCGACGAGGTCGCTAATGGTGATCTGGTGGTCGGTGGTGAGCTTGGATTCGCTGACCTCCAACTGTTTTTGGCCGCGGGGCCCGTACTGGAGGCCGGAGGTGGCGGGCACATTGGTGGTCCAGGAGACAAGCTGAGTGTTCGTGGGGGCTCCGGCGACCGGCTGGAAGCGCAGGTCCGAGATACGGGGCCGGGCCGGGGTGGTAAAGGTGAAGATACTGGAATTGTACTCATTGCCATCGGCATCGAAGGTGTTGATTTTGTAGAAGTATTTAGTCCCGTCATCGAGGTTAGTGAGTTGGGCGGTATAGGAAGATTCGGCGGTGGAGGTGTTGAGAATCTGGACGCCGCCAAAACTGTCGGTCTTGCCAAAGTAAATCTTGGTGCTGGTGGCGTCTTTGGAGGTGAAATGAATGGAAGTACTGGTAAGCCCGACGGACGGATTGGTGACTTCTTTGATGAGGGGGGCCGGCGCCGTGGTGAAGCTAAACTCATCGGAGCTGCCCAGGTTGCCGTCTTCGTCGATCCATTTGGCTTTGGCAAAGTAGAGTGTACCGGGAGACAAGTTGGTGAGATTGATGGTGTGAGCTGTCACCTGGTTGGAATTGGCGACTTCATCGCTGGAGTAATTGCCGCTGGAGGTACCAAGCGCGATGCGCGAGTCACTGGCGCGGTTGGTGACCCAGCTAATGGTGGCGCGGCGGGTGGTGACATTTTGCACGGCCACCTGGTTGAGCAGGCCGGCCGGGCTGGTGAAGCGGCCGGTAGGCAGCTTGGAGACTGAGTTAGAGGCTACGCCACAGTTATTGGCTGAGTCACAGGCTTTGATTTTGTAGTAGTACGTGATTTGACTGAGGCCGCTGTCGACCAGGCTGGTGGCGCTGGTGGTGGCGACGACGCTAAAGTTGACGTTGTCGGTGGAGCGGAAGACGCGGTAGGTGGCCACGCCGGCGCCCGGATTGGTGGGTGGTTCCCAGGTGAGAGCCAGGCGCCAGTTGGCGGTGGATTTGATGGAGGCGTCGACGACGTCCGGGTTGAGCGGCATACCCGGGGCGGAGGTATTGGCCGTGAAGATGACACTAGCTGCAGTGGCGTAGTTAATGTTGCCGGCCTCATCTTTGGCTACAACATAGAACGTGTTATCGCCGGGCTGGGTGGCGTAGGGTCCGGCAGTAATGTTGGTAACGCCGGCAGCGGTGAAGGTGCAGTTGGAGACGGTGGGTGTGGCATTGACGGTGTAGCAGTAGGTGAGGTTGGCGGCTTGCCCGGCAAATGAGGCCGGAGCCACCCAGTTGAAGCTAAATGAGTTGGTGGTGTTGGTAGTGGGGATGGCGGCGAGGTTTTGAGGTGAGCTCGGTGAACTGGTATTAATTTTAAGCGCAGTGGTGACATAGACGGGTGAGACATTACCGGCCAGATCCCAGGTGCGGAAGTAAATGGTGTTGTTGCCCTCAATGAGGTTGGCAAAGTCCGGGGTATTTTGGGTGGTATAGGACCCATCGTTGGCGAGCAGGTCGGTGGCGTCCTGAGTGCCGAAGTGGTTGTCCCCATACCAGGGGCTGGAGGCGCCAATGCGATACTGGAGGCCGGCCACACCAGAGTTGGCGTCGCTGGCGGCATCACTGCCACTGGTTTGCCAGGTGAGCGTGGCGGTTTTGGTGGCAATGAAGTTTGATGGGGCCGTGATGAAGGCCGGATTGGTGGGCGTGGTGTTATCGAAGCGGAACTGGAAGTTGGTGCTGGTGCTTGAGACAGCATTGCCGGCCCGGTCGATGGCGGTGACGTAGAGGTAGTAGGGATTGTTTGATGACGTGAGCGCACTGGCAAGGTAGCCGCTGGTAGCCAGGTCCACGCTGTCGCCCGGCACAATGAACTGGCACGGCGTACCGGTGGTGGCCAATGGCGAGTTACCAAGGATACCTTTGGTGCTGGTCGGGTCGGAGCCGGCTGTTTGACCGAGGTACAGGCAGTAACCGTAGATGCCAGCGCCAGCGTCGGAGCCGGCGGTCCAGCTGAAGTACGGCGAGCCGCCGTTGGTCCAGTCATTTGAGGCCACGGTGGGCCCACCGGCCGACTTGTACATGACGGCCGCGGTGGCGTTGGTTTCGGGTGGGGTTATGTCAGTGATGCCGGAAACGGTGACTGAGTCCAAGGTAACCCGTTGTGTGCCGTCACCTTGGGCGATAGCCTGCCATTTGATACCACCACCCATGACTACGGGGAACGTGGCGATGTTGCTGTTGATGACTGCGGCGGAGTTGGTTTGGGTGGTGTCGGCCGATACAACCCAGGCACTGCCGCTCCAGTATTTCCACGTAGTGCCATTATCGGTCGAGAGGCGGTAGTTGATACTGCCTCCACCCAGTGTGGAACTGTCGCTAAAGGCGCTCCAGCTGGCAACGCCAGTGCCGAGGACGGCGCTGAGCGGGCTGACGGCGAGCGGAGCATTGGAGTAGGGTTTGGTGGTAAAGCTACTGCGGGCAGAGTCGCTGATGCGAACTTCGTCGAGTGAGCCGGCAAAGTAGCCCTGAGCCACGCCGGCCTGGGCGGCGCCAAAGGTGGTGCCGAGCAGAAGCGGCTGGCTGGTATTGGGCAGTGACAGCGAGGCGGAAGTGGAAGCATTGAGCGTGCCATCAATGTATAACTTCATGGTACCGCCGTCATAAGTGGCCGCCAGGTGATGCCAGCTGGTATTCTGGCCGACGGTGGCCGACTGCAAGAAGCCGTTGTTGCCATAGGACCAGATGGCGGCGTCGACGTTGGCTGAGTCGCCCAGGCCGGCGTAGAGTTTGCCGCGATAGGTGGTCATGGCGCGGACTGTTTCGGTAGCATTGACGGCCCAGCTGCCATTCATGGCGTCGCCGCCGATTTGGGTCCAGGCGCCATTGTCGTATTGCCAGACCTCGCCATCGCTGGCGGTGTTGGCCAGTCCCGCGTAGAGTCCGCCGTTGTAAACCGACAAGCCCTTGGCTTGCTCGTATTGGCCGTCGATCCAGCTACCGCCTATGGCGTCGCCGCCGATTTGCGACCAGGCCGTGCCATTCCACTCCCAGATTTCGGCGTCTGCGGTGGTGTTACCGAGGCCGGCGTAGAGTTTGCCATTGTAGGCTTGAAGAGATTCTACCTGCTCGTAGACGGTATTCCAGCTGCTGTTTAGGCCATCGCCGCCGATCTTGGTCCAGGTGGCTCCACCCCATCGCCAGACTTCGGCGTCGGTGGCGCTGGCGCCCAGCCCAACGTGGAGCTGTCCGCCGAAGACGGTCATGGAGCTGACGCGCTCAAAGCCGGCCGCCCAGCCGCTGTTTAGGCTGTCGCCGCCGATCTTGGTCCAGGCCGTGCCGTTCCAACGCCAGACTTCGGCGTCGCCCGCAGTATTACCGAGGCCGGCGTAGAGATTGCCACCAAAGGTAGCGAGCGAATAGACTTCCTCGTATCCGGCGGCCCAGCCGCTGTTTAGGCTATCGCCGCCAATTTGGGTCCAGGCAGTGCCGTTGTAGCGCCAGACTTCGGCGTCCCCGGCGGTAGTGCCCAGGCCGACATACAAATTCCCACCATAGCTGGTCATGCTGAGAACGTTTTCGAAGGTATTAACCGCCCAGCTGGAGTTAATCCCCTGCCCGCCCACAAGCGCCCATGATGTGCCGTCAAAGCGCCAGACTTGGGCGTTGCCGGCCACGGTATTACCGAGACCGGCGTACAGATAGTCGCCCGAGACGGTCATACTTTCAACATCTTGAAGATTGAAAAAGCCCCAGCTTTTATTGACGTAGCCGCCGCCCATCCGCGTCCAGGACGTACCGTTGTAGGTCCAGATTTCGGCGTTGTTGCCGGCCGCGGTTAGGCCGGCGTAGAGGGTGCTGCCCGTATAAAGCAGAGACTGCACAATAGTATGCGTGTTGGTGAAGCCGCTATTTAACCCATCGCCGCCAATTTGGGTCCAAGCCGTGCCGTTGTAGCGCCAGACTTCATTGTCGCCGGCAGTATTGCCTAGGCCGGCGTAAACGTTGGTGCCATCGTCGGTTAAGGCGTAAACCCCTTCATAGTTGGTGTTCCAGCTACTATTTAAGCCGTCGCCGCCAATTTGGGTCCAAGCCGTGCCGTTGTAACGCCAGACTTCGGCGTCGGTGGTGCTGAGGCCGATGCCGGCGTAGAGATCACTGCCGAGCCAGCGCAGACTCTGGACGGTCTCGTAGGTCACATCTGCCCAGCTGGAGTTGACGGCATCACCGCCGATTTTGGTCCAGGCCGGTGTGGTGCCACAGTTGCCGCAGCGCCAGACCTCGGCGTCCCCGGCGGTAAGCCCTAGGCCGGCGTAAATGTTGGTGCCGTCTGTCGCCAGAGACGGGACGATTTCGTAGTTGGTGGTCCAGCCGCTAGCCAGGCTGTCGCCGCCAACTTTGGTCCAGGCACTGCCATTCCAGCGCCAGACTTCGGCGTCGTTGGCCGAGCTGCCGATGCCGGCGTACAAGTTAGAGCCCATCACGACCATACTGGTGACTTCCTCATAGGTGTTGACGACCCAGCTGCTGTTAATGCCGTCGCCGCCGATCTTGGTCCAGCTGGAACAGCCAGTGGAGGTGTCACAGCTCCAGACTTCGGCATCCCCGGCACTGGAACCCAGCCCGGCGTAAAGCGTGTTGCCATTGGCGGCTAGTGACAGGACATTTTCGAACGTTTGGTCGGACCAGCTGGAGTTCTTGCCGTCGCCGCCGATTTGGGTCCAGGTGGACCCATCCCATTTCCAGACCTCAGCATCAGCCACGGCATTGCCTAACGCGGCATAGACGTTGCCGCCGATAGCAACCTGGGCGTTGACAGATAACTTACCGTTTAGGTCCCAGCTACTCTTGACGTCGTTGCCGGCTTGTTGAGTCCAGTTGGTGGCTGCGGAATTAGCCAGCTCATACGTGACCTTGCCGGTTTCCTGGTCGTAATACAGCTTGTAGGAGCCCTTGTCGATGACACCCTGCTGATGGTCGTGGCTGGTGTCCGAGAACGTGCCCGCGAATTTGGTCCAGGCCTCCAGGGTATTGTCCTGGTCCAATGAGAGTGAGGCAGAATCTGTGGCCGATACTTGATCGCTGGTTCCGTTAAGCGTGAGGCCGTTGTTTAAGTTACCGAGGCCGAACGTGCCGCCGGTGACTGCACCCGTGTTGCTATTGGTTGAGGAATCGGCGGCGCTACCACCGCCGGCTTCATCCAGGTGGTAGAGGGCTTCGGTGGCGGCATCAGGGGTGTAGTTTTGAGCTTTATGACGGACGCTGGTACCACTAACCTCGAGGGCGCTGTCGATGGAGAAATTGCTGGGTGTAGTGAAGTCCCAAGTATGGGATGAGTCAGCAAAGATAGCGTGGTGCAGGCCGCTCACAAAGAAAATACCAATGATGTAGGCTGTGAGGGCGGCGTAATGCACCCGATGATGGTGACGATGGTTATGCCAGCGATCATACCAGTCAAACTGACGACGGAGGTGCTGATGCGGACGGGCGGCAAGATGGTGGTGGGCTGTGCGAAGGTGCGTTGCGGCCTGACCGGCGACGGACATGACGGCGGCCAAGCCACCTACTAGACGCGGCCGCACTGTTGACATGGCACGGCTAGCCCATCGCTGGACATAGGCTACACCGCGCCTTACCAGCACTGACCTAGCGGTTGCGCTACGGCGTCGTGCGGCTTTGTTTGCTCCTCCTAGTTTCGACCGGGCCATTGTTGTCTCACAATTTCTTATTGTATTTTAGCATAAGAATCATGAAATTGTACCGTTGCATTGGGCAAAACTCCAGTCTGTTTATTTGGTCCGAGGCTCACATTAATCGCTATTGCCTAGACGAGAGTTCCTGATCTGCGTTTGTACTTTTTACGTTTATGTGTTATAATATAATCATCCACTACGGAGCACCCCTAACCCTTTCCTTGAGGAGCGTGACCCCTTGTGGCGTTGGCTCAACCGGTTACTCGCCGGCAGCGAAGAGACCCGAGTAAGGAGCCGCTATTACCTGGCGCCCGATGCTGATCTGGACCCGGAGCTGATCGACAAGCTTGAAGGCCATGTGCGCTGGGTAGCCAGCTGGCTGAATAGCCCGGCCAGGAATGCCGCCATTGAGTCGTTCCAGGTTCGCCCCAGCGAAGACGGCAATAGCCGCGTTATTGGCTTATGCTGGACGCAGGACACAGCATTGGGTCCAGAGCCGAGACAAATCTGGATAGAATCAGCTCTCAACTTAACGGACGAGGCAGCGACTTTGATCCACGAGCTTTGCCACGCGTTCTGCTTATCGGGTGAAAGCCATGGACGGCGGTTTCGCCGGATGTACATAGTGGCATGGTCGCTCTACTTCCGGGCCAATGACTTCACGGTTAAGTACCAGATATCGAGTCATTTGCGCCGGTATCAGGCGGGCGGCTTCTGGGCCAGGCGACGTGAGAACAGAGAGCTGTTGAACCTGGTGAGGGAGACCCGAAAGGCCGCTGCCAAAGCCCAGGGCTCAGCCTCCGCATCGAGGCGGGCGGCCTGATTTTCTGTGAGGTTACCAATCCATGGGACCGGCTAATTATAGTCGGTCCCATTTTTTGGTTATAAAAGCTAAGCCCGGGTTGGCATGTAGTTGCCGCACCGGGCTGAGGATAGAAGCCGGGACATATTATGAGGGGTGCGAGAGCTGATCGATGTCCCCGGTGGCTATTTTTAGGTGGTGCACCCAACCTGAGGGAGTATGGAAGCCCCAGTTCCGCAAGCGCCCAGTCGTGATGAATAATGTCCAGACATACGGGGTGAGGAGCGTAAGGCGATGAGGGCTGGTGGCTAGTCGAATCCGGATACTGCCGGCCCGGTGCACTTTGATGCCGGCTGGGCGCTCCTCACGATATGCTCCCCAGAGCATGAGCGAGAACCAATGCCAGGGATGATCGTGCAGATATGGATCCGTGTCGCTTCTCAGAATCTTATGTAGCTTGACGCTAAACCAAGGCGTGCGGAACAGCGTTATGCGGTAAAGGTGAGGCACCAGTTGACCCCTGAAATCTGGCTGCTTGACGAGCTTGCGCTCCATAAAAGCCCATTTGTCACCTGGACGTCGCCGGCTCATACTTACTCCTACCAGTAGATGCTACCCGGTTTCGGGCTATATCAAATTATAACAATACCCGCCGACCACAAGTAATTCTTGCGGCGGGCGGGCGGGGGCGGACTTATTTCGTGATCCCAATCAACGCCATACCCCACTCGCAGTAGCTATCTGGCGTAGTGAGTAGATTGGTGGCGTAGGCCCTAAAAATCTGGTCCGCCGTGGCATGCAACCCGGGATACCAGATCATGGCAAAGATAAGCGGGTTCCAGCGTGGTTGATCGTGTTGGGTGTGTGGGCAATGACACGGCGCTGCCGACAAGACATAGGGCTCAACGCTGCCGTCTGGGTGTATATCCGAGCCGGCGAACATGAAGAAAACCGGCCGTGGACAGACGAGGCGGAGGGTGGCACCTTTGGCATAAACCGTCAGGTCGATCACCGTCAAAGGGTCTGATACTAAAAGGGCGGTGATTTTGAGGCCGTCATCGCCGATGTTGGCGAGGTCTTCGGAGGTCACTCGATGGGCTTGCGGGTCGATACTCAGCAACTCTGCATCGAAGGGATGTTGAGCGCTCATTGGGCACCTATATTCCAGGGACGTTTTTGACCACTACCTTATTGGCAAGTTGCCCGACGTACAGTGAGCTCTCGGTGTGATGCTGCTGTCCGTGAATGCCGCGGCATTGGCTTTCTTCGTGCTGGAGCCGAAGCATACAGGTATCGACTTCAGGGTTGTCGACGCCGAGCGGAATCCATCGCATCAAGCACCAGGGACCACTGGTTGGCGCCCAGTCAGGTAGCTGGGGTCGTTTATTATCCCACTGCTTGTGTTGCTCTGGCGTCCAGGCCGGAGTAGCAGCGATGAACAAGCGCATATTACCTTCCCAGTAATACTGTTCGTTTGGCTCAATCAGTACCAGGTCACCTGAGTCTAGATGGTGCCCGGCGTCCCCGATGACCAGTCGGCCGCTTCCCCCCAGCACAAAGGCCATCTCGGTGCAGGCCTGGTTATAGACCACTCCGTCGGCCGGGTAGCGGCCATAGATTTGGGCAACTGCTCCATTGACGAGGTCATAGTCCATTGGATATTCATGGACAACGCAACTGTCACTGTTGGCATGCTCGATTGTCTCGGTGATGCGCACTAATCTCATTGTCAATCCCGTCTGGAAGGGGCTGGTTCGTCAACCTGCGATTATTTTGCAAGCGTTACTTCATAGAAGCAACCATAACTAAAAAGAGAGGGCAACAGCCGGCAGCTATTTGGCCCATCCTAAAACTTTAAAAATTGATTAAAATCTTGGGGTGAGCCCACCCGCGCCGGATGGCGGGGTGGGAGTTTGGTGAGCCTGGAAGGCGTGAGGCAGAGACGGGGGCTTTAACTGCCGGACGAGTCCTTGACTTGCCGACTCAGGGCGGCCCGGAATTCTTCCTGAGTGCAGATCCCGTACCGAACCATGCCCACTTCCTGGTTCCACCAGCCGTCAATTTTGTACTCGAAGACATAGGCTAGCGCCTGGCGGAAGAGATCCTCCTGCTCCTTAGCAAACCCAGGATAGACACCTGACTTGACCACTGGGTAGCCGGCTTGCCGAAGAGCGGCCTCGATGCAGCCCATCTGCCCAAGGTCGCCAGTGAAGGTGAAGTAGGCGCGGTCGTCGTGGGTATTGGTTAGAGCCGTAACAGCGCCGGGGGCAACAGTGAAGCTTAACTCGGTCATGTCGTACTCCCTGATTGAGATTAAACTCGGGCAGCTTGGGTCGGGTTTATGACTCAGTGTTAGGTATTAAATACCGTTTCTTTTAATACCATATATTATCTGTTTGGGCAATACCGGACTTAGTCGCCGAAGTCGAACATGTCTCCGAGGAAACCTTCGCGCTTGCGTTTTTTGGGGTGTTCGCCATAGCGGTCGCCGGAGTATTGGTCACCACGACGGTCGCCGTGATCGCTATCGCGGCGGGTATCCCGGTAGTCATCGTGGCGGTCGTTGCTGAGGTCGTGATCATAGGGCTGCGGCTGCGGAGCTTGGCGATCTTGATGGCCGGTTTCGTAGGAGGCGGCGCGGTCGATGACTTTGTCGAGTTCGCCGCGGTCAAGCCAGACACCGCGGCACTTGGGGCAATAATCGATTTCGATGCCTTGGCGGTCGGCTATTACGAGCGGCGTGTTATCTACTGGACATACCATGCGGGTTCTCCTGAACATTACTTCATTAGTTTATCAGCAATGGCTGAAATTAAGCTGGATTATAGACCTGAAAAGTAATCGGTTTTGATGCGGCTGTGTTTGATGCCGAGTTGGCGGAGCATGGTGCGGTAGGATTCGACCATGACGTTGGGGCCGGAGAGGAAGAACATGACTTCCTGATAATGAGGTACTTGGTTTTTGATAATGTCAGCCGTGAGAAAACCTGTCTCCCCTGTCCAGTCTTTGGGTACTTCGCGGGCCGTGAGGAGATAGTGGGTGGTTAGGCCGATGGTTTTGGCCTCGTCCAACAAGGGCCGGTAGACGAAGTCGCTGGGATTATTGGCAGAGTAAAACATGGTTATGTCGCGGTGTTGATTGGTGTCGAGGAGGTGCTTGATCATGCTGCGGAAGGGGGTGATGCCGATGCCACCGGCGATGAACACGAGCTTTTGGTTGGGTTCGGCGGGCAAAATGAAGTTGCCGGCGAGTTGTCCGGCCATGACGGTATGGCCGGGTTTGAGGTCGTGCAGGGCGGTTTTGAAGCTGCTGGACGGGGTGTAGAACCGGGTGGTCAGGTGTAATTCTGGTTCGGTCGGCGATGAGGAGATGGAAAAGGTGCGGCGGTTACCGCGGATATCGGTGCGGCCGTGCGGGACCAACACATCCATGTATTGGCCGGGCTGAAACTGAGCCGGGCGGTCCTTGGTGAAGCGGAATTCGGTGATGTCGGGTGAGAGCTGGACTTGTTCTTTGAGCTTTAGGCGCAGACGGTACTTGGGGCTCATGAAGTAGGCAAAGACGTTACCAATGAGGAGCGCAACTTCGGGAGTGCTATAGATGGGGCCGATGTGGACTTGGGAGCCAAATATGACACCAACGAGCGCGCCATAGATGAGGATGTCGCGGTTGCGGGGCGGCATGGTGGCGGGTTCGGTTAGCATAATGGTGCCAAGGAAGATGAGCGGCCAGGATAGGTAGGCCGTGGCTAAAACGTCGGTGACGGAGCGGTCTGCGGCCACCAGGAGCATCGTGGCCAGCGTGGCCAGTACAAAGGCGGTGACGAGCTGAAAACGGCGGACTTTGCGGGCTACCAATAGACCCAGCGCGATGACGAACGGCAAGAGGATGGGCGTGGCAACCCACCAGGTGGCGGCGTAGAGCCCGGTGAGGCCGACCGCGGCGGCGCCGAAAGCGGCCGGATTGAAGATGTGCTTGCGGCCTGTAGCCAGGAGGTACTTGGAGGCCATGGCAATGAGGCCGGCGAGCGCGATCATGGCCAGGTCACGGACATTGGCGGGCGGCGCCAGGAGGAAGAATAAAATGATTGCAGTAATGGAAGCCGACTCAGCGCCGGTGGGAGCGTCGAATAGGGTGCTAAATAACCAGTTGGCGGCGTAGCAGACCAAAAACAGCGTAACAAGCGAAACCAAAAGCGCAGGGCCGGATAGGCTGAGCGCGCCCATGAAGGCAAATATGATGGCGACGGCAGCTAGCGCCATGAGGCCGTACAGCATCAAGCGGTACATAGTGATGCCGTTCAGGAACCGATCAATTTGCCGAATCACTACCATATAGTCACCTCTTGGTTATGTGGCTGAAAAAAACGTGGCGGGGAATCCCGGCGACTGCTGCAGTGAGCCGCCGCTATGTACGAGTGCAGACTCAAACTTATAATACCCGTCTAAGACGGACTGATCCACAAAAAACAACGCTGTAGCGAGGGCATCAGCTATGAGGGCGGTGGGGGCGGTGACCCAAACCGCCTGGAGGTGGCGGGGAGAGGTGAGGGTGTGGGGATTTAGGATATGGTGGTAGTCGCCCCAGGCGCGGCGGTTGCCGGCCGAGGCACAGAGGCTGGTGTTGGACAGTTCGGCTACGCCGATGACTTGGGTTGGGTCGGCCGGGTGCTCGAGGCCGACCCGAAGTGGCGGGCCGTCCAGGCGACGGTAGCGCATGTCACCGCCGGCGTCGACGCAGTAGGACGTGAGGCCGTGATCTTCGAGCAGTTCGCTGACGAGGTCGACCAGGTAACCTTTGCCGGCGGCGCCGAGGTCGAGCAAGGCGGGTTGGTGGAGGGTGAGATGCGGGAAGTCGTAGGTTAGGGTTTCGTCCCAGGCCGGCGGGGACGTGAGCGGTTTGGGCGTGAGCGAGTAGGCTGCGTCGTAGCCGGCGTCGGACAGGGTCTGGCCGATGAGCGGCGTGACGGCCCCGTTGGTGATGCGGTACAAATCTTGATAGATGTCGAATAGGGGCTGAGCGTCAGCCGGTAATTCGTAGCGGCCGGCCTGGTGGGACAGGCGCGTGATGAGCGAATCGGGGCGGAACCGCGAATAGGCCAGGTCGAATTGTTCGACGCGGGCGGCTATAGCGTGCTTGATTTTGGCGGACATGGGGGCTCGGGATACGGGCTCATAGACCTCCACGGACCAGGCGGTGCCGATGGCTTCGAACCGTAACTCCAAAGCCGCCCCCAAGTGCTTTAGCCTTTGGCTTTGGACTTAATTTGCTCCAGGGCCGAGTTAAAGCCTTTGGAGGTCAGAGATGAGCCGGACACCCTTGAGATACTGACGTCATCAATGCTCTTGCCAAGAATTTGGGCTTTGTAGCCATTAATAAATTGACCCTGGTAATTGCGGCCGGTCGGATTGGCGGATCCAGAAACCGCTGTAGTGTCGGCGACGGCGCCGTCTTTGATGGTGACCGAAATATCGATTGATTCGCGTCCGCCCGGTGATTGGTATGTGCCGGTGGCGGAGTATGTACCATCTTTATAACCCGACGAGGGATTGGACGAGTTGGATGTCGGGGACGGCGTGACGCTAGCTGAAATACTTGGCGTAGGTGAGCTGGTAGCCTGGTTGGAGGTATCAGTTTTCTGGCTCGACATCATAACGCCAATGGCGATGGCCGCCACTATGACCAGCAAACCGACAATGGCGATAATCTTCTTGTTATTATCCTGTGGTTGTTCGTTCATGCACCCTCCTATCAGCGAGTATTCTCGTTGTTAGCACAATTTTATTAATGTATCCTGAGAGTGAGCTGTAATCTGGGTTTGATTACACCATATATGACTGTACAAGCTATGTTTGTGGTTTTGGATTAATGCCGACCCGTGAATACCCGTTCCAGCGTCCCGTCTGCCACTAGTCTATGCGGGTCGCCGTGGGCGACTACCCGGCCTTTGTCCAGAATATAGCCGCGGTCGGCGATTTCGAGAAGAGATTTTAAATTGTGCTCTACTACCATGACGGCGGTACCCTGTTGTTGGTTGATGTCTTTGACAAAAGCAAACACCTCTTTGACAACCTTGGGAGCCAGACCTAATGACGGCTCGTCGAGGAGGAGGACCTTGGGGTTGGTCATGAGACCGCGGGCGATGGCGAGCATCTGCTGCTGTCCACCCGATAACGTACCGGAGCGTTCCCGGCGCTTGGTGGCGAGCACCGGGAACATCTCAAATAGCTCTTTGATCCGCTGCCGCCGCTGTTGAGGGCTATCAATGATGAAGCCGCCGATTTCCAGATTCTCCTCTACAGTGAGGTCTGTAAAGACCCGGCGGCCTTGGGGTACAAAGGCGATACCACGGCGCACTACCTCGTGCGACACCGGTGTAAATTCCCGGCCTTCCCACAACACCTGGCCAGATGATACTTTGGCTAAGCCAAAAATGGCCTTTAGGACAGTTGATTTGCCCGCCCCATTGGGCCCCATGAGGGCGACAATTTCGCCCTTGCTTAGCTCCACATCCACTTTGTCTAGAGCCGTTACGCCGCCGTACTGGACTGATAATTTCTTGGTCTCAAGCACCTAAGTATGCCTCAATTACCCGCTTGTCGGCCAGCACTTCGTGCGGTGTACCCTCGGCCAGGAGCTTGCCAGCATCCATTACCACGACCCGGTCGCATAATTGTCGGATGAGGGCCATATCATGCTCAATTAATATGATGGTCTTACCTTCCTCGCGTAGCTCCGTCATGATCCCGCTAACCATTTTGACCATCTCAGGGAAGAGTCCGGCGTATGGTTCATCGAATAGAACAATATCGGCCTTGGTGGCGAGGGTGCGAGCAATTTCTAATAACTTCCGTTGGCCATACGACAGCTCTGCCGCCTTGGCGCCCTGTTTATTCCATAAGCCGACCCGCTCTAATACCTCTTTCGCCTGATCGTAATGAAACTTTTGATGCCGTTCAAATAATGCGCCCCAGACGCTGCGCTTGGTCACGACTACCAGCACGTTATCTAGCACGCTGAGTTGCTCAAACAGCCGCACACCTTGAAATGTGCGGGTGATTCCGAGCTCTAGCACTTCACGTGACCGCAGCCGTCCGTGCTCAGTTTCGCCGTTAATGACGATGGTGCCGCCGTCCATTTGGTGGAATCCGGTTAGCACATTGGTGAGGGTGGTTTTGCCGGAGCCGTTTGGACCGATGATGCCGGTAATTTTGCCCTTGGAGAGGCTGATTGACAGCTTGTCGATGGCTCTGACGCCGCCGAATTCTTTGACCATGCCTTTGGTTTGGATAGCGTATTTCATAATCTATACTCCCCCATTAACCCTTGCGGACGGTAGTGCATCAAGAGGATTAGAATTATGCCGTAGACCACTAAGCGCATTTGGGCTGCTATATCGGGCGTGAAGCCGACGAACCGTAATATTTCAGGCAGCAGGACCAGCACCAGCGCGCCCACCGCCGCTCCGCGCAACGAGCCCAGGCCTCCGAGCACGATGATGGCCAGCATAAAAATTGAATCACTGACGGTAAAGGTATGTGGGTCAATAAAGCTGGTATAGGAGGCGTATAACGCGCCGGCTACGGCGGCCATGGCGGCGGCGATGACAAAGATGACTAGCTTATAAGTCTGGGTGCGATAGCCAAACACGCCGAGCGCCTCCTCGTCCTCGCGGATGGCCTTGAGAACCCGGCCAAACGATGAGGATACAATCGCTTGCGATAGCCAGTACACACCCGCGGCGAGGATTAAGGCTAAGACCAAGAAGGCGAAGCTATTGCTAAACACCAGGCCAAACAATTCCGGGCGCAATATTCCCGGGATACCCAGCGGTCCCTGTGTCACGGCCTGCCAATTGAGCAGGACGGAAAACACAATCACGTTAAAACCCAGGGATACAAGCGCATAATAATCGCCCCGGAATTTCGCGAGCACCATACTAATGGGCAAAGCTAACAGCATGGCTGCCAGTACGCCAGCCCCTAGGCCGACGAAAAAGTTCGCGCCATGACCGACCATTAAAATCCCGGTGACATAGGCCCCAATACCATAAAAGGCCGCGTGGGTCAGTGATAGCAGGCCGGTGTAGCCCACGACTAAGTTTAGTGACAGGGCCAGAATGGAGAAGATTGAAAATAAAACTGCTAGATGGATAAGGTATTCCACTACGGCCGCTTTCCTAAAATGCCTTGTGGCCTAAATAGCAAAAATAGAATTAGCACGCCAAAGGCCAGCGCATCCTTCCACTCACCTGAGATTTGCCACACGCCGAGATTCTCGACGAGTGCCAGCAAAAAGGCGCCCAAAAAGGCGCCGTAAATGCTCCCTACACCGCCAATGATGGCCGCGATTACTCCTTTGAGCAGTAATGATAAGCCCATAGTTGGCTCTAGGCCCGTATCCATGCCTACCAGAATACCGGCTACTCCAGCCACGCCCGAGCAAAGTAGAAAGACATAGCCGATCATCCGGTGGGTGTTGATGCCGACGATGTTGGCCACCTCTTCGTCATCACTAATGGCCCGGACAGCCTTACCAAACCGGGTGCGAGTAAGCACTAGCCAGAAGCCGACGAGTACCAGAACCGCGACTAACAGCGTTATGAGTTGAACAATGGTAATGGCAGCACCGGCCACATGTAGGCTGCCGGCCGGGGCCAACCCGGACAACGACTGGAATTGGCTGGTAAACAAGATGGCAAGCAGGGCTTGTAACACAGTGAATGCGCCCAGCGAGGCGACGAGCAACATCATGCTTGAGGCCTGACGCGTGCGGAGCGGCCGAAAAATCAGCCGCTCCAACACATACCCCGTAGCAGCTGCGGCTGCGATCCCCAGCACCACAGCCAGGCCTAGATTCAGACCGAGTGTCTTGGCTAGGTAAAGCACCGAATAACCACCAACTGCTGCCACCGCTCCATGAGCCAGATTGAAGAACCGCGTTACTGCAAACGTTAGGGAGACGCTCATGCCCACTAGCGCATATACTGAACCGGCAATGATGCTATTGAGAACGAGCTGGGGGACGATTTCCACGGAATGTTACTTCTGGTATGCCCCTACTTTGCCGGCAGTAATAATTTCTGCACGATGGCCAGCCTTGGGGTCGCCATCCGGCTTAATCGTTACCGAGCCAGTCGCGCCCTGCCAGTCCTTGACGCTCTCGTGCAGCCACTTAGCTACTTTCTCGCCATCATAACCAACCTCGGCCAGCGCGTCACGCACTAGGTAGACGGCGTCATACTCGGTTTGAGCATAGCCCTGGTAAGGCATGTCTTTGCTGAACTTGGTTTTGTAAGCATCAGCCAAGGCCTTAAATTTGCTGTTGGTGGAGTCGACGCCAAACTCGGCGGTCAGCGCTCCCTCTAGCATGTCTTGGTTGGCAGTGACGGTTTCTTGGTCACCAGGCACAATATCGGCTACCATGAGCTTCGGCTTCCAACCCAGCTGCTTCATCTGGGTCAAAATCCGGGCGGACACAGCCGGAGTCTGGGTGCTCACGAAGACGGCGTCTGGGTTCTGACCCTGCACCTTGGATACTATGGTCCGAAAATCGGTGGTGGCAGTTGGGAACTGCTCATTGGTGACGCTGCCCCCGAGCTCCTTAAACCGGTCCGAGAAGGCGGTGTATACGGCCTTGGGCGTAGTCAGTTTGCTCCTGAATAAACGCAACGTTCTTCCAGCCTTTGTCGGTGTAGGCAATATCGGCTAGCACAGACCCCTGAGCGGCGTCACTTGGGTAGTTGCGGGCAAAGATCGGGTTAATGCCAGTGAGCTTCGGGCTGGATGACCCGGCCGATAGCATCGCTACCTTGTTTTGAGCGGCAATTGGCACAATGGCCAGCGATTCACTGGAGCACCAGCCGCCAATCATGACTTTGACTTTGTCGACGTTGATGAGCTTTTGGGCGGCGTTGGCGGCGTCTTTGCCGTTACATTTGCCGTCTTCAATGATCAACTCAAGTTTTTGACCCTTGACGCCATCACCCGCATTAATTTCCTCGGCCGCCATTTGGAGGATGTTGCGGGCCGGCTCGCCGTAGACAGCCGCATCACCTGACAGTGGCAGTACCACGCCAATCTTTAGTGGTGCGGTGTTGGTTGTTTTCTCATTGGCTGTGCCTTTATTACCTAGCAGTAGCCAGGCGCCGCCGATTACTGCCAATGCGACTACGACCCAAACGACTGTTTTGGTGGTTTTATCCATAATGCCCCTGTTAAACTGTGATTATTCTTAAGACTACCTATTTAATATAGGGCGCTGGGCCCGTATGTAAAGCCTTTTTTGGTAATGTAGACTTTGACAGACGTCTTGTCATCGGGCAGCGTGACTTGTTGGCAGTCACGCGGGAACACGAGGCGCCATTCTACCGGCCCGAGGACGTTAAGGCCTCAAGCTCCGGTGGGGTGGTTTTAAAATTCCAGGTATCGGACAAGGCACTCGCAGTGGCGTTGATGGACTCAACCTTCCAGTAGTACCGGGTGTTTTGATTCAGGGTGGAGCCGAGTGCCGCCGCCACGTGATTTAGTTTTTGGCTTTGGCTTTAATTTGTTCCAAGGCCGAATTAAAGCCCTTGGAGGTCAGGGACGAGCCGGAAACTCTGGAGACATTGGCATCATCAATGAACTTGCCAAGGATTTGAGTTCTGTAGCCGGAGATGAACTGGCCCTGGAACTTGCGCCCGGTCGGGTTGGTGGATCCTGAGACGGCGGTAGTATCGGCGATGGCGCCGTCTTTGATGGTGATCGAGATATCGATTGATTCGCGGCCGCCTGGCGATTCGTAGGTGCCGGCGGCAGAGTACGTGCCGTCTTTGTAATCTGACGAGGGGCTGGCCGCAGTGGACGTTGGGGACGGAGATGTATTGGTGTTGTTCGACGCCGGCGAACTGGTAGGCTGGTTGGCGGTGTTGGTTTTCTGGTTTGACACCATAACGCCAATGCCAATGACAACCACAATGACCAGCAGCCCGATGATGGCGATGATCTTCTTGTTCTTACCTTGTGATTCTTCGTTCACACATCCTCCTGTCAGCGAGAGTTCTCGTTGTTGGCTTAATAGTATTAAAACATTCTGAGGACAAGCTGTACGCTGTGGGTAAAAGTATGACCTAAAAATGAAGCAGCGGCCAGCCTGGACGATGGGTTCGTCCTGCTGGCCGCCGGAGGTGTACGGGGCCTGAAATTTTGACGGTCAGGCTGTCTGGTTAACTGCCCAGCAGCCTTCGCCCTTGACCAGGAAGGTGACAGAAACTGCGTCCATACTCTTGGGCACTCTAGTGTCAGGCACCATGCGGCCGATATCATCAGCGACAGCCTGTACCCGCTCGTTTATGTTTGCCATCCGGTCAGGCAGAGCGTAGGTGGTGATGGTAGCCAGCAGCACCGCAGTGGGCCGCGCGGTTACGGCATCGTAGGGACGCGGGATGAGGTCAACATGCTTGACTGGATCGAATTCGATGAACTTACCCTTGGCATTCTTGCACGACATGTGCCGGGCGACACTCTCCTGTACGCCATCGAAGAACGTCTCGCGTTCGTCGGCCGATTCGAAGAAATCATCCGGAATATCAATATCAATCTTAGGCATAACAAACCTCCTACGCTTGGTCTGCGGTTGCTGCCGCAGCAGTCACCCAATTCACCAGTGTGGGCGAACACAACATAATGGCTTGGATTCTATTTGTCAATTTGCCTACTTAATTATAGGAAGCTAAACAATTTTTGGAGTAGTCGCAAAAACCTGTCATGGTGCCGGTTAATGGGTAGCTGGTACTCTGGGCAATGAAAACCTGAAAAGCCGGCGCCATATCTTTTATGGATATTTGTTGACCGGTAAGCTGTTCTATTCGAGTATAGAACCAGCCATTTAACTCCGTTATAGCGCAAGAAAGATCTTTCGCCTGCCCGGGCGGGATACTGGCTCTGGCCGTTAAATCAACCCATGGTAATACATATGGTGCGCGATATAGCAGTTTATTTTCATTAATGACAAGTCCGGCGTCCGTAAGTCCGAATAACAAATCCCGCGGGTCAACGACATCCAGGACTTCCGCTTGGTCGTACCGCGCGACTGCTTCGACCGGCACACCGCTAATTGTTTTAATGCCGGAAACTTGTAGACCGGGTATAAACCTAAGAACGCAGAAATCTCTAGCTTGTAATAGCTCAATTATGTATCTAGCCGTGCCGCCTGTGTACATGTCGTCTTCCATTAAGACAATAGGAGCGCCGGCCGCAAACCTAGTGAGTAATGTTAGCTGCTTGTCCAATGACGGGGCTCCTGGTCTGGCGCCGATGCCGATCTGCCGGATACCGCCTTTAGCAAAATGCCGGGAAACCCTCAGGGGGAAGGCGCCCGTGGTGTCATAGGAGTCAAGACTTACGGCTGCGGCCTTGATGTGGTTCAGTTTTTCCGCCTTGGCAGCGTCACCCAGCCACAATTTTGGCATGACTACCTCCACTAGCGGCAGATGGGCGCCAAGGATGTCTTTCATCGTGTGCATTGTGTCTGCCCACAGCTTTTTGACAGGTTGGCTTTGGATGGTAAGCTGCGTAGCGTTCAGGAGACTGGCAAGTGGAAGCGGAGCCCCGTTAGCGGCTACTTCCTCGCGCATGAGTAGCTTGAGTGGTCTTACCGGTATATTTTCTCTGTTCATTGGTTTTAGCTCATTAATAGTTGTCCTTCATAAAGAAAAAATCCCTTTCGAGAAGGGATTGATCGTTGTGATAAGTGCTATTTGCTACATGACAGAACAACCAGTCTCTTCCCATAAGAGTTGGTTGCGACGACGGATAATTGAACCGGATTGATTGACTGAAATCATGAACAGTTTATACCATAAGTAGTATATGGTTGTCAAACACTAAAGTTATGGGGCACCCGTTAGGGTGCCCCATGTTAGTTGGGCGTCTGTGGTGGACCGATAAGTCCGTTGATGTAGTCGTGGTGAGCATTTGCTTCCATATCGGCTAGCCGGCGGTCCTCCGCAGCCTTTTGCTCAAGTTGGGCAGCAATGTTGGCCGCCACTTCGGCCATCGGTTCTTTCATACGAGTCAGGAGCCGCTCACGGTCAGCGTCGTTGGCGTCTTCGTACGCGTCGTCGAGCGACCGAAGACGGACGAAAAGGTCGAAGTGGGCTAACGGCGGAGCTAGCGGATGGCTGAGCATAATGCCGTTTTCGACCAGGGTGTCATCCCATGCCTCCAGGATCACATCTGAGACCTCGATGATTTGGGCTTCGTCGCGGTATTGCTTTACCCGGCGCTGGTCCCGCTTCTTGAGAGCTACATGTACTCTCCATGCGGTAACTATGCCACCGGCCGCACTTGATATAACGGCTAAGCATATGAAAAGGAGCATAGTGGCCCAGTGCGAGAGCGTTATTAAATTCCACAGACCGTACATCAGGAGAAGGTATATGAAGCCGCTAGCCCAAAAAATAGCGCAGTCCATGTCATACCGATTCGGTGGGCTGACTACCTTGTCAAGGGCCTTTTGGACGGCGGGGTTACTAGGGTTTACCAAGGTTGCCATGACGGCCTCATTTCGTCGAGACTACCAAACTATTAAACCATGCCATATGTGGGCATATATTACAAGTGTGTCAACCCGAACCCGGAGGACTAGGCGTCGAGTGAGCCGAGCTCACGGCTAACTTCACCCATGACCTCATCCAGCCCCATCCCGCGAGCGTACTCAAAGGCATCCTCGAGGTCTTCACGGTAGAACTCGGGCTTACCGGCATCTCGCCAGACTGTGGCTTTGGCCAGAAGCAGACCGATTTGAAACTTTGCCCCGTACTTGGCCTCTTCCTGATTGGCCAACTTGTGGTAGTCATCGACTTGGCCTACTAATTCTATCGATGATTCCTCAGTGGGTTCGTGGGCGAGCGTTATAGCAATGCGGGCGCGGGCCGCGCGCATGGCTTCGGTTTCGACGAAGCCCGCTGCGGCAGCTTCGGCTAGGACTGTATTTTCCGCCTCTTCTGCAACTTCACTATCACGCATCATCCAGGCATAAACGTGATCGCGGCCCTGCCGGAAACCTGCCAAATATGTAGCATCGGCCGCTTCGGCTTTTTCTTGATACTGGATAGCGATGTCGCGGGCGTCCTCTGCACCCGTTTTTATTGCCTCAACCCAGTTTGCCCGTAAGGCTGTAAGCTCCGGTGTTTCCACATAGCCTAGCTCCCCGGCCCGCTCACTGATGGTAAGAGGCTCGGCCGCTTCTGACTCCCCACGGTGTTCTAACCGTTGGGTAAATTCCAGCTGTTCTGCCGACTCTTGTTCCATGGTGTTATTATACGACGTGGTAGACCGAGGCTGTTCGATAAATGAAATGCCCGCTGACCGCAAGGTCAGAGGGCATTGTGTGGGCAGGGACTAAAGGTTACGCCGTGAACGGGATCTGACTCTGGAGCGGTGTGTAGTCGGACGGCACCGTGTAGATCGCTTGTTTTCGGCGCTCGGGAACATCGGTGCAGACGGTAAAGCCGTGGCCGGTGTTCGAGATTCGGACGTCGGGGGACCGGGTGTTTGATCCTGGCTTGTCTGTGTATTCCGTGTTGCCATCGACGAAGCCCGTGGTGGTCCCGGCTACGAGCTTCAAGGCTCCGGCGTAGATGAAGGCCGTAGTGTAATGGGCTCTCGTGGCCTCGCAACTGATTGCCCGAGCAACCCCCGCCTGCGGAGATTGTCAGGGCGAGTTGCGATGCGTAACAGACCCGGACCGCTCGATGGACGCTTATTTCGCCTGCAGCAACTGCCGCACAATGCGGCTGGCCGGCGACCACATGAGCTGCCAGCTCGGGCCCTCCAAGCCTTTGCCTACCGGCTGGTAGTCACCGGCTCCACCTTTCCCAGGTGCACTCCCGCACCTGGGATTTATTTATCGACTGATGATACTGACGGTGTTAGATAACACATTTACAATCGCTCTCAGTAAGGATATAACCATAATTGTCCGAGTTCTGCTCTTTGAAAAGGAGGAGTTGCGTGGATGTCGCAAGAAGATGCTAAGCGCCATCTCGATGCCATTGCTGGTTTGTATATCGAGTTCTTGATGGAACGGGGGGTTGATCTTTACCACGATGAACCGTTGCCGGTATACGAGGACTACCTGCGGTGGTGTCTGTCGGATGGACCAACCCACCTGGCAACCAGCGATGCAGAATGGCGCACCCAGATGGCGTTTCAAGCCTGGTTTGTGGCTTGCACTGACCGAGAGATGCGAATTGCATGGGCCTCGGGAGCACTACTTACGGCGTACTTCCTGGCGGCCGAGAAAGCGATGATGGAAATTTGTCTTGAAGAAAAAGGCTCTATTCCTGAGGAGCTGATCCTGACTATCCGGCGCGATATTGTACAGCGTTTATGGCAAGAGCAGCTTTGGTATGAACCATGGTGCTCATTGGTGAACCAGGAGTTTCCGGGACCCGAACCCACTGCGAAAGATATCGAAGAATTTGAAGCGTTCCGGGAGACAGATGAGACTGCATTCAGAAAGTGGATGGAAAGACTCGACGAGGCTCATGCCATTCTATTCGAGTATGGGTACCTACCGGAGGCCCAAGAGAACGATCTGATTTTCAAGCTGGTGGCAACAGCGGCACTGTTTACCGCCGCCAGGAGCAGTCGAGCTGAGCCGGATATTAATGACCGGCGGCCTGAACTAGAGGCACTCGTTGTGGAGCGGTCTTCGCATTCTGCCCACCCGGCCTGGTCGGCGGTGATAGACTATCTTATCACTGCCAAATCGCTTTGCTGAAGCGACCAATGCTTACATCGTCAATATCACCTAAGGAAGTGAGGACGTGGACCAGCTTGAGGCTGTCGTGCAGGCGGTTCTAACCGGAAGACACGGCGACTACGTTGTTACCAGATCGGGCCAGGTGGTCGGGTCGATCACCTTTTCGCTCGATTCAGGTGTCTGGCAAGGGTCCGAGCGACCTAAGTCAGGTGAAGTGGTGATGCTCAGCGATATCCGGCCAAAGAGAGCCGGTTGGAGAGCACACAAGGCCAGGTACGTTCAGTTATCTGACCGCATTACCAGCAGCAGTACAGCAGCAATTCAGCAGCAGTCTAGTAGCTAGGAGGTGGCCACGGCCATGAGCAGTTCTACAGCAGCAGTACAGCAGCACCGCCCTGCCAGTCCGGCTCAACTTGATTACGCCCGAGGCCTCGGACTTGAGGTAACGGACGGCCAATCTGGCCGGGAAGTCCGCCGGATGATCAGCCGGGAAGTCTACCGGCGAGGCGGTCAAACTATCGACCGGCTGAAGCCTCGGCTGGGAGACCGCTTCGAACATCCCCGCAACGGGGTGAGCGAAGTAACGCGCGTCAACCCTCAGACGCGTAAGGTGACGCTGTGCGTCGTGTCCAGCCAGCGCAAGTACGTGGTCGACGCAATGTACCTCGGCACATACCCGCGCGTATTGACGGATGCGCAGCTGATTGAGTTTTTCGGCGGGCTTTCACGCATCACTGACTGGTGTACAGCGCACCAGGTCAAAGTTGTATGCGACGGCGCGGGCCGCATTACCTGGCCCAAAGACAGCTGGGAAAAGGCCCGGCAAATAGCGGGACAGCAGCTGTCTCAAGAATCCCGGT
>JBGTMQ010000022.1:0-32982 GCA_041743505.1 Candidatus Saccharimonadia bacterium
GAGCTTTGCGAGCATTACCCAGCAAGACATTGACCGGGCGGTACGTCTGATTAATACTAGACCCCGGAAACGACTCGGCTACCGCACGCCAGAGCAGGTGTTTAAGGCACGGTGGTGCGTTTTGGGTTAGAAGCTAGGGTAATACCTCACCACCTTTGCAACAAAAAGTAGCAGGCCTCTAAACTAGAAGTTGGAAGCAACTAATCTAGGAGACCTGCTATGTCATACACTAGCAACCCCTTTGCCCCACGGGCAAGACGTGAAGCCATTAATCTCGTGCGCCAGCGGGGCTGGACCAAGGCTCAGGCCGCCCGGTACACCGGTGTTCACCGTTCAACTATTGGCCGCTGGTTAGCCCGGGCACCCCGTCATGCTGCCTCAGTCATTCCAACTAAGTCATCCCGGCCACATCATCCTGCCGGTACACTTGACCCGGCCATTGTCCGTCGCATTATCGAACTCAGATACCAGTACCGGCGCTGTGCGCCGGTACTGGTGGCCTATCTCATAAGAGAAGGTATCCGAGTGAGCCTGTCGAGTGTTGAGCGGACTCTCAAGCGACATGATCTGACCCGTAAACAGGGTAGACACGGCCGCTACCGCAAAAGCCTGCCCCGGCCTCGTGCAGAGGCTCCGGGTGACCTTGTCCAGGCTGACACGATTCATTTTGTGGGCAACAATGGCAAACGCTTCTATATCTACACTCTCATTGACCTTTACTCCCGCTGGGCCTATGCCGAATACCATACCAAACTCAGCCACCAAACCAGCGTAGGCTTTGTTTTACGAGCCCAAGAGAAAGCCGGATTTGCCTTCCAGATGGTCCAAGCAGACAACGGTCCGGAATGGAGCCGGTGGTTTTCTGACCAGATGCATTACCGGGGCATTCCCGTACGGCATTCACGGGTGCGGCAATGCAATGACAATGCTCATATCGAGCGGTTCAATCGCACCTTACAGGAAGAAGGCGTGGGCCGGTGGCCCACGCCACAGCTGCTCCCCGCATTGATTAAAGAGTACCTAGATTATTACAACGAGGAGCGGCTACACTTAGGATTGAATCTAGTTTGTCCAAGGCAAGCTATTGTTGCAAAGGTCCTGACGTAAATACGCTATATTATGCTAAAAATTATTATGTTTATATCCTATCATTTGTCAAGTTTGAAGCATATATGATTCTATGTTACAGTTTTCCCGCCCGAAGGTACTTTTCGCGTGACGAGATGGAGGCATATTATGCGCAACAATGTTGCGCGAGCTTTAATCGCCTTATCGCTGTTCGGCGTCATAGCACCGCTAACAACGGCTGGTGCTTGTAATCCTGCCCCGCCAGGGAATAGTCAGCAGGAAGAGGACGACGGCGACGACGACTGACCAGCGTCGACCGTCGCATTAGCCTGGGGCAAACCATATCTGGCTGAAGCAAAGTCAGGAAATGCGCGGCGAAATCGGCTCTAGTAAGGATGGTAAAACCATACCTCTCTGAACGAGCCGGTTTCGCCCGGAATAACATTCGAATGCTACAATTTAACTTCGTCAAAACACCCTAGCCAGGTGTTTATTTGTCCTGCCGCGTCATTTTATCCAGCTGATAGATAGAATAATCTATGGCATCATACCCACCATCTACAACAAGTTGGGTGCCGTTAATAAATCTCGCCTGGTCTGACATGAGGTAAAGGACTGCATCCGCAATTTCTTGCGGCTCTGCATTTCTTCCGAGAGGGGTGATTTGCGCAGCCACGCTAGGGATGTAAGGCATGGCGCTCTCCGTGTTCACCCAGCCCGGCAAGACGGCATTTACACGCACGCCTTGCAGACCAAAGTTGGCAGCGAGTGATTGCGTAAGATTGATTTGCGCGGCTTTAGTGAGCGTGTAAGGTATGCTCCCATACGCGGCATGACGTCCGCCTTGACTTGAGATATTAATTATTGAACCGCCCTTCACAAAGTTTTTACGCAAACCGTGGCACAAGCGTAAAGGCGCAGTTAGATTAGCTTCAATAGCTTTATTCCATTCATCAAAGTCAAAGTCATCCCACGGAGATCCGAGAATCTCGGCAGCATTATTAACGAGCGCAAACAGCTGTGTATGCTTAAGGTCTCGTATGACGTTCGCAACCTCTTCCGGCTTCGATAGATCGGCGCGTATCCACTCGATATCCGCGTATTCCGGCATAGTGTCGTCCACCCTTGCCATGTCGAGACCGAAGACTTTATAGCCCATGTCACGTGCTTTTTGAGCGGTGGCTTTGCCAATCCCATTTGCCGCGCCGGTAATAAGTACATTTTTCATATGCCCTCCTTCATATTATAGTTTCCACCAGGAAACCATATCATACAGTGTGAAGGTCGTCATTATCCAAGGCTGCGGTAATTTTTTTTGCAATGACCGAGAATTGCGCTATCTCTATAGAAGAAAGTTCCTTACTTGCTTGATGCGCATTAACTCGCTGGCCCTCGTAGATATCCTCGAGAATTTTATCAGCTTGCATCGTAAGTGCAACCGTATGTGACCGGCGATCCTCGTCTTTAGGCATCTTGCCCACCAGCCCGTTATCTTCAAGACTTTTTAAATACTTCGAAGTACTTGAACGCGACATGCGCAGCGTTTCGCTAATACCTGAAGGCATGACACTACCTCTATCTTTAATCAAGGCCATAATATCAAAATGCTTCCAGTTTAAACGCATCGGCTCGTCACTCGCCTGAACACGACGCGCAATCAGCACGTACTGTAGGTTCGTAAGGGCGTCCTCGAACATTTTGTCGGCCTGAGGCTGATTTTCCATGCTATTTTTATAGTAATACAATTTTTACAAAAAAGAGCCATCATACCGATGGCTCAACGGGACGGTGATAATGCCGCCGTCCCTCGGCTATTGGTAGCGCTAGGCTCCAGACTGAAGCTGCTCCAGAGTCTGGAACGCCACGCGGGCACCTTGCTCCTCCTCGTCAGTCAGCGGCGGGGAAGCGGTCACCTCCAGATACTCGCTTGCCATTTGCCGAAGGTCGTGAGCGGGTTCGTCTGGGTTGCCGGCGGCTACATACTCATAGGACTGAAAATAGGCCTCGGCACCTCGCTTGGCTGTATTGGGCAGGCTGGTAACCTCTGTCGCTGCCCTGGCTCGTACTAGCAGATCTGCACTCATTAATCTCAACTCCCATGTGTGCGGGCGGAATAGATCAGGTATATTTTGATGTAAATAAGCCGATCTATCAATAGAAGCCGGCCATTACACTTCCAGTTACCCCAAGACTCAAGTTCCAGCTCTCAGTGTAGCGGCCCGGATAGTCCGGGCCGCTTATTTTGGTACCGGCACTTGCACAACCGCTGGCGCTCAGAATCGGCCTTTTCTATTATCTCTTAATAAAAATTCTACCCGCACAGTGTCCCCCAAGACGACATTTTCATTCTTGCGTACCTTTGCATTGAGAGCGATGAAATGTGTGCCGTCACCTGTTGGCAGTAGTGAGGTATTCCAAGCTGTCTTACCAATCGAAGCAACAACCGGTATGAGCCCGCGATCAGCAAAGATACTAAGTTCTTTAGTGATTCCCCTCGGTACAGACAAATAATACCAGCCACCTTGCTGTGGAAATATTTTAACAACTCCATCTACAACATATAGCTTCATATTAATACTCATAATTATACAATCTTTGGGTACCGCAGCGCGCTTTCTGTGTATAATGCCCCTATGAACAAGATAGACTATCGCTGGTTCGGCGTTGGCGCGTTATCGGTGCACGCAATCGGAAGCTTATTAAACTTATCACCTCTGGCGATAATGCGGTCACCAGGTTATGGAGTGGCCCTTTTTTTAATAACCTTCGTCATTGCCGTCATTCTCACCGAGATATGGGCACTATTATACTGGAGAGCATCTCGTACCAGACTTTCAGTAGCAGTGCTCGTAATTATCAATATTATTCTGCTAAGTAGTATAGTCTCTTTGCAGCCGGTCTTTACAAGTATGGTCCTGGCCATGAAGTACTAATAATCAAAGGAGCGCACAATGAAGTTAGGAAAATTTTCTGTCAGCTTAAACGTCAAAAACATAAAGAATTCCAAGGAATTCTATGAAAAGTTAGGCTTCCAGGTTGTTATGGGCAAGGAACAAGAAAACTGGCTAATATTAAGCAACGAACAGAATACTATCGGATTATTCCAGGGTATGTTTGATAGCAACATCCTCACCTTTAACCCAGGTTGGGATAGCGACGGTCAGCCGGTGAAGCACTTCACCGATATTCGCCAGTTGCAAAAACATCTTCAACAGCAAGGCGTGCAGCTCGAAACCGAGGCAGACCCAACGACGCAAGGGCCCGCTAGCTTTATAGTGAAAGACCCCGACGGCAACCAAATTCTCGTTGACCAACATGTTTAAATTATGAATCCATTGACAAAATAAAAAATGTAGTTACAGTATATGCACCCTTGCCTCTTCAGTATTTCGACTAAGGAGTAATTGACATGGCAGGTGACACCCCGCCTCAGGATGCCCGCGCGCAAGCTGCTGCTACCATCCAGAAGGGTAACGCTGACTTCAGGGTCGTCTCGGCCGGCCCGTCGGTCAATGAGTCACAGATGTACGTCGTATCTGTTCCGATGGCCGTCATGCGCAGCGGTCCGTTCGGATGGATCTCGCGAGCCATTACGTCCACTTGGGGTAAGCCGACGAAGTTTGGCGACGACCTCTTCTACACACTCCGCAACCTGGACGGTGTCGAGCCGAGCCTCAACAACGACATGCCGCACATCATGATCATTCATGTCGAAAACAGTAAGGCCGGCACACCGCCGCAGGGTGGGTTCTACTACTCGTCACGGGGCCTAGGGGCTGATGCCTGCGAGGCTATTGAGATGGTCATCCTCCGGAATCACGGCCCTATCCAGCGGTTCGCCGAGTGGCTCCGCCGGCTATTCTAAAAGTTCAAAGTGGTGCAGTGCCCCCGGTTGTTTTGACCGGGGGCTTTATTGCATAATTTGGATAGATATGATATAATTATAAAACCGTAGTGCGCAACGATATGCGCCGCACCTTGAGGAGATCTCATGCCCGCTCAAGCGATTCGCCGCCAGCTCGTTCCGGCCAGTTTCCACCAGGAGCTGGTACAGGCTATGACAGCCGCCGGTTTCGCCCGCATGTATCAGTTCACCGCCACTACCGACCGCGACGTCTATCACGTCCCGGCTCAGTACGCCCAGGAGACCACTCACTTCTTCCACTTGCCAGACCACGGCTTCCTGGTTCAGCTGTCCCTGTCCGAGCACATCGACCAGGAGGGCCGGTACGATTGCTGGTGGTCCGGAGCCGTCCACTTGCAGCTCGACATCAAGGAAATGATCGCCTACGAGGTATATTACCTCTGCAGCAATCACAAGCCTCGATTCTTCATGGACGACTGCGTGCCGCTCGGGCACGTGATGGGCAACATCGACGCTCTGCTGGTACCGTTCCGCGACCGCGGCACCGCCAGTTTCAACGACGACGATGACAGCTATAGCTGGAAGCTGGCGCACTCCGGCCCCCTCACCGTGGCCCAGCTCGTAACCTTCGTCGACGGGCTGAGTACCCACTTCGGGCCGTTCCTACAGCCCAAGCTGGCATACAACTTTGACGCTTTCAGCTTCACCAACGATTACGCTTGGCCGGAGATTCGGGAGCGCTTCTGGCGCAGTTTCCCGACTAGACTGCTCAAGCAGCTGGTACCTGGCCGCATCCGCGGCCGTGAATCAGTGCACAGCTCCATGCACCAATAGGCATCTCCGCCCCTCCCGCCGCCGGCGGTCTCTCAACCGAGAGGCTGTCCGGCGGCATTTTGGTTTTGAGTTAGACCTATCAATTATTCGTCATTGCTGATCTGGTCAGAACGCTTCTTCTCATCCTCCTCGTGCTTCTTTTCTTCTTCAACCAGCTCGCGTACGCGCTCTCCGCCCATTTCACCGACCACCTCGTAAAATATGCGTCCGTATCGCTCCTTGGTGGCCTCGCCACCCATTTCGCCGATCAGTTCATAAAACAAGAGGCCGTGCTTTTCTTTAACGGCCTCACCACCCATTCTCCCGATCTCCGCATAAAACTCGCGCCCATATCTGTCCCGGACGGTAACGCCGCCTTTGTGTCCAATCTCCTCGTAGAATTCAGGGCCGTATTTCTCTTTGACGGCCTCGCCGCCTTTTGAGCCAATTTCGGCATAAAAATCACGGCCATACCGGTCACGTACAGTGATTCCGCCCTTGCGGCCAGCTTCTCTGGCGGTCATGTCTCCTTTATCCTCGTCCATCATGCTCTCCCTCCATGGTTTAAACTACAATCATATGGCCCGGATTACGTCCAAATCACTATACGATGTCACAAACGCAAACAAAAATATGCCCACCGGGCAGAGCCACTAGGCTACTACTCGGTGGGCAGTACGGGGGGCGGAGCCGGAAATTAAAGCTCCCTCAGCTTCGCTTGCTGCTTCATGATAATGCGGTGCGCCTTCTCGTGTTTGGCGTCCTTGTACAGGACTGTGGGCCAGGTGAGCACCTCATAGAAGCTAGGCGTGTCGACAATACTGATCATGAAGCCGGCTAGGGCCCCGATGAGCGCGACGACCCCGCCAAGCAAGAAGCCGGCCGCCCAGATCGGGGGAAAGTAGCCAAGCAAGATCAGAACAGGGAAGCGCTTGAACACGCTGATGTTCTCTGCCGGCACATTCCTTGCCATTTGCAACCTCCAGAAGTAGAGCAGGTAGGAACTCAAATAAGGCAACTTCATAAGGCTGTATACATTATACGCCATTTCGTCACAATTGTCAATATTCAGCTAAGGCGGGTCCTTGAAAACTGTGCTTTAATATGAATCATGATTTACACGCCAGAAATTATTGTGCTTCCAACTCCGGCCGGGGTAGACGCATATGTCGCCGACCGCCTGATCAAACAAGTCCAACAAAAGCCAGCTTCCGTATTCACCCTTCCCACGGGCGGAACCCCCTTGGGCGTATATCGCCTCCTGGTAGAAGCCTATCAAGCGAAACGAGTTGGTTTTAGCCAAATAACCACGCTCAACTTAGACGAATACTGGCCAATATTAAAAAGCCATCCCTCAAGTTACGCCTATTATATGAATGAGAACCTATTCGACTATGTAAACGTCCCGGAGCAGAACAGATATATTCCAAACGGAGAGGCGCCTGACGCCGACATCGAAGCCGCAGATTTCCAAAGCCAACTGCAGCAGCATACGATCGATCTTGGCATCATCACCCTTGGCCCTGGCGAAACGTGTCACATCGGATTCAACGAGCGAGGTTCAGCCCTGGACTCCCGGGCACGGTACGTCCCGCTCGACGAAGAAACAAAACAGGCAAACCTCCGTTTCTTCGAAGACCCGAATGATATGCCGACTGGAGCAATTACCCAAGGTGTAGCAGATATTCTAGATGCCAAGCGCATCCTTTTTGTGGCTACGGGAGAACACAAAGCCTGGGGCGTCCATCGTAGTCTTGTGGGCCAGATCGGCAGTGATGCGCCGGCCTCGTTCTTGCGGCACCACCCAGATGTGACGGTAGTCTTGGACCAGGCTGCGGCCAGCTTACTTAAAAACAGACCTTAATCAGCCTCTCATTTATATAAGTGGTGCTCCTGAATATAACTTTGTACAGGACGGGGGATTAATGCCTTCTGCTCTCCCGAACGTAGATATCGGGAATGTACTCTCTCCGCAATGAACATTTGCCGCTCGAAATCATAGTTCATCATCGGTACGTCAGCTTCACTAATATATTCATATACCACACTACGCTGCACATCCTTTGGCAAGGCGCTCACAGCATTCGTAAGGCCCGACTCTTCGATGCCCGGAATAGACAGCACTATCAGGGGATAATGTTGCGCCGCGATCCACCGCGCCGAATCCATCAAATCCTCGATCAAAGAGTCGATACCAGTTATCTTGTAATCAACTTTCTCGGATAGATCAGATAATAAAGGGCTTTCTATCGGAATAACACGGTATTCAAATGGCAGCTCGAAAGATTCAAGCCCCAGCCGAGCCATTTTCGCCCGGTGCTGCCAGCTACTGGCATGTGGCTTGTGAACCGGATGCTTATGTACCAGGATGAGTACGTTCGAAAATGGCACAAACCAATAGGCCCGCAATAACTGCCCAATATGAGCCCCGTGCAGCGGGTCAAATGTGCCGATAAATGCTGCTGTTATCATGCAGGTTATTGTAGCATTCGGCCTGGAACTGAACTAAGTCCAACATTAGCGCCCAGCTTCTTCTGGTATACTTTTCCCATGAACCCGCCTTCAATCTCCGAGGTTTCACACCACTACGCCGGAGTATTTCTCGTAACTCATTCTGGCAAGATAGTCGGCCAGCAGCGTGACGACAAGCCTACCATTGATAATCCCAACCGGGTAGGTAGTTTTGGCGGTACGATTGAACCAGGCGAGAATCCAGCAACAGCCGCCTGGCGGGAATTAGTTGAAGAAGAGACAAACCTAAAGGTAGCGCCACAAGACATTCATCTATATCTTGAGGATGTAGCTTGGAGAGAGCTGACCAGAGAGTGGGAAGCCCGCCACTTTTTCTATGTGACCATAGCGGATGAAGATCTTGAGTACTTAGAAGTCTACGAAGGAAAAGGATGGGCTTACATCCAGTCGCCCAGCGACGAGCTGCTTATTGATCTTTGGCGCGAGCCAGTTCAACGGCTAATAGCGACATTGAAAACAAGAAAAGCCGCAGATGAAGCCTAGCAAGCATTAACAGCTGGACCATAACTTCTATTGCCTTCGCACTTTGCGCATGCACATAATGGAATTACAAATTAACGTGGAATGTGGCTATGAGGTTTCCCAAATTGCTAAAAAAGGTCCAGGCGCTGCTGTTGGTAGTAAGCATAAGTATGATAGGCATACTTGCCCCGGCAACTACGGCGCTGGCCGCTCCCGGCGCCATCGATGCGCCACAATCTGCGGGCACCCAGCAGGATCCGCATTTGGAGTATACGGACCGGGCCTTCCCTTGCACCAAATATGTGGCTCCGGTTACAACCTCATCCGGAACGCCGGTTCCGGGCGGCAGCCGTTCAGGAACGGGCACTAGTACTGATCCGTGGCTATCCATTAAGTACGCGGCCGAACAGGCCACGCTAGGCACCAACGGCCAAACCATTTGTATCCGGGCCGGCGTCTACCAGGAAAATCACATTGTACCAAAAGTTAGTGGCACTTGGGGCCAGCCTATGGCTTTCTTAGCCCAGCCGGGGCCGGTCACAATTATCCCGGACCCCAGCAATCCGGAGGAAGCTAAGCAGCCGGTCTTCGACTTCACCAATGACCACATGCCGGAATTTGGCTACTGGGGCGTCGACAGCCTCACCATTGACCGCTCGTTTAACGGCATCCACTACGAGGGTCCGGCTGTGCGCATGCAGGGCCTGCGCGTTAAAGACCGGGTAGTACCATACGAAGAGGCGGCCCATCATCTCATAGCCCAAAACCTCAAGATCCGAAACGGCAAGGCCGGTTCAGGCATACTGATCCGCGGACGGGTCCATGACGTCTTGCTGCGCAATATCCAAGTGGAGAACCAGCATCGCTGGATGCATGAAGTCCTGACGCGCGACGCTCAGGGTAACGTCACTAACCAAGTATTAAGCGACCCTCAATACACCAAAACCACCGACAATCACCGCCGCACTGATACCCATGGTATCTCTATCGAGGGTTACGGCCAGCCCACGAGTAACACACCGAAGCCCACAGCTCAGGACCCGGGTACGCCCACTCGCGCCTCAGTTGAACGCATCCTGGTCGAAAAGAGCACCTTCCGGAACGTTGGCGGTGACGGCATCCAGTGTATCGGCGTTAATGACCTGGCTGCAAATCCTGATCTTAGCGATCCAAAAAATATCCAACTCGCCGATAACACGGTAAACAATGTCATCACCCAGGGCACCACGCCGGCCGTCACCGAAGATGGCTACGACATAAAATCCTGTCAAAATGTTACGATCCGCGGCCGCAACGTACGTACCGCCTCATCCAGCACCATAAACGAACTCAAGGCCACCCTGCCTGGTAACGATTCTTACGGCAATAACTCCGACGCGGCAGGCATTGTCGTGCACTATCACGCCCGCAACATCTTGATTGAGAGCAATCGCATCACCAATGCCTGCTGGGGGATAAAAGTCGGCCGGCCGGACAAAAAGGTGCGGAATGTAGTGATCCGCGGTAACCTGATCGCCGACACCCACCTCAACGAATTACAAGGAGTCGGTGCCGGCACATCACTTGATCACCAGCGCTGCCGCGGCCGGGCCTTACAGATAACCAACGCCGACGATGTAGACATTTACAACAACACGCTCGACAACATCCAAACCACCGGCATACAACTGGCTGACAGCGGCTACTCTGCTACAGCAGCCACCGTGCCGCAGCGCGTAAACATCTGGAACAACATTGTTTCCTTAAAGGATAACCGCGCCATAACCACACCCGCTACCTATCCCGGCCACTGGATCTACTTGGCCCAAGGCAGTATGTCGGAGATTGACAGTGACTATAACCTCTTTTGGCACCCAGATAACAGCACCAACCACTTCTTTGTGCCCACCACCCGGCAAACGCTAGCCACTTGGCAGGCCTCCTCATCGCCTCAGGGCCTGCGCGATCCCAACTCGCAACGTACCAACCCGTCATTTGTGACCGGCCAGGACCGCTTCTTGGCTCCCGGATCGGTTGCCCGCAATACGGCGCTTACCACCCCCGGCTACAACCCATGTGGCACCGGCCTCGATAAGGGCTATGTCGAAAACGACTGCCCGTAGGCCGGGTGCGGTTGCATTTTATTAATAGTTATGCTATTATAAAAATAACTAACCAAGGTCAGCAAGACTAATGATAAACACTCAATCCCCGTCGTAATCGCACCGGTTGGCGCACGTGAGCGCCGCAACCTTGTGATACTTCTCGGATTGAGTAGTAACCTCTAGCGACCTACGCGCGTCCAGCGCCGGGAGCCGAATGCGATTGCATCTCGGCTCTTTGTTTTGCCGGGAAGTCACACCCATTAGTTATCCAAACACGAACGGAGACCACCATGTCAAAAGTAGTATTACTGTGCGGACTGCCGGGCTCGGGCAAGACCACCCTCGCCCGCAAAATAGCTAAAGAGACCCAAGCTGTGCGGCTCTGCCCTGATGAGTGGATGGCTGATCTCGGCATCGGTCTATTTAACGAAAATGTGCGCGCGAAGATGGAGATCCGGCTCTGGCAGCTAGGCAAAGAGTTGTTGCGGTCAGGACAGGACGTGATCCTGGAGAACGGATTATGGAGCCGGGCAGAACGGGACGCGAAGCTTCTCGATGCCAGGGTACTAGGAGTAGTCGTGGAAATGCATGTTCTCGATATCCCGCTTGAAGAGCTTTGGCGTCGGCTTCAAATCCGCAACACCTCTGGCGGCCACGGAACGGTTCCACTTAGCCGCGAGCAAATCGAAAGCTACGCGGAGATGTTCCAAAAACCAGTGAAGTCGGAGCTGGCAGTGTATGATCACGTGATAGTGCATTCCGTTGCCACACAGCAATGACAGCCAAGCCGGCTTAGTAATATGGCCCAGGTTTTTACTGGGCCGTATTTTAAAACCCCCAGACCAAAGATCTAGGGGTCTCTTGCGGTGGTTCACTGGCGCTACGTAGCGGTGCCGTACGTGATGCGCGCCTCGTGGACCTGGCGTACATCCGCACTGAACATGCCCCTGAGGTTGTCGGCCGGCGGCAGCCCTGCCTTGGCCCGCGCTATCTCGATTTTGCGGCGATCGCTGCTGAAGCCCTCACCCTGAGGCAGGTTATTGTCGCTCGGAGGAAGAGCTGCACTAATCTGGCGCTGCTTGGGCCTGATCGCCTCAAGTTGCGCCTCGCTGATTTGGCCGTTGAAGGCTAGTAGGTTGACCGCCTCACTCCAGAGCTGCTGGTATTCCCGCTGATCCTCAACACTCGGTTCGGCACCACGAGGGCGGTGCTGGCGAATAATGAAGAAAGCAGAGAAGAGGCCACCACCAAGTAGGAAAAAAATAAACTCGGACATATGCTCTTCCTCCTCATTCCCATGTGTGGCTACGGCGCTAATATTAAGGGATAGCGATGCATACTATAGCACACTATGCAGTTATTACAATAGCAGTGAGGCTTGAATAATACCCCATGGGGGTATACACTGAAGTCATGAACGCAACCATCAAAAAACGTGCTGTCCACCGCTCCAGAATCATCGAAGGTCAATTTAAAGGACTACAAAAGATGATCGGGGACGAGAAATACTGTATGGATATCCTGATCCAAAGCCTGGCCATCCAAAAATCGCTCGCCTCTCTCAATAAGCTCATCCTTGAGAACCACATCACCACCCACATCACAGATATGCTGGGCTCTGGCGATGAGAAAGAGCAACAAAAAGCACTCGAAGAGCTCATGAATCTCTACGAGCTCAATAACATCCGAGGGAAATAAAATGCAACACGGTCCAGGCCTGCATATGGGTTTAATGGCAAAAAAGATAGCCTCATTTGAGGCAGTCTACAAGGGCAAGCGTAAGGTTGCCGAAGGTACCTACGAATTCGTATTTGAAAGACCGGAAGGTCTCCACTTTAGTGCCGGTCAGCATGTACGAATGTCGCTCATCGATCCCCCTGAGACAGACGCCGAGGGGGATAATCGGTTTTTTAGCATAGTCAGTACTCCGCAAGAGCCGGACTTAGTGCTCGCTTGGAGAGTGCGTGACACTGCATTCAAGCGGGTTATGGGTCGCATGCAGCCCGGCGAAAAGGTCCTAGTCCAGAAACTTCTCGGAGAAAGGCCCAAAGGCTCCTTCGTGCTGCATGAAGATACAACTAAGCCAGCCGTTTTCATCGTTGGAGGCATCGGCATTGTTCCTGCTTATTCGATGATTAAAGACACCATACAGCGAAACCTGCCACACAAGCTGTATTTGTTCTACTCCAACCGGCGGCCTGAAGATGCACCGTACTTAGCCGAGCTGCAAGAGTTGGCCATACAAAATCCATCACTCAAAGTTATCGCAACCATGACCGAACCTGAGAAGTCGGCTCAAGCCTGGCAGGGTGAAGCCGGATTTATCAACCGCGTCATGATAGAGAAGTATGTGGACGATCTACACACGCCGGTTTATTACGTATCGGGATTGTCTGAAATGGTCAAGGCTATGCAGGCGGTGCTTAACGAGATGGGCGTAAGCAAAGAGAATATACTGGCCGAAGAATTTGCCGGGTTCAAAATGGCTCACGCCGGCGATGCACACAGCCGGAACTGGAAAAGCCACCTTCCTGTCGTTCTGATCGCGCTTGCCATCGTAGCTCTGATAATTTTGCATACCGGAGCCGGGGCTGTTCTATCCCATGCCAACCTCAATATATTCTCCTTCAACGGCCCAAGTGCTTACTTAGTTGTAGCTCTCATCCTAGCCCTCATAGCGTTCAAGCTCTTTATCATATTTAAGTTCAAACACGGGCTAAATTTTCGACACAATAAAAAGAAAACTGGGAAATAACGCCTTGCAACAAGGATCCGTTAACCAAACAGCCGTCAGCGCCACACTCCATTGCCTCACTGGCTGTGCAATTGGTGAGATCGCCGGCCTCGTTATCGGCACCAGCCTCGGCTGGTCGACAGCCGCGACCATCGCCATATCCGTCATACTAGCTTTCTTCTTCGGCTACTTGCTTTCACTATTACCACTCATCAAGGCTCGCGTCGCGCTCGGCGCAGCACTAGGCATAGTCCTAGCTGCCGATACTCTCTCTATAGCCACCATGGAAATAGTCGATAATGTGGTCATGGCCATAATCCCGGGTGCTATGAACGCCGGAATCGTAAACCCAGTCTTCTGGCTTAGCATGGCTTTGGCATTAACCGCGGCCTTCCTCGCCGCTTTTCCAGTCAACCGGTATCTCCTGCAGCGCGGGCAGGGGCATGCGCTCATGCATAGATACCACTCATCAGAAGACCCCCGCCAACATTAACTTAAGGAGATCATATGGAAACCAAACCACTCATTTATGGCATCATCGGTTTTCTGCTGGGCGGCTTTATCGTCTCAACAGTCGCCGTTACTATCGAGAAGCCCAGAAACAACGGCATGATGAGCATGGCCAGTACACTCGAAGGCAAGTCCGGGGACGAATTCGACAAGGCCTTTCTGAGCGGCATGATCGTCCACCATCAAGACGCGGTTGATATGGCCAACCTCGCTAAAGCTCACGCCAAGCATGACGAAATAAAGAAGCTAGCCGATGACATCATTGCCGCACAGTCTAATGAGATTGATATGATGCAGGCCTGGCAGGCCGATTGGGGTTATAAATCTGCCCCAGCCAATCACAACTCTCACTAAATAATTAAGACCATGTACCGGCCGTTAAAAACATGGGTATGCTATGCTCATCGTAACGATTATGAGGAGCATAGCGTGAAAAGCACCTATACCACCACCATCCAGGCGCCGGTGGAGGTTGTATTTAACTTTATCGATGACCCCGAAAAGACCAAATTATGGATCGAAGAGCTAGTCAGCACGGAGTACCCGGACGGGCTGAATCGCGACCAGCCGGTCGGCACCAAGTTTAAGCAGCAGATACGCGAGGGCGGAAAAGTCCAGACATACGACGGGGAGGTGACCGCTTACGAAAAACCCAGGCTCCTTGGCATCAAGCTAGGAAGCGAGGTTTTCCAGGTCAGCGTGACCTACCGCCTGACACCGGTGGAGACCGGTACTCAGCTCGACTACGAGGTCGACCTCGAAAGCGGCAAATGGTATGTCAAACTTCTGGCCCCACTCCTCAAGGGTTTCAACGAGCGCATTCTCAAGAAGCAGATGGCCAAACTAACCGCTGTTGCCAAGGCGGCCGCCGCGGCTAAGTAAGGAAGCCATCCGCTCCGAAATAAAAAACTTGATGGCCTAGGCCCATATTAGCTAACTCCCCTAAAACGACCCCTGGCCATTTTTGAATAAATGGTATAAATATGCTATAATATTCTTATACCCTTAGATTCCACCGGGTATGCCATGGCAACTTCACACCCATCAGAGCTGGGAGTCAGTTTAATGAGCCGCTCGCGCAGGCCAAGAGATAAGTCCATGCAGCAATGGCATGGGCGTACTGCCGCCGGCCGAATGATCAGTGCCTGTATCGGAAATGATTTCAGCAATGGGCACCGGGGTATGGCGCGCGCCGTAAAAGGTGCCAAGAAGTTCGTTCGTAGTCGTATCCGCTTTCATAACAGGATGGCCCTCAAGCGGGGTGAGATAGATAATTAGACAACCACGGCTCTAGTCATCTACTACTTTGAGAGGAAGTACGGCGTTGGGAACGTCTTTACCGCCTGTTCTGCTCAAGGATTTGCCCCGGGCATTATGGGTCGTAGCCGCTACAGTCAGTACCTCTGAGCATCGCCTGCTGGGACCCGAATGGCCCTTAGCCTATCGCTTCGGATTTGCCAGTCCGCTCAAGCCAGATGAGCAGGTGAGCTTGACTCACTATCTCCGCGAGAAGCCGAGCGTGGGTGCGGTGCGGCTGCATAATCTGGCCCGGCCGGGTCATGTGCCGCACATCCCCCAGTCGACGTCGGTTTGGATGACCAACCCCGATAGAGCTCAGCAGGTATTCGAGACATTAGTTTCAAACCCGCAGCATCACCGCCAGGCCATACGTGAGATAAAGGAGGTTGTGTGGCCCGAATGCCCGTATACCGCCTTGGTAATCCATTCTGCGCACAAGCTACCAGGTAACACCGGCTTGATCTGGGTAGTGGTGCGCGACGAGCTCACTTGTGCTGAGCGCAGCCGTTTAAGTGACCAGATAACAAAGGTCCAGGGCGTACACAGCGCCATCACGCGGGGTACATCCACCTTTGAATTGCGGGTCGATTACCGGCTCGTCACCCAGTACGACCGGCTGACTAGTCCTTTGGCTGCCCTAGGAGTCTACCCCGACTTCAGAGCCGAAGCCGGCGCTACAACGTACGAAAAAGCCGTCGATCAGACATCCGGGCTGTAACGAACTAAGTCCCCATCTTAGATGGGGACATTATTTTTTTTAATGCTTCTTTAATAGTCTAAGTACTCGCTTTGTTATAATCATCCCAGGCCGACAGTCGAAGCCAACCTGTAAGTCTTAACGTCATTCCTATCCTCGAGAAGCTGCCATCCTCATCCCCAACAATGAATGTTAATATCAATCTATGGAAAAATTACATTTCTCTATTGCTATCAAGGCTCCTAAGCAAAAGGTTTGGGATGTGATGCTCGCCGATGCAACGTATCGTGAGTGGACAGATGTTTTCAACCCTGAAGGAGGTTCTTATTACGAAGGAAATTGGAACGAAGGCAGTAAGATGTTATTCCTCGGTCCTGGTTCCGACGGCAAAATAGGCGGCATGGTGAGTAGGATTGCGGTCAACCGGCCTTATGAATATATATCCATTGAGCATATGGGCGAATTCATAAACGGCCATGAGGATACTACTAGCGAGAGAGCCAAAGTGTGGACTGAGATGTATGAGAATTACACCTTCACCGAACACGACGGTGTAACTACTCTTAAGGTAGATCTCGATAGTAATGACATGTTCAAAGAAATGTTTGCAGCTATGTGGCCCAAAGCCCTTGCTAAACTAAAGCAAATCGTCGAGAAATAAAAGCTCCAAGGGCCCCAGCCCACTTAAAGAAATTACCGTCCTATACAACACATTGTTACATAGGACGGATATAAACTACTTCTGTCTGTGACGCTGTCGGGTTATCTTCATCTAGTGCTAGACCAGATTGCAGATTGTGATAATGTCCCAAACCCGGATAGCCAAGCGGCTTTCTACCCCTTGCTCGCCGGTTTGAAGTAGCAGACACGGCTGCGGAGTATCGCCAAATCCCGGTAGCAAGCAGTCAGTTTCGCCAACAAAGTAACCGGCCCGGCTGGCAACCGCTCGCTTCCCGGCCCGCCGGTATTTAGACGCCGGCCCGCTGCGCGACACTTCCACATACCAAAAACTACCATCTGGGGCACTGACCTCAAGTTGCCAGTCCATCAGTGGTGTCTGAACGGCGGCTTGGTCCAGCAACGCCTTTAAGGCCAGCGCCGCGCCTGCCCGGGCCCGGTAATGCGTTGCCAGTCCCGAAAGGCACATTCGCTCGTGAGCCGGCTGCGTACCCATGATCGTGCCCTTCGCTCTGTTGAGAATTGACCTCGCTAGAATACCACAACAACCGCCTTCGTCACACATGGCCTTCAGATCACTTTGCTATACTTTAACTATGAAAACCGATCACACTGTCCGCCTTGCCACTAGCTCCATTACCGACACCGATGCCATCGGCCGCTTGCTCCATGCCTTCAACACTGAGTACGGCGATCCGACGCCCACTCCAGAAAAACTTTCCGACCGGTTCAAAAAGTTACTTCAAGGCGATGACACGGCCGTACTTCTCGGAGGTACCGGGCCAGATGGCCTAGCCGTCCTGCGATTCCGCCCCTCCATCTGGTCGGAGGCCCTGGAATGTTACCTGGCTGAACTCTACGTCAAACCAGATCTTCGCGGCCAGGGTCTCGGACGTGCCCTCATGAACTCCGCCATCAACCTGGCCCGCGACAAGGGAGCTGATTACATGGATCTCGGAACCAGCGAAGACGATGTCACCGCGCGTAAGCTCTATGAAAGTCTAGGTTTCACCAATCACGAGAGCCGCCCGGACGGCCCCATCATGTACGTCTATGAGCGCGAACTATAACTGAATATCCCGGGTCCGCCGTACAGTAAAGCAGACCCGGGATTGGTATTGGATTATAGATATTCCATCAGCCGCTCACGCCGCCAAACGGCCAGCGCCGCAGCACTTCCAAGTACGGCAAATGCTGCCGCCCGACGGCCTAAGCCGGCCACCTGGACCAGCCGCATAAGGTAAACTAATCGGGTTCCGGAAAAACTAATGCCGCACACCTGCTCGATAAGCTTTTCCGTTACGGGCGAAAGCCTCGGTATCATTAACCGGGCAAAGACGGCCGTGAGGAGTCCAGTCGCAGGCGCCATGCGGCGTCGCTCATCCATCTGATCGGCGCCAATGACAAATCCGAGCATCAACGCGATATCGCACAGTTCATCCAGTGCATGTGATGACGGCATGCCTGAGCGCCGGGCAAGGTCACCGTCAAGCAAATCGGTAAGATAGCCGGCTACAAATCCTGCGATCATAATTCGGGCGGCAACAACCCGGCTGGGTACAACCATTGGTGTTACGACCAGCCCGGAGCCAATGAAAGCCCGGGACCATGACAGCGCATCAGCGTATCGCTTAAGTCTCGGCATTTGTTTATTCATAGCCGGTCCAATCATAGGGACGAAAGGGAAGCATAACGGACCCAATCATGGTAGCACGATTGTCACACTCTACTGACGCTATTTACATGCCGATATTTCATGAGTAGTATGAACCCAGCGATATCAGAGATATCGCGTTTATTTCCACAACCGCTCGAGAGCTCGCGAAAGGAGCTCAAAATGGTCAGCAAATTGCTCGACCAGGATATCAAGCTAGCCCGCGAATCACACCAGCCGGGCCGAAGGTACAACCCGCTGCTCGCAATGATCGCCCTCGGCTTGGCAGCTCTGCCTGTCTTGGCGCCGCACGTACCATCCGCGAGGAAGCCCAGTACCGTTTAAAAAGAGCAGTACCCACCCTTCCCGGCCCGGACTAAGTTAGTATCTAGACTTAGTCCGGGCCAAACTTAATTTCACTACCGACTCAGAAACCTTTTAAAACTCACTTGCTCGCATCAAATAAGATTGGCCCGCCCCTGCCGCCTAGAAATAGGCGGCTTTTAATATGGGCTTAAGGGCTACTTTTGGGGAGCAAGGTAAAGTTGTAGGCCGCGTCTGAAGTGCTGCAGAAAAAGCCGCCCGATACCACCTGACCCGTAATATCGATGCGGTAGGGACCAGGCTTTTCGTACGTGTGAGCAGCATACGTTTTAATGGCCGGGCCTACAAACCCTGGGAAGGCGTAATCATTCTCTTTACCATCTCCCCATTTAACATGAGCGCTAAAATCACAATCGGAAGAGTCACCCGAAGAACTTGCCTTTAAGACAACGGCGGGGTTCGTGCTCTCACAGGTATGCGGTGCGCCCGAATAAAACTCGCAAGGCTCCGTCTTTGGAGGCTTACACTCGACAGCCTCTGGGGCACTGATGACTTTAAACGGGTGGCCCTGGACGGTATGACCATAACCATTGGCCGCGTTCACAATACAATTCTTCACTTGTTCTGCCGTGTAATCACTATGAGCTGATAGCACCAGTCCAGCTAGGCCACTAACATATGGAGCAACCTGCGAAGTGCCTGAAAGCTTTTCGTAATGTGATTTACACCCTAAGCCTAATGTTGCAAGGCAAGTAAGACTCCATGATGGGTTTATTACCTCGGCAGTGCTATATATATTTTCTCCTGGTGCTGCCACGGTTACGCCTGGTCCAAAAACAGATTCTGGCAATATCTGCGCATCCTCCTGAACCCCGGCTTTCTTCACTGCCGCTACGGCCATTGTGTTAGTGGGGAATTCATGCACCAGGCTAGCAGGCGAAATATATTTGACGTCACGACATGAATTTCCAGCGGCAAACACCCAGAGCACGTCTTTTTTGCGTCGTTCTGCCCACAAAATGCCGCGCCTAAGAGTATCATTTACATCGTCGGTTTCTGCCAAGAGCTTATCAGGGTTCTTCACCCCTTGCTTGCACAGCCCTGACTCACCACCCCACCCAAAGCTCATATTGACGACTCGCATATCATCTTGAGCGGCATACATCATGGACTGCATAGTATTAATGACAAATCCTAGCTGAGCCTCGGGGTCCTTGTTATCAAAGTCAATGCCGTGATCATATAAACCTAACGAACACTGCCAATTAACTCCAGCGATACCCTTGCCGTTGTTGCCGGATGCGCAAAGTATCCCAGATACATGAGTGCCATGGGGAGTGCTGGCGCTGTAATCAGAAGCTTTTACCTGACGAAGGTGACCCGAAGCTGGGACAACATTGTCTCTTAAATCCTCGTGGCTAGGCACAAAGGCGCTATCTATAACACCAATGCGCGTTGATTTATTGCCTGTGGTTATATCCCAAGCTGCCGGTGCTTTAATATATTTCAATCCCCAGTTCAGGCTATCATCAGCTGCCCCCAGCCACGAACCGGTCTCATACAAAGAATCGTTAGGAAACTTTGATGTGGAGGTGGCTGCAAAGTTACGCGATGCAAAACTAACGCCAGGCAGTGTCACCAGGTGCGTCCGTTTTGCCTTAAGTTGGTCAAGATTAGCAACTCTATAGCGTAACTGGTAAGTATAGGCGTCGGGCACAGAGCCAATGAATACTCCTTGTGTTTGCGCGGCAATCTCCTTGATGCGTTGGTCTGGATTAGTCAAACCAAAATCCAAGCCGACTAATATTTCATCTTTTACGAGCCTGAGTGTACTGTCATTGGACCGAACTATTTTATCTTCTGATGGCGTCGCAACGGTTTGCGGGATCGTTTCATTAGTAGCAGACGTCACCGTAATAGCTACCGGCACTTTAGATACAACCTCACCCGCCGCCAGCAACTCAACTGCGCCCTTATAAACCCCCGCTGGTTTATGTCCGGGGATGGCTATCGTCAATGGAATAGAGTAAGTAATATTGCTCTGTATAACACCCTCCCCGGTAATACCTTGCGATACCATTTGCGACAAATTCGCCGATACCCTAAAACTTGCTCTATCAATCTTCTCAATCGACCTCATTTCAACACTGGCACTCTGCATCGTGCCGGCCAGCCCATTAACCATAAACGAAATGGGCGTCCAGCTAACCGGCTGAGCAACTGAAGTGGGTAGCTCAAAGTTAACCGTCCGGGATATTGCTGCCGGCTTGTTAGTGTGCTTGTCGCCCAGCTTTGGCTCAGCAAACTCCGTATAAACCTTGGCTTGAATTCTAAGCGGCTTGGTTCTCTCAGTCAGTGAAAGAGAGCTAACGGCAATCGGGACATCCACGTCACCCTTCGCCGACGGCTCAATATGACGGACTTGACGCGACAGGCCGTTTATGAGCACCTCTATAGCCCTAATCTCTTTGGTTTGAGGCGGGGTAACGTAGGCCACCCGCACATTAATACTGCGCTCGTCAGTATCCAGTTGAGGCGCTACCGATACGCTAGGGCCGCGCTGGTTAATACTGACCGCCAGCCCAAGCGCCTGGTCTATCGTCGCCGGTATTTCATAAGCGGCAGCCGGGGTGGACACGGTCAGTAACCCCATACTAAGCATCAGACCTAAAATTAATTTTCGCTTCATGTTCCCATCTCTCCAGTACATTAAAATTAGGACCAAGCAATTTTTTTATTCATATCTATATTAAAAGCTATATTTAGAAATTAGCCCAATCCCCCGGCCCACTTTTTCAATCATCTTACTGGCAGTAGTAACTGGAGTAGCAAATGAAATACTTGATGTTGATGTGGGTAGAAAATGATGCCGCCGGAGGAACCCAAGAGGATATTGACGCCTGGGCTGCTTTCGAATCTGAAGCAAAAAGCGCAAATGTACTAGTCATGGGAAGTGCTCTACAGCCTGCCGCAAAAACATCCAAGTTAGTATCGTCGGCAGCTTCTAACTCACGAGGCAGCAAAGAGGTCTCAAGTGGCACATTCAGTTATACCAAAGGCCAAATCGAGGCCTTTTATATCCTTGATTGCCATGATGAGAATCACGCTACTACTTGGGCCCAAAAGTTACCAACCTGGGGCGTTGTTGAGGTCCGCCCCTTCCTTGAGTACGATTTAAGCCAATAATTCCGGGGGCTTGCCATAAAGACAATATTCCAAACAATCTGTTCCCCGCCACCAAAAACCTCGTCGATAGTTATATGCAAAACAAAGTAAACCTCGTCGAATAATTTTATAGATGAATTTATCAAGTCTTATTTATTCTCGCCGACGCTAGAGCCTACCGGTCTCCAAGCCTCCGGCGTTGACTAAACAGCATTATATGCTATAGTATAGCAGTCCACACTCAGTCCTGGGAGGGGTCAGCCATGACCTATTGCGATGAGACCATTGGCTCAGGCGTCAAGCTTGGCGAGTTCACTGAGGAGCAAATCCTGGTTGCCATCTGGCCGCCCATAATGCAGCTTCTGCCTGAGTTAGTTGCGGCTGACCACCACTACAAACGCCTGCAGCCTCAACTAATTGCAAATGCAACGACACTGGCAGACGTATTCGCTGGGTTCCACCTGGAGATTCTCCGCAATGAGGCGAGCGAGCCGGCGGCAATTAACAGCACCTTCGACCCCTGGGTTGATGCCGGGCCGCTACTGCGACAGATCGCGCCATACCTGGCACGGGGGTCATGGTATGCGGTTACGGACGACAATCGAAACAGCGGGGTGTACATCGTTGATCCCACCGCCCCAAATTCATTGCGCTCCGTCAAGTTTAACGTGGACGAAAACCCGTTATGGGTCGTCCCGGTCAGTGAATATCAGAATGGCTACGGACATAACTATTGGTACGCCAGCTTATTCCCGGAAGGCCCGCCGTTTGGACCCGAGGCGCCGTACCATGTCAAGCTCACCGAGCTGGTGAGGACAGCGACCAAATGCGACTGGCTGCTGCCATGCTTTGCTGGCGGCAACTGGGGCTGAACTCGTTGGACAACACATCCGCCATATCAAACCACCAGGTCACAAGACTAGCCCCAGGTCGCAGAAAGTATGCGACCTGGGGCTACTTAATTTCGTTAAACAAAACTATACACTTTGTTCGTGGAGTTATCTATAATACCTGGCTATGAGCACATCACAATCCACATCAGCTGTCATAATGGTTCATCCAAAGAATTTTGGCTTCAACGAGCAAACCGCCAAAACCAATGCGTTTCAAAACCGGGTTAATATAAAACCCGAAGACCTTCACCGGCTCGCCAATCAAGAGTTCAACGCGATGGTCGGCTCACTGCGTGATCATGGCATCCACGTCACCGTCTTCGATGATCCAGATTATAAGCATCACAAGCCCGACGCTGTCTTCCCTAACAACTGGCTCAGTACCTGGCCGGACGGCCGGGTATTTTTATATCCTATGGCTACCGAAAGCCGCCGCATTGAACGTAGTTTTATGGCTCTGCAAAAGCTGGCCGAGGACTATAAAGTCACTCAAATAATTGATATTTCAAAAACTGAGGAGTACGATGCTTTTCTCGAAGGCACCGGCGCCATGACTTTTGACCATCAAAATAAAATAGTTTACGGCTGTATTTCTCCCCGGTGCGATAAGAGTTTATTTATTAGCCATGCCTTACAGCTAGGTTATAAACCGGTCATATTCCATGCCTATGACAAGACCGGCACAGCCATTTATCATACCAACGTACTAATGGGCATCGCCAGTACAACCGCCGTGATTTGTGCGGAAGCCATCGACGATACGGCCGAACGTGCCGAAGTGCTCGAAACGCTCGCGGGCACCGGTCATCAAGTAGTTGAAATTACCCAGGAACAGATGACCTCGTTTTGCGGTAATGTGCTTGAACTCCAAAATGACCATGGCGATTTGTTTTTAGCTATGAGCCAGACTGCCTTTGGCGCCTTTACGCCCGAGCAGCGTCTGACGCTGGGCCAGGATAAGACGCTGCTGCCATTTGATATTCATACCATCGAAACAGTGGGCGGAGGTAGCGTGCGTTGTATGCTGGCCGAGGTGTTTTTGCCGCGACACAGTAGTGTAACTATGCTGACGCCAAAAGCCTTCGCCTAAGTCGCCAACAATCGGCGCCGCTCGTAGCAGCCATTGCAAATGCTCTATAATAATGATTTGCTATATTGGCTCAGGTATATTGCGGCAGCTACTGAATTACCGGGAATAGTGAATCCTCCGTAGAAGGAGATCGTCATGAGCGATCAGCTGTTTAAGGCCCGTCACAACCTCCGGCGCTTCTTGCGTCTGCCACTCAATCTTTATGGCTTGTGGAGACTACCTAAATTGCGTCCTGGTGATGTCTACCTCGACTGCGCAAACCATCCGGTAGTTTGCACGGAGTCCGACTTGGTAACCCAGTCAGGATCATGGTTTGGACCATGGGACTACGACTTGGCCGGAGTCTCGCTTCTGGACGGTTCGCACCCGCGCAGCTGTTCAGCCAAGCATTGTGCTCCGCGAAAGGTCTCTTACGAATTCGCCGTCCTCTGGGTGGCCTCCAAGTCGGAACGACATGAGGCGCTAGAGAACATCCGCCGTATTTATGAGCAGTCTCCAGAGCTTCAACGCGTATGGAGTTAGGTGAGTTGAGGCCGCTCGGTGCAACCGAGCGGCCTCTTACATAATAGAAATGCGGACGGCCGAGGTGGCCGCCCGCATAGGGAACCAGTCAAGGCCGGCCGAATGGAGGCTTGAAACCGCCCCATTGACTAGCAATACAGCTCTACGACAGACCTCAGCCTCGCCAAGAGCCCGTCCGAGGGCGTATCCTCTATGTCAACGGTTACGGTTGTGAAGCTCATATGGTCAAAGCTGGCTTCGTGCACCCGCGGACATGCCCTCAAGGTTCGTGTCATTGAAAACCGGGCCTCCTGAGGCGGTGCGCTTGTCAGCAGAAAGTTCACGCGCCAGATAGTGAGAGCACTGACCATGGTGGCGTCCACCCTCCTGCGTTGCAGGACTCTGATCACAGCATTGCGGAGCGTGCTCTCGTCTGTCTGCTCACATCTATAGTTAAGCGATAGGCTATCAGGCGACGACAGGGACGTCTTCCAGCCCCTGATTCTCTTGAGTTTCTCAAAAACATGACTGATTTGGACCTTCGTCCAGCCTGCCACCCCAATTACTAACTGGACTTCATGCGGATAGGACTGTTGATGGTCGATTGTATTGGAGATCATATCGTACCGTTCTCTTTGGATGCTGCATGGCGGCATGATGGTCCGACTGGCTTATCCAGTATCTTCTAATTATAACACATACAGTTAAGAAAAGCAAACATAACCCTAGTAAAACTTGCCTTATCATTACATCAGAGGAGGCCAATGCCATCTGGGTTACAGAAACTTGGGCTACCAAAGCCGCCCACGACGCCTCGCTCGAGCAGCGCCAACTGCTAGGCAAGGATAAGACACTTTTACCTTTCGATATTCACACACCGGAAGTGGTCCTGCAGCCTAGCTGAGATAAAACAGCGCTCCGCCAAAGACGGAACGCTGCACACTGTAGAACTATCGTAACCTTCATCCGTCACCGAGGGCTATTCCGGGCGGGCCAGAACCGCATCGATCAGTTTCTGAGTACGGCTCTGTGACCGCATCCAGGCAGGTAAATCCAGCAGCGCCATGATCTCGTCCGCCAAGACCTCACCGATTACATCGGGCCACAACTGCTTGGCTTTGGCTGCAGCCCGGGCAACTTTCTGGTTCATCTGGGATACGGCGGCTTCTTGAGCGGCCGCAACATGCACGCTAAGCATCAGATAACTCCTAATCTTGGGGAATTCGTACTTCTATTCGTCGGTATCCTCGTCGGCCTCAGATCTATCAGGCCCTAAGCGCTGGCCCGGAATTTCATTCCTGGGATCATGTTCGCTATCGTCTGGGTCTCGTGGATAAGGCACCCCGTTTGCGTCTGTCAAAGCGCTTCTCCTCGAATGTGAAGCCAGTGATGAGACAGGAATAGATTTATATCATAAATTACAACTCACGGCAATAAAATATATTGACTAAATAGAAAACTTATACTATAGTATAGCAGTCCCTAGCCTGTGGCAAGAAGGGTAACACCATGACCTACTGCGATGAGACCATCGGATCAGCCATCAAGCTTGGCGAACACACCGAGGGGCAAATACTGGCTGCCATCAAGCCGCCCATAGTACAACTTCTGCCTGGGCTGCTCGCAGCCGAACACAAACAGCTCCTGTTGCCTCAACTGATCGTTGAAGCAACAACCCTGGCGGACGTGTTCGCGGGGTTTAGCCTGGAGCTTCTACGCAATGAGGCGGGCGAACCGGCTGCAATCAACAGTACCTTCGAGCCCTACATCGATTCCGGGCCTCTACTACATCAGATAGCGCCATACCTGGTGCAGGGATCGTGGTATGCGGTGACAGATGACAACATGAACAGTGGGGTATATATCGTTGATCCTGACGCTCCAAATTCGTTGCGCATCATCGAGTTTAGCGTTGACGAAAACCCGCTGTGGGTTGTCCCGGTCACGAAATACCGGAATGGCTACGATCACAACTATTGGTATGCCGGGTTGTTCCCGGAAGGCCCGCCGTTTGGACCCGAGGCGCCGTACCATGTCAAGCTCACCGAGCTGGTGAGGGCAGCGACCAAATGCGACTGGCTGCTTCCATGCTTTGCCCATTCTGATTGGGAATGACCACCCAGCCGCCACGACACGAAAGGCCAACCCTCATGAGCGACCTGAATGGCACCTACCTCGGTTATTCGCCAACCGACGAGTCAGCGGTCGGGGTAGGGGAGATAGAAATTGTCATAGGCGACGAAACTATGTCAATGAGATTCGCTACCGGCCTCATGATTGAGACCGATAGCCTCCCCCGGGCGGATGTCCGGGGGCTGTCGTCCGAAGAGATCGCCGCTCATTACGAAAACGGCGTCGACACCAAGGACATCCGCGGCCTCAAAATAGGCGAAGAGGGCGCAGACCTCTTGTTCTTGCCTGACGATCCCGACGACAAAGGCCCGAGGCTGATTGTGCTCGGCTTGTCTGGCGGAGAGATTTTCGGACCATCCCTGCTCTTCAGCCCCTCTCAGGTAGCCGCAGGTTTGTTCGATGAAGCGGTCAGGGAGACTGAGAATCAAGCCGGCCGAACAGGGGTCATCCCGCGCCTTGCTAATGACGGCAGGGCAAAGCCACAAGATCACTGAACATTACCCCGTGCTGCAGTTCGTACGCAACACGGGGCTTTTTTGTGTATTATTTAAGCATATGGAATCAGTGCAAATGAAAATATACATAACGGCCCGGTTTAAGGGCGACGAAAACAAAGCCGACATCGAGCGCCTCTGCCAAGCAGTTCGTGGTGCCGGTATCCAAGACTTCTGTTTCGTCCGCGACGTCGAAAATTACCAAAAAACCTTCGACAATCCTGCCGACCTCTGGGAGCGCTCCCTGGTTGAAATCAAAAATTGTGACGCCCTGCTCATCGACGTATCGGATGCGCCCAGCGGGGGCCGGGTTGTCGAAGCCGGCATTGCGTATGCTCTCGGTCTACCGGTCTTTGTGATCGCCAGGACCGGCGTACCATATAAAGAAGTCTTTAAAGGCATCTCCGCGACAGTCATTATCTACGATGAATATTCGGATATTACCGAACGCCTGACCAAGTTGACACAAGCAGCCTAGTTGACGCCTCCAGCCTCCACCTGAGACCATAACAGCGTCCATAGCGGAAGCTCCAGAGGAGGTGCCAAGATGAGCACGCAGCAGCTACCCGCCGCACCAGCATACCGCAGTTCGTCCATGGATGGGTTCCTGATGCGCTTCACCTGGATGCTTTTGCTGGTGAAGTGGGTGAAAACCCGTAAGGACGACCCACGAGCACATGTACGGCATACGGCCCGCAATATTGCCAACGTTCTCACCCTGGCCAGGGTCATTTTTGCCTACCCGGTAGCCTGGCAGACAGCAGCGGCATTAGTCTGGCTTAACGGCCATCACAGCCTTATCAACATACTAGCCGCCTGCGGCTGGATCATCGCCTTAGGCTGGCTATTTTGGACCGACGCCGTCGACGGTACGTTGTCCAATCAGTCCGGCACCCGGTCTCGGATTGGTGAAGCGGCCGACCCCTTGGCCGACAAGCTGGCTATTGGTTGCACCGTTTACTTTTTGGTCTGGGCGGCCGGTCAAATTCTACCTTACTGGCTCACGGCGACCTTAGTGCCAGTCGTAATCCTGGTGGTCGCTCTCGATGTCGCCTCGGCTGTTGTTACCGTGGGCGAAGAGCTCCGGGCCAAGCTAATCCAGGCGCCCCCGGCTAAAACCGAGCGGTGGGGCAAGCGCAAACTGTTCACTCAGTGTGTCGGTGCCGGCCTGCTCATCATCGGCCTGACGCTCGTAGCGGCCGGCTTGCAGTGGGCCGGCTGGGCTCTGGTGGTTGCTGCCCTGGCCATCCTGGCGCTTGCGGTCGTATTCGCGGGCCTCAGTGTCTTCTACCACTGGCGCAATCTGGCCGGGAGGCACTTGTCGCACACCCTGATCGCCTTGGCGGCACCACTCATGGGCGCCGCCTCGGGCGTTGGGTTATACCGCTGGCTCCAGGAAGAAGGCCAAGCAGCATCACTGGGCAATGCGGCCATGGCGACTACGCTAGGATCCATAGTGTTCCTTGGAGCGCTCACGTTATTCTATCTGCCGCTGGCACTACAGCTAAAAGGCCGCCAAAAAGCAGCCTAAAGCCGACACCCGTGACCGCGCCCCACACCGAGGCCGTCAGGTTCTTCCCTAAAAGGAACCTGACGGCCTCAAAACTATCTGGCTGCTAATCCAAATATTGCAAAAATAGCCATAATATGATAAAAAATGCAAATGGAGTAAACTATCACAGCTCCGGTCCACAGGTACGCTAGGAGAATATATGCTTAGGATCCGCGTAACCGGTCTATGTTTTAACGACATCAACGAAATTCTTATACTCGAGCAAAAGGTCAACAGTAGAAGCTACGCCCTTCCCGGAGGCGGCGTTGAGCAGGGCGAAACAATCGAAGCCGCTTTGAGGCGAGAGTTTCAAGAGGAAGTTAATCTGGAGGTAACCGTCGGGAAAGTAGTATATATTACTGAGTACGATCGGACCGATGGAGTACATGTCGTCGAAATCGCCCTGACAGTGAGGCCTACAGGGGGCAGCCTAGTCGTCAGCCAACTAGACTCCACTCCCATCAGCAGCTCCTTTTACGCGCCGGTAGACAAGCTTGGCGACTACCTGGACAATGAAGCCATCCTTAGTGCTGTGCGCGGTGCGCAGGCCTCACATGGTAACTATCTCGGTTTAAGGGAAGCCTAGCTCCAGGCCCCCATCATAATACGATTGCATTGTTTACATTAAGGAGTAAAGATGCTATAATATATAGCATGTCCATAAGTGAGGTTCCGACAAACATCGCCGGCCTCACCCTCTGCGAGTTAGTCATCGGTAATGAGGCCGCCTACTACCGTCTAGGGTTCAAATCAGTCAAAGATATGGGCAACTACACCCGCTTCCATTTGCCTCTTTAGGCATATTTATAAGCCTCGCTGCCAGCGGGGCTTAACCATGTATGCTCAATGTCTTGGGGCTAGTATAGTTAGGATGCTATGTTGCCATTCTTCAGCGCCACAGACAGAACCCAAGTCCTAGAGCAATTGCAGGCCTTTGCCAGCTCGCAGACCCAGATTCTGGGCACAGTACTTGTTGGTTCCGGAACAAGTGGATTTCGCGACGAGTATTCCGATGTCGACATCCTCTATGTAGTTGAGCCACAAAATATCTCGGCAGCGTTTACGGCCATCACTCACTTCACGGCCACTCTTCGCCCGGTCTTTTCTACGACCTACCAACATCGTGACGATGTCTTTGTAATATGCCTTTTGCTTGATAATTATCTCGAAATAGATATTGGCGTCTGGTCTACAGCCAGTCTGTTTGCTACTCGTCCCAACTGGAGGGTAGTCCAGGCCCGTGACACAGCCTCAGCCCATACTATCAAAACCTGCTTGGCCCATAACCTACCCTTAGAACGTACGCACGAGCCGGTTGTCAGCGGCGACGATCCGCAATGGCAGTTTATTTACGGCCGCTACATTGCCGAAAAAAGAGCCGATGCAGATAAAATAGCGGCGTTTGACCAGCAAATCAAAGAATCTCCTCAAACTTCCTACAATGCGCCTCAGATCGCCCATATTAAGCCCCTTATTATAATAAAATCCATCCCATGACAAACCTAAACCCTGTAGCTGTCCAAGAAACAGATTTGGAAACGGCGGCCGCAGTTCACCGGCAAATACCCGAGTTTGAGCCAGATTATATCGAGCGGTACTACGAAGCCAAAGCCGCCCTGAACGACCCGTTTATCATCGTCGCGTATATCAACTCGAAACCGGCCGGCTACATGATTGGCTTTAATCGGTCAGGGTCACTGTACATGTGGCTGGCCGGGGTCATCCCGGGTTATCGCCGGCATCATGTCTTCGCCTACATGACGGCCGCTCTGGAACACGAAGCGATTCGCCGCCAGAAAGCCCGCATCACAGTCAAAACCGACGAGCGGTTTCCGGCCATGGTCAAAGCCCTTGATGAACTGGGCTTCCACGTCGATGAGAAAAACGACAACGCCATCCACCTCAGCAAAACCCTGAGTTAGCCGCTAGCTTCTCTTCTAGCCCAAGGCCCATGCCTGCACCTGTTATGGCAATCCCAGCGCACCTGGCCGCTATGACGCAGCGAGTTCCCGCTTTGGCGCCTGGATAACAAAAATTGACACCAGCAATGCCACTGCCATCAGAGCTGATGCCGCAAAGAAAGCTATCTGGTAACCGCTCAGGATAGCCTGGGACGGAGATTCTCCTCCGGCAAGTGCTCCCACCGTAACGGCGCTGGCGATGCCGGAAAGCATCGCAATACCCAATGCTCCGCCCAGTTGTTGTGATGTGTTAATGAGCCCTGAAGCGAGCCCTGTTTCATGAGCCGGTACGGTCGCAGTTGCCGCTATGGTAATTGATATAAACGCCAGCCCGAGACCGACCCCCATGAGCAAAAAGCCTGGCAATAAATGCAGCACGTAAGAGGCATCCGCCGGTAAGAAGCCAAGCAGGAAAGTCCCAATCGTCAGCAGCGCCGTGCCGGTTATTAGCAGGGGTTTGAAGCCAAATTTACCAATTAACCTCGGCGCTACTTTTATCGACATAATCCCAATGATAATCGGCACTGGCAGGAAGCTGATGCCCGTGAGCGCAGGTGAGTAGTGAAGAATATTTTGGATGTATAAGGATGTAAAAAAGAATAGTCCAAGTGCTCCAGCCATCACAGGCACCATCATCAGATTGCCTGCCACTACGTTACGAATATTGAAAATCGAGAACGGCACGAGTGGGTGATCTGATTTGGTTTCGTTGAACACGAAGCCAGCCAATAGAACTATACTCAGGACGAAAGTGCCTATAGTCGTCATGCTCGTCCAGCCAATTTCTGGAGCCTGCGTGATCGCATACACCAGTGCCATCAAACCACCAGTCACCAGCACGGCACCAGGCACGTCCAGGTGCGTAGCTTTTGATACTATGGCGTCTGCCGGTATGAACCTTCTGATACCAATGATGGCCAAGATACCTAGTGGAACGTTCACGAAAAAGTTCCACTGCCAGCCAAAATATTGTGTAATCAAACCGCCCAGCAAGACTCCAACCGCAGCACCACCGGCCCCAACTGCGCTCCAAACACTCAACGCCTTATTGCGCTCCGGGCCTTCTTTAAAAGAGGTCAGCAAAATTGATAATGCCGCCGGTATCATAAATGCTCCCGCCAGACCTTGCAGAGCCCGGAGAGCTATGAACATGATGCTTGTCTGCGACAGACCAATCAGGAGTGAGCAGACAGTAAAGCCTATGACTCCAGCCATCAACACTTTGCGACGGCCATAGAGGTCGGCTACCCGGCCACCAAACATTAAAAAGCCGCCAAACGTCAAAACATAGGATGTAATTACCCATTGCAGCGATGCCCGGTCAAAATTTAGCGCCTCCTTAATAGCGGGGAGTGCGACGTTAACAATGGCGGTATCAAGGATCACCAGAAATAAGGTCAATGCCAAGATCAGTAGAATTACTGTTTTTTGTTTTGGGTTCATATCGCTCACCATATTTAGAAGTCATCCCAATTATAGTTAATTACCTAACTCTCAACTGAGCCAGTCTACCAGGTAGTCACCGCACCGTATATGGCCAATTTCTCAGCTTATGCCAGAAAGCAGCATTATCGTGTCCGACAAAATTGACAGTCATCGAAATCAAACAGTTGCGCTAAATAGGTGTGCCGGCAGCATTTCATTTATACTAGTTCCTATGAACATCTTCTTGATGGTTGCAATATTTCTGGCCGTGTTATTTGTAGCGGATGCGCTTGTCAGGTTTATTTATATTTTACGGCTACGCTTCCAAATTCTGCGCCGGGGCGACTACCGCCAACGCGTCATTGAGATTGGCCAGGACCGGCCGGCAATTACCATTGCCATGCTGGGAGACTCAGTGCTATATGGCGAAGGCTCGGATTACGACCTACCCGCCCTTCATATCGTGGCGCGGCGGCTTGCTGCCAAAAAACACCAGGTAATAGTACATAACTATGCTGTCACTAGCCATACCATTGCCGAACTTACCGATAAACAACTATCCAAAGCCATGCCGGCCGATCTTATCTTTATCTACATCGGTGGCAATGACTATTTCCGTTTTACACCGGCCAAATCCTTTGCCAGTGAAGTTGATCGTTTGCTCAATAAACTTTCAGGCAAAACCATCATTTGGTGCACGCTAGCCGATCCACACTATCTCTACCCGTTACCATTTTGGCTCAGGACTATCTTCCATCGCTACGCCATCGCCTATACTAGCTATGTTAAATCGGCCATCCAAAAACATCCCAACGAGCACTGGTACGTCATAGATTTTTTCCACGAGGCCCAGCAGCGCATTACTTCTCAGAAACTCCGTACACGCTCACTCCTCTCGGACGGTTTTCACGCCAGTACAGCCGGACACGAATTATGGTGCTCGATCGTTGCCGACGAATACGACAAGCTTAAGCGGCAAGGTGCCACTCTGCCCTAGATCATTAATGCTTGCTAAATATTCAAAGATGTAATGTCGGCGGCCGCAATT
>JBGTMQ010000023.1:0-15976 GCA_041743505.1 Candidatus Saccharimonadia bacterium
ACCACCGTTCTGGAAGCTGTTGAACTTACCCAGACCGTTAGGAGTCGGAGCTTCACTGGTAGTTGGGAATCCATGCGGACCAGCTTCCCAGCCAGTAGCGCCCCACTCAGAGCGGATAGCACCGAAGATAAGCTGGGCACCGGTAGTGGATGTCCAGTAGATGGAGGAGGTTCCCGTAGTGCCAGCACCGTAGAAGTGATTAAACTGGCCTAAGCCATTGGGCGTTGGCATCTGGTCGGTAGTTGGCTCACCATAGTTCGTGTGAGCACCAGCCGCATTGTACTTAGTCCAGATGGGACCATGGACTTCACGGACACCTGACCGGGTGGTGTAGTAAGCCCGGCCGTTAGAGTAGCCCTTGTAGGTGAAGATACCACTGGTGGTTTCAGCCACCGTTGGCCGGCCAAGAGCGGTCCTAAAGGTCTGGTCTGAAGCATACCGCTTATCGATGCCAGAGTTGGTGTACCAGACGGTCCAGTTTTGAGCGGCGGAGCCGTTGCAGGTAGCAATGGCCAAGAGCGTACCGTCAGTACTAGCGCCGCCAGCCGTAGTTAGACATTTGTTAGACTTCGGGTTAATCAGGCTACCGTTGGCGCCCGTTTTCCACTCACCCTCCGGCCAAATGCCGTCAAACTTACAGTTCCATTGATTCACCTTCGCGTTTTCCGCTACGCTAGTAATAGTGAGGCAATAATTGGTATTTGCATGAAGCGTGGAGTTACCAATCTGGAAGCCAGCCGTAGTGCTGTGGTTTACGACATCATTAAAGAGGACGTTCCATTGCTGCAGATTACTCCCATTACAGGGTGCTATCTTGACGTCGACACCGTCGGCAACGGTGCCAAGCGTTTCAACACATTTGGTACCAATACCGACAACCGGCGCTGCTGAAGCGAAGTATTGATCCTGCATTTCAGCAAACAATGCGTCAGCGGTTTTGCCAAGCTCGTTTTGGAAGAACGTGTTAATCTCAGCATCGGTGTTGGTTCCATTATGCTGAGCGATATGGGCTTTGCGAATAAAGTTGGCGTCCTTGTTAGCCCTGACCCAATTCAAGAAGAATGAACCCACCGTGTAGGCCTCAGACAATTGGTCATTGGGCTTTGACGTACGAGGCGAACGCTCACGGAGGAAATACTCTTTGGCGTAATCAGCTGTACCCTCCATCATCCAACCATTCTGAAGAACACCCACGAGAATATGGTGCGCTTCATGCACAATGGTACCACCAGTTGGTCCAGGGGTATCGCGCAGATAGGACGGGGTCATTCGAATAAGCCCGGTATTGGCATTAGCATCACCGTTAACCGGACCGCTAGGATGAGTGAATTCACCCACCCAGATGGTCATATCAGACCGCGGCGTGTAATCGGGCCGCGCAAAAGCATCAGCCATCTTCGGGTACCAGATCTCGATCTCTGGCTTCAGATGATTAGTTGTAAGATCAGCCAGATCCGGAGCACCTGTGGTATCAACCGTAACGGTTGGCACCGGTGTTGTGTTAGCCGCAGTTGGGTGAGTAGCCGAAACCGCAGTAGTTAGCGGAGATTCGGTGCCATCAGTCCCAACAGCTTTAACTTGATATTGGTATGTTGTGCCACCAACTACGTTGGTATCAATGTAACGGTTGCCTTTCTTGTAAGCGTCCAGCACGCCTTGGCCAGGCGTAACAGTCGCTACTTCGGTACTGTTGCGGTAGACCTTGTAGTTAGCAACGCTGCTCGTGCTCAAATCCCACATAAGAGCAATGCTGTTGCCGCCAGTTATGGCCTGTACGTTGGTTGGCCCTACCGTAGCTGCTTGCGCAACAGACGGATTGAGCAGCACATAACTGCTGGATACGGTAACCGTCAACGTAAATACGCTAACTATCACCGCATGCGCCAGCCGTTTGGCTTGCGCTCCAAAGGCACTGCCTTTATTAATAATATGATTCATACACCCTCCTATTAGCCTAATTTGGTCACAATTTCATAATACACATGTTTAAACTTTATGAAAAGCTTATGCTGCGGTCGTCAAAACAGCCATCATATCCAAAACCGCATGGAATCTTATTCTCGCAAACTAAAAAGACCCCTTCACAGAGATCTTTTTAGTAGCAAGTGCTAAGCCACAAACCAGCTTATGCAACGAGCGCCAATTTACACGTTACGGGGCCAAGGCCCCGTAAGACCGTGCATTATGAACGCTTGCGCAAACCGTCAAGCAGTGACTTCCGGCTGCGGAAATAGGCACGCGAGGCGTAACCAATCGCACCGAGGCCGCCGAGGCTAGCCAAGGCACCCTCAGGACCGGTGTCAGGCAGCACCGAAGTGGTACCGAGAGTCTGACCGGGAACAGGGGTGGGCGGAGGAGTTTGGTTGGTCGGACCAACCGTCAGCTTAGTGCTGCACAGTTCTACCACTTGAGTAGTACCGGCAGTAGTCTTAACCTGAGCCGTCACGGTATAGGTACCGGCCTGGGCAAAGGTAAAGTCAATGCTAACCTGATCTTTGCTCGAATCCGAGTCAACCGTCTGCTTAGTGCCATTTGAGGCAATTACCTCAAAGTGATAACCAGCTACCTTAACGTCACCCCCTACGTTCGACTTAACCTTAAAGGTGTAGTTGAGCGAGTCAAGACCACCGTTCGGCTTAGCCGTTAGCTCCTTACAGACATAACTACCAGGTGTAGGGGTAGGAGTCGGAGTAGGAGTGGGCGTTGTCGAAGGAGTCGGGGTTGGTGACGGGGTTGGGGTAGGAGTAGGAGTCGATGTCGGAGTTGGTGTTGGGGTAGGTGTAGGTGTAGGTGTTGGTGTTGGGGTGGGCGTCGGCGTAGGAGTCGGCGTCACTTTAGGGGTAGGAGTGGGGGTCGGGTTAGGAGTCGGGGTCGGAGTTACCGACGGAGTTGGGGTCGGTGACGGAGTCGACTTCTTAACCTTCACGATAGCGTGATCACAACCACCCTGGTTGTCGTTAGCCTTGAAACAAGCCTTATTATCGATGTAACCACCGTTAAAGTTGCCATCAACGGTTACGTTAATCTCTGCTTGGATACCCTTGCCAGCGGCAATCGTGCCCAAATTGTGCTCGATGTGGCGCTTGGCCGGGTCACTAGCTAGCGTTACGCCGGCCGGCAGATCATCCGTGTAAACCACGTTTGTCATGTCGGCAGTACCGGCGTTGTTAATACGCACCAAGTACTTAAGCTTGGTACCATTCGAAACTTCTACAGCATTACCGTTGTCATCGGCAGCATAGTCCTTACTAGGATCACGCGTCACATCGACAACACGCTTGTAGATCTGACCAAATGGCTTTTCATAAGTCTTAACGGGGTTACCGCAAGACTTCAGGATCGCGTAGTGGAAACTACCACCACTCATGTTGATCCAGGCCGGGATAGAATCGCTCAAAAACTGAACGTTCTCGGGGGTCATGTAGATGTTGCCTTCTTTGACAGCGCCAGCTACATTGTGGCGGCCGGCACTCCAGCTTTTGGTAGCCACAACGGTACCATTAGCTAGCTTGACGTCACCGTTCTTAAAGACGCGGCCTTCGACGGTCTGGGCGTTGTCCATAAAGTTCTGCTCATTAATACCAAATTGGTTATAAATTGCAGCTAGGTCTTTGTGACCAGCCACATCACCATTCTTGACATTGTTTAGCCATTCTTGCTTTGAGTAAGCCCCACCATACATGATGGAGTTATCGTTACAGTCACGGGCGGCGCCAGTTGGGCCACTCGGACATTGAGGCGCAACGGCTGCCACCTGCATAACAGGGACAACCAATGCACCAACCAGCAAACTCACCGCAAGGGTGTGCTGCCAGTAGGAACGGGCGAGGGTGCGAAGAGACATAATGTCCTCCTTTAAAAAATTAGGGTTAATGAACGCGGGTTTTGAAGGGACTTCACTTGTAAAGCCGGATAGTCAAAGATGATGAAAGTTTGGTTTTCCCGGTAGGAGAGCATCCGATCGAATTCCTGCAGAATCCGTCAGATTACTCCCCTACCGGGATGTAAATCGTGGCAGCTGCAGGCAGCCGCGATTTACGGCTCGGCTCTGCAGTGCCGAGAAAAGGTGGTTCAAGTCGTTAAAGCCCGGACAGATGAACGTACTGCTTTATTCAGTACTACTTTGTTTCTGTGCTTAGGTTCTAACTAGTTGCTAGTGGTCAGTCGACAGGACCCTTGGTGAAGTCCTTGTCGGTGCCATCACCATGAACGGACGGAGTTGCATCGTCCTCAGCGGTCAGGCCGTGGTCAGCGTCGCTTACCACAGGGCTAGAAGACCGGCCGGCAGAACTGTTGTCAACCTCGACCACCGGCGCCGGCTTCTTGACCGGGGCGGTGCTCACTGAGCCACCGTCGTTGACCGGCTTCGTAACCACCGGCGAAGTACTCTTGTTAACCGGTACGGCAACGTGAGTTCCATCGACCGGACCCGTACCAACCTGGTTCACGGGACCGGGGGTGGTGGTCGGCGAAGTGCCGCGACTGGAAACCGAGGGGTCTCCAGACGGCTGCGCGACCTCATTGCCAGCCGGAGCTGCACCAGGGCCGGGCTGGCCGTGGGACGAACCTTCACCAGCTGCATCGGCGCTAGCCGCGTTGCCCGGACCGCCAACCGGAGCACCCACCGAAGCGAGCTTCCGGTCCGGCTGTGCCTCAGGCGCAACCGGCGGTGCCGTTACCGGCACCACGGGAGCCGGAGCCAGCGCAATCGCACCCGATTCCGGGGCATTGCCCGTAACCGTAGTGCCGGACTGCAAGAACACAGCGCCAGCCGTGACGATAGCAATCGCCACGAGCAACGCAATCGCAATGAACTTCCGGGACACCCGCCGCCTCATGCGAGGCTTGGCCGGTGCCCTGTGAGCCTGCCGCTGCCGCGGAATCCGAACGGGCTGCGAAACTGCTACCATAGGCAGCTGCTCCGTCATCGCCGGGAAAACCGGGCTGACAACCTCTTCGTACGTCATATTGTCTGGGTCCAGATTCAGACCCAAACCACCGACAATGGCATCGAACTCCGCCGCATCGCGGTCAGAGAAATCGCATGGCCTCCCAAAAGTATCAAGAGGCACAGTTGTGGTCTTCATGACCACTCCTTCCTTCCATGTGCAAGCACGTGGGTCGGGTGTGAGTTCCGGGGCCAATCCGTCGTTGTAACAACAGACCAGCCCCGGACTCGGGAACTTAGGGAACAAATGGCTTGGCCGGATCACTCCTGGCAAATCTCAGCTCCAAGTCAGTACACTGTCCTTTGAGAGCCTCCTTTAGCCGGCAATCGCTCAGAATCGCTTTCTGACTGCTCGCCTTTGATCCTCCCACTGAACCGTCACCGTACAATCTCATCTGGCATGCGCCGAAGTCCAGGCTCGCCTGCTGCGACTGCGCGCCATATCCGCGCTTCTCCTCACAACTACGCTGATTTTCCATGTAGTTGGTGAGGATAACGTTGATGTTCTCCTGCAACAATGCGGCACAGGCCGCGGGATTGCCCGCAGCAGTTGCACCACACACGGCAGCCGGGTCAACCTGCACGGCAGCTGGCGGTGGCGGAACGGGGTTATCCCCTTGCGAGAAAAACACCATACCGGGACCAAAGAACAGGATCAAGCAGATCACGCCCACCCCAGCCAACGCTGGTCTTGGCGCAACTGCCGGCTCGTAGTTCTTGGTCTTGTCATCTTTGCCAATAGACCTCGCGCTCGAGCTCGTACCTCGCCACCAGGCGTACCAGATGATAAGGCCAAGACCAAGTCCACGAACAGCCAACCAAACCAGTGGCAGCTTGTTCAGGCCAGGAATAAATGGCAGAACACAGAACAACAGGACCAACGCGGCAATCGTGAAGACCCTAACAAACTCCTTGGTGAGAAACGTTTTCCAAGTAGTCTCGTCATCACTCCGGCTAGCCCGGCGCACCCGGCGAACGATGTCCACCAGTGCGAATCCAACTACCACCACTCCCAGCATGAACTGTCCAGCACCGACCCAGCCGTCCAACCCATATGACACAGGTTGGCTGGCAAAATGACCGGCCGTAGGTTCAATCCCAGAGAGTAGATTATTCAGCAGCCATACGAGAAACAGCAAGAAGCCGGCCGTCAGAACCGCAACTATGCGGCCACCGGTTGTGAGGGGATACCGGAGAGCAATTCTGTCCTTCTCCTCCTTTGCCTCTGTACTTTCGGGCTCAGCGGCAGTACCCGGATCCACAGGTGGCTGGGCCGGTGCAGGCGTCACGACGCGCTTCTGACCAGGAACAAATCCTCTTGCCCATTGCAACCACTCCAACACGCTTTTTGGCCTGAAAGGCTCAGCTGCTGGCGGAGGCGGCGGTTGGGCCGCAGGAGGTGGAACGGAAGCAGGCGTACTCGATGCCCCTCCCCGCTTTGCGTTAATCCGTTTGATTAGCTCATCACGGTCTGGCATTTTCAGTCTCCCTGCGAATTGTTGAGAGCTTGCTGTACAAGCTCTACAAACTCGGCCTCGTTGAGCTCTTGACGTCCTGGCACATGCTCCAGCCGGTCAAGAATCTCCTCGCCGGTTTTTCGCTCGGTATCCAGCAATCTGGCTAGCAACTGGATGTTGCTTTTCACCTGGTCAACATCAAGCGCACCTTTAGAACCAGGCGCCAAAGCGGCTTCCGCCGCCTGCTCAATCTGATCGTCGCTGTAGTTATAGGCATCCAAACCAGTGGTGCTTCGAAGCTGCCGGGCAATGGCAAAAACCGACGGAGGATCCATCGTTGTAGCCACCCGAACAGCCTCAGCCTGCAACCGCTCGATCGGAGTCAAGTCGCTCAGAGGCGGCTCGGGCTCAGGTTCGGCCGGCAACACAGACTGGTTGCGTTCCAGAAACACCCGGATAGCTTCTACATCAGAAGCTACTCGGTGCAAGTCCCTGGCAATGCTGTAGAACTTCACGCTCAAGCCGCTACTCCCGTCCTTCCCTTCAACCAGCTCTTTAAGCTGGCCGGTCAGTTCGGAAATCGTGGCAATAAGCGCTTCAATCCAACCGCTCAGTTCTTGCTGCTGCTCACGTTGCTGGTCTAACAGGCGCTTGAGTGCGTCCTCGACCTCAGTCACCCGAGTAGACAAGGAAGGCTGGCCAGGAGGTCCTGGCTTCGGAATTCGTTCGTCCACCATGACTCGCTCCTGGATCTCTTGGTTTTCATGGTCACCGCCAGTTAGGCAGAAACCTACCGCCATACCTGGGCGGCAAGTATGAGCGGCAGGTTCCTGCCCACTCGTGGCAACCGAAAATTTTTGTTTTGTTGGTCATTTCATGACCTTTGACTATCCAGCTTTTCAAGGATCATCTGCCGGGTTTTAGGTAGACGCCGAAGCGCTTTACGTGTCACCCCACAGAGCGATCTACCAATGTATCACATATTTAACATATTGTCAACTACTAACGGACATACAGTGTTAGTTTTGCCCCCATAATGGGGTCAACAAATCAGCGTAGGCTTGGACCCTGCGCTTATCAAGATCCCCCAACAAGCTTACGCCATGAGCTTTTGGCGCTACCAAACGGTTTGCTACTTCCACGATCTGTTCGGCCTTCACAACCCGTAACGACTCATGGTAGTCATCCAGACTTCGAATAATATTCTCCCGGTCATACCGGCCCATGTACCAACCCAACATATCCTCAGGCGTCTGGTGCGAACGAACAGACGACCCTATCACCAAATCTTTAGCCGCCTGCAATTCCTTACGGGTTATATTCCCGTCCCTCACCGCCCGGTACTCACGAGCCACAAGCTCAAATAAATTCTTAATATTCGCCTCGGTAACATACCCATCAAAACCAAAACTCGTCTCTCCCGGGCCTACATACGATCCCGAGCTAATGTGATAGGCCAAGCCTCGACGCCGGGCCTCACCATAAATCCGCGATTGATACCCGCCAGTCAAGATGATCCGCAGCAATACCAAAGGATCGCGCAGCTGCTCCGGAATCTCGCCGGCGTACAACCCAAGATTATAGTAAATTTGCTTAATATCCCGCTTAGTCACCACCGGCTCAGCCTGCCCTTGACCGGGAACCTCCAATAGTTGCCTGCGTTCTCCCCGCGGCAACTGGTCTAGAACTTTTTCCAGTCGCTTCACAATAGCACTCCCCCCATCCTCGAATGCCCCGACTACATAAAACCGGGCATTGGCACTGGTATGTGTCGCCTCATAGTGAGCGACTACCCGGTCAAGCGTAAAACTACCCAGCTGTTCCAGCCGGGCATCAAAATTCAAATTCTCGGCTGAAAACACCTTCTCGGCCAATGCCATCTGGCAAACCACAGGGTGCTGGGTCGTAAACCGGCTCAGTTCCTCGCGAACATTACTGATCTCAGCCGGCAGCGCCTCGGCTGGAAATGTCGGATGCGCCATGTATTGCTCAACCAAGTCCAGTATACGATCCAACTCAAAATCGGCACACTCAATGACGTAACCGTTCACGCCAGAATTCGTATAGGCATTGCGATAGGCGCCATTACGCTGAAATTCTACCTTAAGCTCACCCACCTTGGGGTACTTCTTGGAGCCACAGCCAATAAGATGCTCCATAACATGAGGGATTTCGTATTGCACCCGGTCAGCAAATTGAAAACCAGCATTAAACCGGACCAGTAAGTTAACGACTCTCGTGCCCGGCATATTAACCACCAGCCCTTGTGCACCATTGGCAAGCTTGTGCTCTGTCACTGTGTGCCGCACTAGACCTCCTTTTTGACCTGAATGCGCTGAGCTAGCTCATGCACATTGGCCTTAAATTGATCCCCCCGCTCCTTGTAATTCTTAAATAACCCAAACGACGCACAAGCCGGCGACAATAAGACCACGTCCCCCGGTTCGGTAATGTGATAGCAAGTTTCCACAATTTTTCGCATGTCAGTAAAGCCCGTAGTCAAATGCGTAAAGCCAGCCCGTCGTAAAGCCTGCTCAATTTTGGACGACGTATCGCCCATAAGCAGCGCATGGGTAACCCCACCGTGCTCTACAGCCTGGGCCAGCTCACCATACTTAGAGCCTTTATCAGAGCCGCCCAAAATAACGACTTTTGGCTCTTCAAAACTATTAATAGCCGCCATGGCCGTTTCTGGAGTGGTAGCAAACGAATCGTCATAGTATTTAACGCCGGCTACTTCAGCCACCAAATCGAGGCGGTGCTCCAAACCGGCAAACGTAGTCACCGCCCGGCGCACGGCCGCCGTATTATGCTCCACCAAATCCCATGTGGCCGTAATAGCCGCACAGACATTTTCAAGGTTATGCGGTCCCACTAACCCAATCTCACTGGCCGCACAAATCTTAGCCCCACCAATTGTTACGGTCCCGTCTTCCAGTAGTGCGCCTGGAGCGGCGCCATAAGCCACTTTGCGGCCGGGTGAAACACTAGCTATTTTCTTGCTCCGGACATCACCTGCCTTATAGATAGCCAGACCTTGACCGGTTTGGTAAGCAAACATCCGGCTTTTAGCCTCCATGTATTCGTCCATGCCGGTATGCCAATCCTGGTGTTCCGGCGCTATCATCAAACAAACGCCAATCTCTGGACTATAATTCAAATCGATAAGTTGAAAACTAGACAATTCCAGCACCACAATATCGTTCCCGGTAACCTCGGCCAAGAACTCTAGTGGTGGGCGGCCGATATTACCGCCTAGCCAAACCGTCCGGCCGGCCGCCTCAAGGATTTTCGCAATCAGCGTTGAAGTTGTTCCTTTGCCCTTAGTACCAGTCACCCCGATAATCGGTACCGGGCACTGTGCAAAAAACTCCTGTGTCGAAGACGTAATACGTCCCGAAAGCCCCGGAAACATCGGGTTAGCTGCCAAAATATCGTCCGGGCGAAGACCTGGCGTCCGCACGATCAGGTCCATATTGCCCAGTTTTGACAAATAAGCCTCACCGAGCTGGGTCTTGTATCCTTCCGGTACTTTCAGTTCAGTATTAGCATCACAAATAGTGATATCAGCGCCTTGGCCCGCCCAGTATTTCACTGCAGCCTGCCCCTCGACGCCATAACCAATGATCGCAATTTTCATGAATCTATTGTACTAGTAAATGCCGCGAATCTAGCGCCGTTTTTTGCGCTTTTTAGGAGAATTGGTCGAACCGACCGCCACCTTTGGCGGTTTAGCTGCCCGGCGTTCCGCTCGGGATGCTCCGCCCGCGCCTGCAGGCCCTTGCACACTGTCCATCGTGTTGGTTCGTGCCTGCTCAGCCGCCCGCGTCAGTGCTGTCTCGACCGGTGCTTCCGTCGGCGGCGCCTCTTCGCGGTTAACGGTAACTTTAAAGACGCTCGTGGCAATCTCCGCTTCCAGCAAGCTAATCAGCTGCTTAAACATCCTGAACGATTCACGCTTGTACTCAACCAACGGATCGCGCTGGCCAATCGCCCTGAGTCCGATACCATTACGCAGGCTGTCCATCGCCTCCAAATGCTCAATCCAAAGCCGGTCAAGAGCATTAATGTAAACATACCGCTCCACCATCCGCATCACCTCGGGTGTGTACTCCTCGGTCCTGGCGGCGTACAGCGCGTTTACCTGCTCCATAACAATCCCGACAATCTCAGATGAGTGGGCTCGCTCCAAAGTGGCCGCCGTCTCCGGATTCACTGGCAGGATGCTGGAAATAGCCTCCCGCAAAGCCACATGATCGATTTCTTCGGTCCGCTGGTTGGTATGAGCCTGGAGCATCGCCTCAACCTGCTGTGGAATCATAGCCAGGATCTCTTCGTCCAACCGGTCAGCCGCCAAAGCCTTACGCCGGCGCGAATAAATCGTCTCACGATGCCGGTTCATCACATCATCGTACTCAACCAACTGCTTACGGGTATCAAAATTGTGGCCTTCAACCTTCTTCTGAGCACTCTCGAGACTGCGGCTGACAATCTTATTCTCAATCGGCGTCTCTTCATCCATCCCCAGAGTATCCATAACACCGGCCAGCCGTTCTGAGCCAAAAATACGCATCAAATCGTCATCGAGTGAAACATAAAACTGACTCGAGCCCGGATCGCCTTGACGGCCGGACCGACCTCGCAGCTGGTTATCGATCCGCCGGGATTCGTGCCTCTCGGTACCAATAACGTGCAAACCGCCCAGATCAGCCACCCCCGGCTCCAGCACAATGTCTGTACCGCGGCCGGCAATATTGGTAGCCAAGGTAATCGCCGCCCGGTGACCAGCCCCCGTTACAATAGCCGCTTCAGCCTCGTTGTTCTTAGCGTTTAGAACCTGGTGAGGCACCTCAAGCTCTGTCAAATACTTGCTCAACAGTTCGTTTCTCGCAATCGACACCGTACCAATCAACACCGGCTGACCCTTAGCATTACGCTCAGCCGCCTCACGTGCCACCGCCCGGAACTTGCCGTCCTCAGTCTTATAAATGCGGTCCGGCATATCCTGGCGAATCATCGGGTTGTGAGTTGGAATACTAACGACATCCAAATTGTAAATCTTGGCAAATTCCTCAACCTCGGTCAAAGCAGTACCAGTCATGCCGGACAGCTTCTTGTACAAACGAAAATAGTTCTGGAAGGTGATGGTAGCCAGCGTCAGCGACTCCTGATTGATCTCAACACCTTCCTTGGCCTCAACCGCCTGGTGCAACCCATCGCTCCAGCGGCGCCCCGGCATTAACCGGCCCGTAAACTCATCCACAATAATAATTTCACCGTCCCGAACCACATAGTCGCGGTCCAGCTTATACAACGCCACTGCCCGTAACGACTGCTCAATATGATGAACTTCATCAATCCGGCCGGCTTCATAAACATTCTCGACGCCCAATTCTTTCTCAATCGCCGAAATGCCGTCATCCGTCAGCGAAACCGCCTTCAACTTTTCATCGATGGTGTAGTGTTCCTGAGGCTTGAGCCGGGCTGCCAATTTGGAAAATTCGTAGTACTTGTCAGTGGCCTCATTGGCAGGCGCCGAAATGATCAACGGCGTCCGGGCCTCATCGATCAAAATAGAGTCAACCTCATCCACAATGGCAAAAAACGGCGGCCGCTGAACCATAGCAGTCAAGTCGTTCACCATATTGTCGCGCAGATAATCAAACCCAAACTCGTTGTTGGTACCGTAGGTAATATCAGCAGCATAAGCCTCCTGGCGAGACACCGGCCGCAGATGGCTAAGACGTTCATCGCTAGCTGTCTCGTCGGTATACTCAGGGTCATACATAAAAGCTGACACCCCGCCAAAACTAACATCGGGCACAATCACGCTAGTACTCATACCAAGTGCACGGTACACCCGGCCCATCCAGCCGGCGTGTAGACGGCCCAAGTAGTCGTTAACCGTCACTACGTGTACGCCCTGACTGGCTAGTGCGTTTAGGTACGCCGGTGCTGTCGCAACCAACGTCTTACCTTCACCCGTGCGCATCTCAGCGATCTTGCCCTGGTGCAATACAATACCGCCAATGAGCTGCACATCGAAGTGGCGCATGCTCACAACCCGCTTAGCTACCTCGCGTACAGTTGCGAAAGCTTCAGGCAGCAACGCATCAAGCGATTCACCCTTCTCTGTTCGCTCACGAAACTTAACCGTCTGCTCCCGCAGCTCCTCATCGCTTAGCTTGGAGATTTTGTCCTCTTGCCGGTTGATACGGTCAACTAGACCACGCGTTCGCTTAACCGCCCGCACGTTGGGATCACCTATAATTTTATATAGAAAATGTGCCATACCGTAATAGGATACACTATTCGCTCTAGATTTGCCCATAATACAAGAGAGCCGCCCGCAAATCATCGCAGGCGGCCTACAATCTAATCCTCTGTTCCGAGCTTGGCGGAAGCCGCTTCCGACGCGGCTCTGGATGCCCGCGCTTCAACCCAGATTTTAAGCAGATCGCTGCCATACCGCTTAAATAATCTTGCAGTCACCACATCAGTAACAAGGCATTCCAGGTAACCATGCGGGCTCTCTGCTACACAAGGAAATTTATCGTCATCGTTGAAGTCAAGCGCGGCTCCCTCAGTATCTGCCCCAAATTCTGCCTCATCGACCCGGTAGAGCTCAAGTAAGATCGCTGCCAGCTCGATTTCACCATAGCTCGCAAGCTGGAGCGGCACGATTCCATTACAACAATCGAGCCCAAGTCCAATAAAACCCCGAAGGAGGTCTAGATGCACTTGTTCAAGCCCAAACTCATCTAAAATCTCTTGGTGGTCATATTTACTCACGGCCTTGCGACAAGCGGATATTTGCCGGTCAAGGACATAAGCCCGCCTTAAGAGCTCATCAAGCCAGCTCGGAGATCGGGTCTGAACGAAATGATGTAACCATGCGTCTACATCTGCCTCAGAATCACCATACTTCACTACCTGAGACTCACCAAGTCTCTGAAAGTACCGCACCCCTCGGGACTCACGCACCGCACGCGATCTAAGGTCGTGAAACAACAACAGCCGCACTTCCTCGGCCAATCGGTCCAACCCGGGTGTATTCTTCATGTCAAAACCTCCTAGACGGGAGTAGGGAATAACAAAGAGCCACCCCTTATCACCTCAAAAAGGGCGACGATTAGGCTCAGCAAAAACTATAAGGTAAAAAAGGTCCGAAAGATACCGGAATTGGCCCCATACAACCAACGCCTAGCAGCCTTCAGGGTTATCGCTATAAACTCGGATCGGCCGGACTAGCCTCCGGCGCACTATCCTCAGCTACAGCCTTACGGTGCAGCAAACGCGAAAATACTCGTGGCCGCCGGTGCTGGTCAGTTTGCTTGTCTTTGAGAGTCCGGATCTGAGACTTCACTTTAGCCTCAACAATATCAATGGCGGCGTACATATTAACCGTCCCCTCGCGACTCACCAGCGTTGTGCCGTCTACGGTCATCACAATTTCGCACACAAACCTGTTATCTTCGCGACCGTTCTCATCTTCCTCAAGCCAAACTTGCGCATGCGTGTTGGCACGGGCGTCACGTGGCAAGTATTTCTCCAACCCCCCGATCTTGCCCCGGACATACTCTCGGATCTTATCGTCAGCCTGGTAGTTGCGCGTCGCAATATCGAGTTTGATCATAACGTTTGCCCTCCATAATATTTCTGCAAAACCGCCGGCACCCTGATGGCCCCGTCCGCTTGTTGGTAATTCTCCATAATGGCAATGAGCGGACGCTGCGAAAAAGCCGTCGCGTCATTCGTATGCATCAATTCAACTTCCCCGCCGCTCCGGCGCACCCGGGTTTGTAACCTCCGCGTCTGGTAGTCGGTGATTAGATCTGCCGTATGGGTCTCCCGGTATTTACCCTGGCCTGGGAGCCAAGCTTCAATATCAACCCCCCGTGCATTAGGTTTACCAATATCTGCCGTACATTTCATCAGTACTTGATACGGAATCTCCAGCTGCTGCATCAGATATTCTTGGATTGCTATCAAGAATAAATGCTCGTCCAGCGACTGCTCAGCCACGGTAAAGCTCTCCATCTCTAGTTTATCGAACTGATGCAGCCGGAAAATCCCTTCCATATCTTTGCCATACGTGCCAGCTTCTCGCCTGAAACTGGTCGCATAACCTACAAACCGGATTGGCAGTTCGCTCTCGGACAAGATCTCGTTCATGTACATCGGCGCCATACTGTGTTCAGCGCTAGCTTGCAACCACAAATCTTCACCTTCAAGCTTGTAGGTCACCTCTTCGCCATTTAACCGCCCGGTCGCCTCAAAAACGTCCGTCCGGACCATAGCCGGTGGCATCACCAGCGTGAATGGCTTGGCACTAACCTTGTCACTCAAACCAGCCTTTTCCGCAATCTCAGCCAACACCGTCTCATTCGTTAAAATGTCCATGCCATACTGGATCATCGCAAAATGCAGCTTTACCAAATTGCCCTTAACATAGGCAAACCTGGAACCGGCAATCTTAGCTGCCCGCTCTTTATCAATCAAACCCAGAGGCTCAGCCAGCTGCCAGTGATTCTTGGGCTCAAAATCAAATTTCGGCAACTCCCCCACCGTCTTGGCCACCACGTTCTCATCTTCGGTTTTACCAACCGGCACATCCGCAGTCGGAATATTCGGGACCTGCTTCAAAATAGCCAAATACTCGACCTCAACTTCCGCAAACTCCGCCTCAGTCTTAGCCAATTGTTCCCTATACTTCTTGCCTTGCTCAATTTGATCCTGGCTCGGCTTGCCTTTTTTAAGACTATCCGACAATTCATTGCGCTGCCGCCGGACTTCTTCCAACTCGCCAACCAGCTTTCGGCGCTTCTCGTCCAGCCTTAACAAATGGTCAATATCGTGGTCTGAAACAGCAGCGTTCTTGTTACGGCTGGCGGCTTTGACGGTATCAGGGTGTTCGCGAATGAATCGGATGTCTATCATAATGCCCCTAGTATACGCTATAGGTAAGAGATAAATAAATCTTGGCTTAGCGGTAACAAGTGATGTGCCTGATCCGGTAGCCCAGATCAGGCACATTCATTTATCAAGCCACGTTGTCTGATGTATCGAGTAGTACTGCCATGCGAGCGTCCAGGTCGTCTGGCTCAGCCGGCACCACATCCATCTGAACCTCTGCCAACCCGTTCAGCTGGTCTGTCTGAGCGCTATCGGTGGCTTTCTTGCTAGCACCAAACGCTTCCATCCATCGCGGGTAGTGCACCTTCCAATCCTTGGCAGGTAATGTGCCCAAAAATGCCGCCGCCGCGCCTGGCGGTGGCGAAACATCAAGCTGATGGTCCAAACAGACCACCGCCACCCAGAATACCGGCCCGCCTTCGTACAGCAGGAAGAACTCCCGACCCGTCGTCGGCTCAGAAGAACAGTCATCGTAGGTGCATTGATACCGGGCCAAGCAGCACGGAATTACCAAACCATGACGCAGCTGTATCTCACCCGTAGCTGTCCACGCAGAACCACTAAACTCCTTATCCCGCCACATGGTTGAAGGCCGAATATAACCATGGTAGCGCGCTCGCTTCCCGTCAAAAATCCGGGTGCCACACATACCCCT
>JBGTMQ010000024.1:0-2868 GCA_041743505.1 Candidatus Saccharimonadia bacterium
GTTAGGCTTCAGCCAAGTCATCAATGCTATAATCTCCGCTATGAAACTGCTCCTTACTGGTCTGCCAGGTACAGGCAAAACCACTCTTGTCCAGCACCTCATAACCCTCAAGCCAGAAGCCTTTTGGGTCGTATCGGCCGAGATCCGCGATGAGGCTGGCTGGCGCGTTGGCTTCAGCGCTGAAACATCCACCGGAATACAAGCAGTTTTCGCACACAAGCAGTCTATTAAATCGGACGTCCGAATAGGCGACTACAGGATCAATGTGGCTGCTCTAGACGAACTATTCGCCGGTCCAATCCAGAGCGCCATGCAGTCGGGGCAATTCCTGATCATCGACGAAATCGGCCGCATGCAAATGCATTCGTCAAATTTTGCTGCAACAATGCGCCGGCTATTCGCTAGCGACTGTGATGTGGTCGCCACTATCAACTACGGTGACGATTGGACTAAGCAGTTCACCGACCGCGACGATGTCTTAGCGCTACTACTAACAACCGAAAACCGCTCTACGGCCAAAGCGGAGGCTGAGTCGATACTCAATTCAGCCACAAAATAGCAATTGCTTTTTTATTTGCGCCTGGCATTGACATATTGTTATAGTTATGCTATAATTAAATAATACGCTGTGAATACCTGCATTCACTGACGGACGAAATTTGAAACGCTGATCGTATGCCATAGGTTCCTACGTCCAACGTCGCTCGAGGAGTCACCATGGACACCGCTAACCCGGATCGCCCGAGCCCGGCCTCTGTCGCACACCTATTCCGTCGCCCGGTTGTCCAGCCGGCTGAGCCGCTCGCTTCCCCTGTCCCAGCGGCCCCCGTGCGGCCGCAGCGGCAGCACCGTGCCACCACCATGACCAACGAGCAGATGACCGGCATCCTTCGGGCTGTCCGGCCCGGCGATAAGCTCCGCATCGTCTTCGCAGACAAGCCGGCCGAAAAAGTACGAATCCAAATGGTTCTCGTACTATGCAAGCCCCACCCATCTGCAACACTGGATATTGGTGAGTTTCCGGCCGCAACCCTGTTTGCTATCGCCGATTCTGGCTTTTGGGCTAGCCACCGGGCCTATGTGGCCACAGTCCTTGATGGCTTCGATCCCGAAGACTTCATCTACCGGACCCTTCGGCATGGTCTACTGGAAAGCATTCAGAAGCTGTAGGGCATCCTCAGCTTCAACGCCCCGTTCGACCGCATCAAGCGAGCCCCAAAGGCCGCCCTGCGGTCGGCGGGGTTTTCGCTTTTCAAATGGCCCACTCGCGCGCTCCGTTCTCACAATCAAATTACCTTTAATTCCACCACCACCTTACCAACAATCCCCCTACCACCCCGGCAATGTCTCCGCCCAGCGTGAACGGAAACTGCAGTGGGATGGACCCCTTCATCTACCCGGGCCGTAGTCTAGTATCAAACGGGTTAATGCTGGAAGCGTGCACATCTAGCAAAACCTTGCCTTTAGTAACGCGGGGAATATCAACTACATTCACTCGGACAACATCAGCGCTACCGTAGCCATTGATCTGGGCTGCTTTCAAACCGACTTCTCCTGCTTGTGACTTCCATGCGCACAGTAGCATAAAGACCCTTTATGCTACACTTTACAGATGAGTAAATATAAGGTAGCCCTATTTGATGTTGATGGTGTATTGATAATCCCGCCCAAGCTATTCTCCGAACAGTACTGCGAAAATTATGGCATAAATCTAAATGAGCAGGTAAAGTTCTATGCCACAAAAGAGTTCCAAGACGCTTCGATAGGTAAGTTCGATCTCAAAGATGCCATCCGAATACACAGTGAATTATGGCAGTGGGATGGCGAACCAGAAGAATTACTGAATATGTGGTTCGAAGGCGAGAACTATCCCAATAAACCGCTCCTCAATTTGATAAAAGTGATGCGGGCAAAGAAAGTCTCTGTGTATTTGGCAACGCAGCAAGAGCAGTATAGAGCTAGCTACCTTAAAGAGGTTATTTTCAAAGACAAATTCGACGGCATATTCTGTACATGCTACCTTGGCTACAGCAAGCGCGAGGATCATTTTTGGAAGGAAGTGCTTAGGAGCCTTGAAAGCTCACACCCCGGCCTGAAGCCAGGTGAGATTGCCTACTTTGATGACAAACAACATTTAGTGGACAAGGCTCGCGAGTTTGGCATCGACGCTTATTTGTATACAAATACGCCCGACGTCAAAGCAATATTAACTAAGTAGGTGGCTTATACTTTACAAAATAATATAATATGATAAAACATAAAAACCTCTATCCCTAGAGAAAGCGGCCTACAGTGACGCTACCATCAAGAGTGATTGCCCGCTTCTTCCGGTGGACGATTCGGATGCTTAACTGGCTAAGAAACTACCGCACCAGGCAGCTTGAAGCCAGACGTGAGACTGAAGACCACTTGCGCACGGATGGTACAGGCTAGAATAGCCAAAGCCCGCAGCGCCGGCCACAACATGGATTTCATCGCCAACGTCTTGAGGTGCGGCGGCTCTCCCGACTACGTCGACCGCCTCCTCAAGGGCCGTAACCTCTAAATCTTGCCCACGGACCATAAAGTGCCCGCTGACTTTGCGGTCGGTGGGCATGCCTTTTTAATATTGGTGAGTATTAACCCAATCTGATATCTCCATAAAATGGAGGTGTCAGATTGGGCCCCGACCCCAGCACTTTCAGTGCCAGGGTCGGGTAAAGCAATAGGTGTTAACCCGGGCAAACTACCGGGATTCTTGAGACAGCTGCTGTCCCGCTATTTGCCGGGCCTTTTCCCAGCTGTCTTTGGGCCAGGTAATGCGGCCCGCGCCGTCGCATACAACTTTGACCTGGTGCGCTGTACACCAGTCAGTGATGCGTGAAAGCC
>JBGTMQ010000025.1:0-25909 GCA_041743505.1 Candidatus Saccharimonadia bacterium
GGAGCAATCCTACCTGGGTTACCCAACTAGTGATGAATTCAATATTGCTGGTGGTAAGCGCTCTAACTTCCAGTATGGCTACATTACCTGGAATGCCTCTAACGGTGTGGTAACAGACCGGCCATACTAACGGTAGCTAAGTGCGTCTGCCTACGTAGCGACAACTAAACACCAATTAACACCTAAAACCCTCCGCCTGGTTGTTGGGCGGGGTGTTTTTTGGGGGGATTGTACACTATAGAATAATTGACAAAAGTGTCAGGGTATAATAACATACTAAAGTCTATAGCCTATAGGCGAGTACATACACCGAGTACATTGGAGAATCCCGATGGCGGATAAGCCCAACTATGACAAGGGCCAAGGTAAGCATGGCTTTCATCAAGTACCTCCAGATCAACGGAAGTACGAAAAGCCAGCCGAAAAGCCAGCCGAAAAGCCAGCCGAACCTCCAGCCGATCCCAACGGCAATGGCAACGGCAATGATGACGGCGGCAATGGGGAGTAAGTAGCCCGCAACCAGTATCTAGCGCACCGCAAATCTGCTTTTCCTGCAACTCACAATACATAAACCGGCCGCGCGGGTATAACACCTGCGCGGCCAAAATTCTTTCATCGCCTACCCAAATCAGGAGGAGCCCATGGCCAAGCCGGGCGAGCCAAACGACACCAACGCCGACACCAACGACGAAGACGGCGTTGATGCTGCACCCGATCCACCCAAGCGCGGAGTTGTCGATATCGGTGAGGCTAGGAAACAAGCTGACCCAGAGAAGCATGCTAGGCTAGCTCAGCTTGGTAACATCATCCGCAAAGAGTTAGAACAACGGCCTGAATAGAGATTGTAGCTATCAACATTGTCCTGGGCAGCAATCGATGAGATACTAATCCACGACCTAGGCGGCGCAGTTATTCTCGCCTGGGTAAGTACATCGCCCGTAGACAATGGCGCGGGCAAACAACAAGGTCACGGGAGTCATCATGTCAGAGCAAGACTCTGCAGGGCGCGTTCGGTACAATGTAGTTCGTACCCCACGTGGTAATACTCTCGTCGAGGACGACCAGCGTTATCTGAACGAGGCACCATTGACACGATCGCAACAGCTTGAAATGGCACAGCAATCGGGATCGATGTCCGATTAAGCGCCAAGACAAAAGGAGATCTTCATGAGTGAACAAAGTCCTCAGCAGCGCCAGGTGTATGCTGTCGTACCTGCCGGTGGTCCTCGCCCCGATCACGGCCACCTCGTCCGCCTTGATAGCGCCGATGAGCCTTTGACACGCAGGCAGCAACAGCGCGAAGCGCAGCAGGCCAAGACGCGCTGATCCAGTAGCCAACACAGCTGTCATTCGACAGACTGCAATTCAAGGAGCTCTAGCTTAGGCTAGGGCTCCTTTTCTGTCTGCATCGTCAATATGCTACTATCGAGCAATGACGGCCATACGAACCCTCATTGTTGGCACTCGCGGAAGCGACATGGCACTCAGGCAAACCGGGTTTGTAGTAGACGCACTTAGGGCACTTAGTCCCGGACTCAAAATTGATACCAAAATAATCACCACCAAAGGAGATGTAGACCAGGCTCCAATCCCGCTAGATGAAATAGGTAAAACCTGGTTTACAGCCGAGATAGAGCAGGCACTACAAAGCGGCGAAATTGATGTGGCGGTGCATAGTCTCAAAGATTTACCTCCCGAGTTACCAGCTGGCTTGTCTGCGGCACCGGTGCTTGAGCGGGCCGATCCGCGCGACGTGCTGGTGGCTACCAAGGCCTCCAGCTTGGCCGGCCTGCCTCAGGGGGCTGTCGTCGGCACTGACAGTCTCCGCCGCAAAGCTTTGCTCCTCCAGCACCGTCCGGACTTAATAGTTAAAAGTGTGCGCGGCAATGTAGGTACCCGGCTCAAAAAGCTTCATGCCGGACAGTACGACGCACTCGTGCTGGCCGCCGCCGGCCTGGAGCGGCTAGGAATGCTCGATGTCATCACGGAATATTTTGACCCCACATATTTTGTACCGGCCATTGGTCAGGGGGTTCTGGCGGCCGAGGCCCGCTCGGACAACGCCGCGCTGTGGAGGATCTTGCGGGGTATCCAGCACGAGCCCACCCAGGCAGTCGTGGCGGCTGAGCAGGCGTTTTCCCAGGTAGTCGGCGGCGGCTGCAAACTACCCGTGGGCTGCTACGTGCAACTGGAAGCCAAACTCGCTCGCATCCATGGCATGGTTGGTAGCAATGATGCCGCCAAGGTGTCGGTTGCGTCATGCCAGGGGCCGGCAGCACAGGCCGTAGCTCTAGCATCAGATCTAGCCCGCCAGCTCCTGGCCGAGCCATTTATGGCCGAACGGTAGGCCCGGGTGTCGCTCGAAGGTAAACTAGTAGTGTTGACGCGCACCGAAAACGGCAACCGGGTTTGGGCTGCTTACTTGGCGCATCATGGCGTCGAAACGTACAGCCTTCCGGCTATCGAGGCCGGTCCGGCTCCCATACCGCCTCAAACGCAGGCGATTCTACGCCAGCTCGCAGGTTATGATTGGCTTGTGTTCACGAGTGCTTTCGGCGTGCGGCATGCTCAAGCTGAATTTGCACGACTGACAATCGACCTTACATCAACCCGGCTGCCCCGGATCGCGGTGGTAGGGGAGTCAAGCGAAATCGCCACCCGGTATACGGGACTGCCGGTAGCCTTTCGCCCCAGCCACGCCAGTACTGTAGCGCTAGCTGGGGAATTGCCCGATGTGGCCGGGCGGCGGATATTAATGCTGCGGACAAATATTGCCTCTGACACTCTTGCTCGGACCCTCCGTCGCCGCGGCGCGGAGGTGACCGAATTGCCTATCTACCAGACGCGCCTGCGCGAAGACGCTGACCCGGCCTTCTCGCAACTTTTACAGGCCGGCGGCGCCCATTATCTCGTCTTCGCCAGTCCATCTGCTGTCCACGGCTTTATCCGCCGCATTACACATGACGACTTGCGCCGGGCCAAGAGCCTGCCGGCAGTGGCCATCGGACCAAGCGTTGCCGCCGCTTTGGAGCAGATGGGCTTTTCGTCCATCCATCAGGCCGCCCAACCAAACGTCGCCGGCGTCTATCGGGCTCTCATCGGTTAACTGGACCGATGCCTTATAATTAATCCAGATGGACACACACCCCTACCACAATTATCTCTTCTTTAATTTGGCGAATGAATTTTATCAACTTTCGAGCGGCGACCAAGCTGCGGCCAAAGCAGCTTTTGAGGGTTGCTTAAACCAACAGGAGCACCTCATTATCACGGCGTATCTCACTCGCGGATTCAAGCCAGACGCCGTGTTCATGATCTGGTGCCGAGGCCAGGATCCAGCCGACGTCCAGCGTCTACTCGGTCAAATAGCCCGCACCCGGTTCGGCCGCTGGATCAAGCTCACCCACACGTATTTCGGTATCGTGCGACCGTCCCAGTACAGCGGGCGCACCGGCCGGCCAGAGCAAATAATCCAAAACTACGACGACCGCCTGCCATATTTCATCGTCTATCCCTTTACCAAGACCCACGACTGGCACCAGCTCGAGCTGGGTGACCGCAAGAAAATCATGTACGAGCATATGAACCTTGGCCTCACGTTCCCTGATATCCGTCAATGCCTGCTGTACTCCTACGGCGTCGATGACAACGAATTTGTTGTGTCCTACGAGACTGCCAGCCTCGAGCAATTTCAAGATTTGGTAATGAAGCTCCGCGCCACGGCCGGCCGGCCTTATACCCGTAGTGACACCCCAATCTTCACCTGCATCTACCGCCCGCTGCCGCAAATGCTGGGAGCCATATGAGCGGTTTTAACGACACCTTCCTGCGGGCTTGCCGAGGCGAGACTACCAATTACACCCCGGTTTGGTTTATGCGCCAGGCCGGCCGCTCACTGCCGGGCTATCGCCAGCTGCGCCAACAATACGACGTTTTGACCCTCACCCAAACCCCCGAACTGGCCGCCAAAGTCAGTCTCGAGCCGGTCGACCGGCTGGGTGTCGATGCCTGCATCCTGTTCGCCGATATCATGCTCCTGCCCATCGCCATGGGCATCGATGTCAAGATTATCGACTCGGTCGGGCCGGTCCTCGAGCGGCCTTTCAAGGATGCCAAGGACATCGCCCGGCTTAAAGCTTTCGACCCGGCCAATATCGACTACCTCCAACAAACCATCTTGCTGTTACGGCCACAGCTTAACGTACCCCTCATCGGCTTCTCGGCCGCTCCGTTTACCCTGGCTAGCTACCTTATCGAAGGCCGGCCCACCCGCACTTGGCAGGAAACCAAACACTTCATGTATCAGCAGCCCAAAGTTTGGCACCAGCTCATGGAACTGTTGTCAGATGCGATCATCAAATATCTACAAACCCAAATCAGTGCCGGCGCTCAGGCCGTGCAGTTATTCGATAGCTGGGTTGGCTGCCTGTCACCAGCCGACTACCGAACTTACGTCTTACCCTACACTAAAACCATCCTCGCCGCCCTGGCCGCCAGCCATGTACCGCGCCTCCATTTTGGCACCGACACGGCCGGCCTACTACCCGACATTGCCACCATCGACTGCGAGGTCATCGGTCTTGATTGGCGCATCGACATTGACCGCGCCAAATCCATTACCGACCCCAAGGCCATCCAGGGCAACCTTGATCCAGCCGTGCTCTTGAGTGACGAGGCCACCCTTCACACTCAAGTCGACCGAATCTTCAAATCATTACCCTCACGGTCCGGCTTCATCTTTAATCTCGGTCATGGTGTCCTTCCCCAAACAGACGACCGCGCCTTACATAAACTCGTAGAGTACATCCATGCCAAATAATCCCCACGCCGGCTCAAGCAACCAAACCATCGGCGTCATCCTCATGACCTACGGTTCGGCCACCACCGCCGAGCATGTTGCCGAATATATGGCCCATATCTACAAAGACAAAGTCCCGGAAGGCATAGTCGAAGACTTCGCCGAGCGTTATCGTCTGGTCGGCCGCTCGCCGCTAGTGGATATCACGCGCGATCAAGCCGCCAAACTCGAACATCTACTCAACCAATCCGCCGGTCCAGACTCCCCGCGCTACCGGGTCCAGGCCGGCATGCTTCATTCGGAGCCGTTCATCGATACGGCCGTAGCTAATTGCCGCCAGGCTGGTGCCGAACGCATCATCGGCATTATCATGTCGCCTCAGTTCTCATCATTTATTATGGACGGTTATCGTCGGACTCTCGCCGCCGCCGCCATTAATCATGGCTTCTCTGAGCCAAATATAACCGTAGCCGAAGCCTGGCCCACACAGCCGCACTTCATCAAACTCCTGGCTACCCGCGTTACCAAGGCCCTCACGAAACTTCGCGCTGAGCAGAGAGCCAACGTTCCGGTCGTCTTCACCACCCATAGCCTGCCACAGCGGGTTGTCGAAAAAGACCCTGGCTACCTCGATCAACTCGCCGCCACTACCAATGCCGTCATAGCTCGGCTGAGTGAAGCAAACCTCGAATGGTATGCCGGCTATCAAAGCGCCGGCCACTCGCCCGAAGAGTGGCTCAAGCCAGACTTAGTGGAGGTCTTAGCCCATCTCCGCGATCAACATCACCAGGCTGTCCTCATCGTACCGGTACAGTTCCTCACCGATCACCTCGAGATTCTCTACGACCTTGATATCGCCGCCGCCCAGCAGTGCCAGGAATATGGCATCGACTATCACCGCATCGAGCTGCCCAATACCGATCCTCAGTTTATCGAAGCATTGGCGGCAATTGCACGGACGGCAATCGCAGGACTTGACCGAGTCAATCTGGGATAATGCCCTTATCAAGGCCATACCACAGAAACATTACCAAAAAATGTCCGTATCAAGCACAATTATTCTGGCTATTTTGACCATAGGGCGCCTACCATTACTGGCGCGATAATAATAAATACCCGTTTCTCAAGGCACTTTGCGAAAGGAGTTCAGGATGTTGCTGTGGCTAGTTGGAATCCTTGTCCTGCTGTGGCTGCTGGGAGTCATCGGCAATATTGGCGGCACCTTTATCTATCTGCTTCTTCTCATCGCCCTGGTCGTGCTCGTATTGCACTTCGTGCGCGGCAGAGGCCGAAGAACAACGGTCTAGCAGTAGTTGAGCCAACATGGCTCTAATACAGCGGCTCGGGCTTTGCCCGGGCCGCTCATTCGTTCAGTACGATTAACGGCCCATACAGCTCAGGCGCGTCAAAGTGTCAGGAATAATGCTAAAAAAGAGCTTAATATAAACGATGTTTTTGGCTTGTTTTAACCACGAAACTCGGTGTCATTACCAGCATAATGCTAATGTCCGAATCAACGGGAGTTAAAAAGAAAGGAAGTTCAGTATGCTGCTCTGGATAGCGATAATCATCATAATACTGTGGCTACTCGGTTTCATTGGGCAAGTTGGTGGTGATCTGGTCCACCTGATCCTCGTGATAGCCCTGGTTCTGTTCGTACTGCACTTCTTGCGCGGTAGAAAAGGCGGCGGACCGGCTGTTTAGGGAGCTTTAGCACGCCTAGTTAAAGCGGCTCGGGTTTTGGTCCGGCCGCTTTAACGTTTAGGGCACATTATTCAGGTATCGACACATCCTCGCCAAAGTACTTCTTAATGCGCGAACGGATCGACCCGGCTTGGCGGCCAAAAGTCTGACTCATTGCGGCCACGCCTTCACCGTCGCGGTAAAGTTGCTGGAGCTTAGCGTCATCCGCCTTGGACCATGGCTTGAAGGCGTTGGGATGCGAAGTGCGCATCTGAGCCAGCCGCCCAGACCACCCGCCAGTTTTTGCCGGCGCCTCGTCTGTTTCCAGGCGCTTTTTCGCCTGCTCGGTCAGGTGAGCGAACCGGGCCGCATCCTCGGTGGCCTTAGTCCGCAAGGTCTGGTCAATGGTTAATGCGTCCGGGCTGACTTTGAGCGCCATCTGGTTGATGCCGGCCAAGCTCATAGCCGCCAGCCGGCGCACTCGCGATAGGGCCACATAACCCATACCTGGTACAAACGCCCGTCGCAGGTCAATCCGGGCGGCGTCTAGGGTCATGCCCTGGCTCTTGTGTACGGTGATGGCCCAAGCCAGCCGCAGCGGCAGCTGTGACAAGCCGGCGCGTTTTTTGTCACCGTCCCGCAGCTCCCAGGATTCGGGCGTGATGGTGACGTCCCGGCCGCTGCGCAAACTCACCACCGGATAGCCGGTTAGCTCTTCAAAATCGGTCACGGTGCCCAGCGAGCCATTAACATATCTGCGCTCGGGACTATTCTTAATACACATCACCAAGGCGCCCTCTTTTAGCACCAACTCCTCCGGCGCCAAACAAGAGCGCTTAAGTGACTGCACATAATTTGCGCTGCCAGTCGTCTCCATCTGGAACCGGTGCTCCTCACCGGCCATGGCAGCTAGCTGCGCCTCGTTTATCCAATCAACATCGGCGTTGGTGGTGTGCAGTTCAGTGACAGCTCCGGACAGCTCCGCATCGACCTGCCCCAACAAGCGCTCGGCATGGTGCCGGCGGATATCACCGCCACGCAGGGCATTTAAAATCTCCAGTAACGCCGTGTCGTCTTGGCGGTGTTGCTCCTCCAGGTAACAAATAACCGGATTCAGCTCTTGCCATGCCCGCGAGCTAACCACAAAGCCACCTTCCCGTGAATCCCGCCGGTTCACGGGTGGGAGCTGGAAAAAGTCACCACATAGCACCACCTGCAAGCCACCAAACGGCTTGTCACTCTCGCGTACCAGGCGCGCCGCTTGATTCACCATATCCAGCCGAAAGTCGTGCAGCATAGAAATCTCATCAATAATCAGCACATCAGTTTTGGTAATAGTATCGCGCCGGGCTTGAGTCAGATCCCGCAAAAAATGCGGCGGCACTTCATCATGGATACCCAATCCGCTCCAGGCGTGTATAGTCGAGCCATTCAAATGACTGGCAGCCAGCCCTGTCGTAGCCGTCACCGCAACACCACGGCCTTCGCGCTTGGCCAGCCGGATAAACTCGCCCAACACGTGCGTCTTGCCGGAACCGGCCGGCCCGGTCAACAGCACGCTTTGACCGTCCATCATAATCTCGAGGGCGAGCGATTGATCCATAGATTATTAGCATACTCCGAATAGGGTGACCCCGACCACCGGCCCATAAGTCGTAAGGCATTTTTCAGCTACCATTTAGAAGATCTGACGCAGCCGCCGCTGCCGCTGGCTGTTATGGTAATACCCATGAAGGTGGAGGTAGTTTGTGAGTGCATTAAAAAGGCTAAGATGGGCAGCTTTCGGCTTGGGAACAACAATATTGGCGCTGGCCGGAGCGGGCTCGGCCAGCGCCGCCACAGTATTTCAAGATAATTTTGTATCACCACCGCTTGGGGCATCCTGGCAATGGCAAAATCCGGGCGCCACTGCCAGCTACACCATTTCCGGCGGGGCGTTTAACCTGAAGGCCGGCGGCGGCAACGACCAATGGATTGGCATCGATCGCGGCCCGCGCCTACTCAAAGACCAGCCGGCTTCCACCGATTGGACCATCGAAACCCGGATTACGGCTAGTAACGGCAATGCATCAACCCACGTCGGTCTAACGGTCTTCGCTGACGCCAGTAACTTTCTCATGTGGGGCCAGCTCAGTAACTCGTCGCTCGAAGCCAGCGGTATCGTTAACAACACCTTCACCGGCCAGACAGCCAAAATGGCCACCAAATACAATTACCTGCGCTTGCGCAAAGCCGGCAGCAGCTACTTCTTCGACGCCAGCCCCAACGGCGTCAACTGGACCAATGCCAACGTCTATAATGATCCGGCTGGCCATCTGTCCGGCGCTAAAGTTGGATTCCTGGCCAAAGACTGGAACGCTACCACGTCACCAGGATTTACCACCTCCTTCGACTATTACAAAGAAGACGATCAAGACCTGATGTCGTCGGTGCTATCTAGCGCCGTCACCACCACCCAAATCGCCAAAGAAACCGGCGCCGACAGCATTAACCACACCGACGCCGTCAACCTCTGCGGCACCGACCTCGGTGAATTGTTTGACTGGCTCGGCAAAACATTTATCGCCTTTGGTGACACCAACGCCTGCAACGGCGGGCCGCAACGCTCCAACGCCCTGGCCTACACCACCGACACCACCCCGGCCGACGGCCTAACCTTTGATGGTTGGGCCACCGGTTCAGACGGCCTCTTCAAGCAGCTGTTCGGCCCCGAACCCGGGGCTATCACCGCCATCCCGACCAGCGGCGTCGGTATTGGCAGTACCGCCTACTTGTACTACATGCAGGTCACGGATTGGAGTAACTGGAGCTGTAACAAATCTGGTATCGCCTCTGCCGCCAGCGGCAACATAGGTGCCTGGACCAAGCGCAGTATCACCTGGGGACCGGGTAACTTCAACATGGTGGCAGCGCGCCAAGAGGGCAGTACACTGTACATCTGGGGCACACCCTGCGGCCGCTACGGCTCGGTCAAGCTCATGAAAGTACCCACCACATCGGTTCTCACCAAATCCGCTTACCGCTACTTTTCCGGCTATGATATAGCTGGAAACCCGCTCTGGTCCACCAGCGAGGGAAGCGCTATCACCGTGGCCGGCGGGCCGGCCGGCGAGTTGTCGGTTACCTACAATAACTGGCTCGGCCGCTACGTCATGACCTACCTGGATGAGGAAAAGGACGCCATTGTCCTGCGTGAGTCTCCCAGCCCCTGGGGCCGGTGGAGCGCACCCATCGAAATCGCTTCGGCCAGCCAGTCCCCGCAGCTCTACGGCGCCTTCATGAAATCAAACTTCGTTGAAAACAACGGCCAGTCCATCTACTATATGATGTCTCAATTCGGCCCCTACAACACTTATTGGATGAAATCATCCTTAACGCTCAAATAGCAGGAACCCACCCAGTGGTCTGCCACTGCCTGAAACAAAAGTGCCCGCTCATAAGAGAGCGGACACCCAATTCTGGTTAATTGTTACTGGTAGCTTTGACGGTCGCAGTAGTCCTGGTACCACTTTTTCCAGTCATTGTACTGCCAATTGCTTGTGGAGACCCAGCGGCCGTTGTCGTCCTGGATCCAGCGTGAGTTCTGGTGGGCCTTTGCCCATTCATTACCATTGTTATACCAGCGGCCATTATACCAAGTGCCGCGGTCGTAATTATTGTTACTGCTGTAGTTATTATTGTTTTTGTACTTATGATCAGCCCAGTAATTATTGTTATTGCCATCATGACGACTGTAATTGTTGTTATTACTGGTCGTGTGATGGTATGTTTGCTGGTTATTGTTATTGCCTTTATCCCAACTCCCCCCACCATGTGCCATGGCTGCCGGACTAGCGGCTACCATCAATATCCCCGCCAAACCGATACCGCCCGCGAACCGCAAGATAACTTGCTTCATATGTACGCCCTCCTTAAGGCTGTTTACATTGTAAACAACCAATCGGTTAGAACTACGAACATATCTCACTACATAAAAAGCTCTTAATCACAGCCTTTTATGAAATGCGCCGATACAATTACGAAGCTTAGCCCCAGTAAAGGGTTCCTAGCTTTTAGCCAAAATGTGTCCGCTCAAAAGAGCGGACACATTGGGTTTGGTTGTCGTAAGTTTTTACCAGCGGTCATAGCGGTTACAGTAGTCCCGGTACCAAGATACAAGACTCTTGGCTCGCCTAAGCTTAAGCCTTGTCTCGGATATGCTGGTAGTAATCACGGAACCAGTTGATCCAATCCTCATTTTGCCAATCTATGGTAACCCACTGGTTGTTTTCGTCCCAAAAACCATCCTGGTTCCGATGCTCACTCACCCAATCATTTTCATTGCTGTACCAGCGGTCTTGGTACCAGATACCACGATCATTATTGCTACCTTGGAAATTGTTTAATTGTGTGCTGCTGTAGCGCGTCTGGGAGTTGCGGTTATTATTGGTGTTTTGGAAATTCCGATCGCTACGGTAGCGATCGTCACTATAGCGGCTACTATTGTTCCGGCTGCTATTGCTGCCGTGGTTCCGGTTGCTGTTATTGCCCCAATTTCCGTTGCTATTTTGGTTCGCCTGGCTGCTCCTGTTTCCGTTGCCGTTACTGCCCCGGTCTCCGTTGTCACCTCGGTCTCCTTGACCGCAGGCTAGAACGGCTGAACCACTGGCTATAGTCAGCAAAACGGCCAGGCCGACTCCACTCGCGACTCGCAAGACGCTGTGCTTCATAAATGTACTCCCTCTTTAATGTAACGTAGTGACCTTCATTCTATTGGCCATGTTAAGGCAAGCTAAGAGCACATATCACCACAATAAGCGCGGGGTAAGATGAGGATTTGTGAACATCCACGATAAGCATAATGAAAGGAGTACAATAAGTGCGTGCGATTTTCTTTAACGGGAGACTTAAATGGCAAAAATCACCAAAGCAATTATTCCGGCAGCCGGTCTTGGCACTCGGTTTTTACCTCAAACTAAGGCGATGCCCAAAGAGATGCTACCAATTATTGATAAGCCGATTATCCAGTACATGGTCGAAGAGGCGGTTGCGGCCGGCATTACCGATATCATTATCGTAACCGGCGCTAACAAGCGCAGTATCGAGGATCACTTCGATCACCAGTACGAGCTGGAAGCCAAGCTGGACCGGACCGGCAAAGGTCAAATCGCCGACCGGTTACGAAAAATCGCCGACATGGCCAACTTTGTATATTTGCGTCAAAAAGGCATGCCCGGTAACGGCACACCCATTCTCAACGCGGCCCATTTGCTTAACGGCGAGCCATTTTTAGTGTTGTGGGCTGATGAGGTGTTTATTGGCCCAAAACCCCGGGCGGTCCAGTTGGTAGAGGCTTTTAAGCAAGTCAATCGGCCGGTTATCTCGCTCATCCCAATGGAGACAGAGCGGCTCCGAAACTATGGTGTGCCCAAAATCAGCCAGGAACTTGGCGGCGGCTTGGTCAAGATCGATTCGATAACAGAAAAACCGGCTCCAGGCACCGAGCACTCAAGTTATGCCTCGGTCGGGGGGTACATCCTAACGCCGGAAATCATAGAACTTCTAAAGCAAGTCAAACCCGACGACTCCGGCGAAGTCTACTTGTCTGCTGCTATCGCCGAGCTGGCCCGCACCAGCGATGTTTATGGCAAGGTGCTGGATGGCACCTGGCATGATACCGGCAATAAGGAAAAATACCTTGAATGTATCGTGGACGTAGCCCTGGCCGACCCGGAGCTGGCCCCGTCTTTCCGAACATACCTCAAAGGTAAACTAGACAGCTGATAGGTCCGCGGCTGACGTATCTGGCTTGTTCCAAAGCGTCAGCATGATAAGATAAACGTATGCAGAGGCTGTCAAATTTTAGCATCGAGACTGACAACGTCGTGTTGCTACACTTTCAGGACGGGCAGGAGGAGAGGGTAGCGGTGTCTCAACTGCCAAAACACTTGTTCGAGCCCGATTTGAAGCGTGTTCATGCTGCCATGAGGCTCCGACATGACTTCATCAAGACCCATTTGCCAAAGATGGGGTTGATACTATTGGCCGTACTGGGCACGGCAGCAGTCATTGTTGGCGGCCAAAAAGCCGTTGCACATTTTTTGAACGGTCCGGATGCTCCTTCTTCGACTCCACCTCGCGATGCGATCACGCACATGGCAGCACCAAGCACTCCTGCTATCTCATCGCCGCCATCCACAACCGCCAAGGACCGGGTTGCTCTGACTGCAGGTCCACTTCAAGTGCCTGGTGAGAGCACCCACAATAAAGTTTCAAGCACCGCACCTGTCCGTAAAGTTCAGTCCAATCCTAACCTGAACCTACCTGTAGTCGGTGATGTCACCGTAACCGCTACGCACCCGGCTCTCAATCTTCCAACCATAGGTGTGGATGTGAAGGCTATGTTCGTTAGTGGCGAGCTGTCTCTGCCGGTTCTTAACCAGGTCAAGGATCAGACTACGGTTGTAACACCCGATCTTCCAACACCTAAAATCACTCCACAGGTTGACTCCAAGGAAACTCCGACCATCACGCCGTCAAACTCCACCAATTAGACTTGCCAGGTTTGCTAAAGTGGAGACATAGGAGACAAGACATGAGCAAAGTAAAAATCTATTCCACTACGTGGTGCGCCTACTGCCGGGCTGAAAAGCAGTTTCTAAACAGCAAGGGCGTCAGCTATGAGGACGTTAACGTGGAAGAGGACCAGGCTGCAGCCGAGGAAATGATCAAAAAGAGCGGCCAAATGGGTGTACCCGTTACCCTGATCACCCGTGATGATAACACCGAGGTCGTCAGGGTTGGCTTCGATCAAGCTTGGCTGACCTCCGAGCTAAAACTTACGTAAAGCATTCAATTAAAAAAGAGCCCGGTGGGGCTCTTTTTTAATTGTCTCGAACAGACTAAAGCGTGTCGCGCCGGAATGCCTTCACGAGCGACAGCAGGATGATGGCGCCCAAAACGGCCGTCAATAAGCTGGCGAGGTTAAAGCCTCCTGCGGCCGAAACGCCGAGCAGCTGCAAGATCAGGCCGCCAATGAACGCGCCAATGATGCCCACCACAATATTAGTGACGCCGTTTACCCGTTCGTTAGTGCCGGTAATCATTGAAGCAATCCAGCCGGCTAATGCGCCAAGGACGATCCAAGTAATAATGGACCAGACCATATAAACCTCCTAAATACTTTAATAGCATACGCATCATAGCGGCCAAACCCCCATGCCAGTAATGGTCGAAGTTACAATAGATAAGCGGCTGTTCATTTCTTTATTAGCAAGTTGCATGATGGTTACTTGGTAATACCTAAGCATGGTATAATTTAAGCTCAAATTACAGGTCATTGAGCAGGAGCCATAAGATGCAACAACTAGCCGCGGGCAAAAATGCGCCCGACGTCGTAAACATCGTCATTGAGATTCGCCGGGGCGAACGCAACAAATACGAAATGGATAAAGATACCGGCTATCTGACCCTCGACCGGGTTAACGCCACCATGCTGGGTTATCCGGCTGATTACGGCTATGTACCGCAGACCCTCTGTGACGACGGCGATCCGCTTGATGCCCTCCTGCTCATTGATGAGTCGGTGCCCCACAATACGGTGGTACCCGCCCGGCCCATCGGCGTACTTCGCATGGTGGATGGCGGCGAAGGTGACGAAAAGCTCATCTGCGTACCGGCCGACGACATTACCAAAGACTACATCAAAGACCTGGCCGGCCTTGACCCCAACTTCACCAAGATCGTTCAGCACTATTACAGCCACTACAAGGATTGGAAAAAAGATTGGAAAGGCGCCGAAGTCAGCTTTAACGGCTGGGGAGATGCCGAGGCTGCCAAGCAAGTGGTCCGCGATTCCATCAAGCTCTACGAAGACGGCAAATAATTTAGCACCTCTTTGACGCCAAGATCTGCCTCCATCTATAATGAGGCAGATCTTTTTGCTATCTGACGAAGCAAACGCACCTGAAAGGACAAGCCGATGAGCGATGCTATGAGGTCTCGGCCGGCGCCGCTATCTTCGCCGGTGCCAAGCTCTAGTGACGGCTTCGTACCACCCACGGGACGACCGCCACGGCAGCAATATATAACGCGCGAGAGCCGCAACGATGACCCGGAGGCATATGGCTTTGGGCCCACCCATGTCGAAGTGTTACGGGTCAATGCTTCGGGGCAGCCCGAAGAGCTGGTGGCCGAGTATGAAAGCAGGCACGCCTGTGCTTCCGAACGGTTTGAGCCGTTTCGGCAATATGATGGCAATCGTTATCACGACTATGCGCTGGTTTCCCGCACCCAAATCACGACCGGTGTACTGGACTTGGAAACCGGTCAGATTGTGGCCGAAGAAAAAACGTCAGCCGGCGGTTTCTGCCCGGTTGAGTTTTATGTCCCGGATTGGCGTGAAATCCATGACAAAGAGCCATACGCAACTGTGTTCTCCGGCGAGGACTTGGCAGAAAGACCGGCCCTGTGGTGGCCGCGGGGTGATTTTGGTTTTGTTGCAGGTTGCGGCTGGGCGGATGAAGAACTCTGGAAAATCCAGTACCTCGATCTGTCACGCGTTTCAGAGGGCATCATCGCCAGGGATGACCGCTTTGGCTACGTTGAGTTAGCGCCAGACATTAGCTTGTCACAGGCGGTTACGCTCGCAACCTACAGCCGGCGTATCTATCTGGCCGTAGCCAAGGAGTACAACATCGAGACGGGTGAACAGCACTTGCGGTAAAGCTCATCACCGGCCCAAGCCTCAGCCCCAGTCCCTCGGAGCAATCCGGGGGACTGCTTCATCCAAAACCATTAGTTAGGACAGTTTACCAAAAAGAACCATCAACAGGCGGTTGCCCATTGATGGTTATGGCACGGCCACTCTGGTCAGCGGATGTGGTCAGGATGATTGGTAGGCAGATCTTGTAGGGTCTCAACCTTGTTAAGTCGTTGAACAGCCTTGAACCAATAAGATGACAGCACGCAGCCGCCAACTGCGGCGCCGCATCCGAAGCCCATAATATACAGCCAGCTCGATACATAGCCACTGCCTACCGTCATATACCAAAAGCCCAAAGAGCCGAGTACCCCGCCAATGAGCCCGAACGTTATCCGGACCGAGATACGAGGTTGAGGAAAAAACTGGCTTACCGCCTCGCTCAAAAGAAACCCCATGCTCCAGCCAAATAACATGAACACGAGGAGCATCAGGTAGAAGGGCTGTTGGCCGATATCGCCTCGCAGCCAAGCGAATAGCGGCGCGAGCCCCACTACCACCAGCCCGGAGTTGAAAGCGGCCCAATTGGCCGAGCGGACTTGCGAAAGCCGTATAAACTCGTGCCAGAAGGAACGGCGGGCTGAGTTCATGAGCGGTAACCTCCCATGATAACGGTGTTAACGTGCAAGTGTACATTCTACAATCGGCCAAGGTATTAGTAAAGCGGCAAGCAAAATCAAAAAAGCCCTCGACGGATAATCCCGTCGAGGGCATGGCCACATCTGTGGCCGTTAAGCCTGACTATCAGGTGTCCCAGATAGTGGCGGCGTCGCCAAAAGCGACTTGAGCTGGGCAATCCATATTGAAACTAGGGGAGATACCAAATACCAGCCCATAAGCGCACCAGTTTCAGCCCCCGTAATCAAGATAAAGCTTTCGGCCGGAACCGGGCCTGCACTCATCAGCCTGATAAATGCGCCCATGCCTATCATGCAGAGGCAGGCGCTTACTGTCGTGATGAGTACGCGCATTTTCGAACCGGGCATCGCCATGTTGCGTGTCATATTGTTAAACCCGCAGCCGAAGATGAAGCCGTATAGAGCAAAAAAACCGGCTCCAATTAAAAGCGAGACCCAGGTCACCACGAGATCGTTGCGCAACCAACTGAAGCTCATGGTTAACACCATGGAGAGGAAGGCTCCAGTCAGAGCAGTGAGGCCGCCAGAGCGGCAGTTCGTGCGCGAGAAGGCCCACTCGCCAGCGTGATCGGGCATGCTTGAAGGTGTAGTCATATCTATCCCTCGTCTGTGGCCGGTTGATCGGGTGCTTTGGATTAGAGCTCAATCAGTCTTTCGCTCCACACGTTCGCCTCTCGGGCAGAGGCTTTGTGAAAGTACACATAATTTAATACTAACACAATTTGCCGTAAATGTCAAATGCAACTTGCTTAAAAGCCCTTAAGCTTATATGGTGAAAGAGAATAAAAGGTAAAAACCACCACAATGAGTTATAAAGTTGCCATTAATGGCTTCGGCCGCATTGGCCGTAATGCCTTCAAGATTGCCATGAACCACCCCGAAGTTGAAGTGGTGGCTATTAATGACCTCACGGATACCGCAACCCTGGCCTATCTGCTCAAGCATGATTCCAATTATGGTCTTTACCACGAAGAGGTCGGCCATGACGACCAGCATCTCATCGTAGGCGGTGCAAAAATCCGGGTGACAGCCGAGAAGGACCCGTCCGCGCTGCCCTGGAAAGACCTCGAAGTAGACGTGGTCATCGAGAGCACCGGCCGCTTCACCAAACATGAGGACCTGGAGCTCCATCTCAAAGCCGGCGCCAAGCGGGTAGTACTGTCGGCCCCCGAAAAAGGCCCGGAATCCGACCACGATACCTTTGTGATCGGAGTCAACGAAGACCAGCTTGACGCCAATCACACCGTGGTTTCAAACGCCTCCTGTACTACCAACTGTATCGCCCCTGTGGTAGCGGTCCTCGACCAGAAGTTTGGCATCGAGAAAGCCATGCTCACCACCGTACACAGCTACACCGCTTCGCAGGCTCTTCAGGATGCTCCCAAAAAGGACCTTCGCGAAGGTCGCAGCGCCGCCGAAAACATCGTGCCCACCACCACCGGTGCCGCTACCGCTGCCGCCAAGGCTTACAAACCGCTCAACGGAAAATTCGATGGCATGAGCGTCCGCGTACCCACCCCGGTCGTATCGTTGAGCGATATCGTCATGGTCATGAAGCAGGACGTCACCATCGATGAGGTCAACAAAGCCCTCATCGATGCCAGTAAAGAGCCGCGGCTACAGGGCATCCTGGACACTACCGATGAGCCCCTTGTCAGTTCCGATTTCATTGGCAATCCTCATTCGAGCATCGTCGACTTATCACTCACCAATGTCGTGGGCGGCAATATGCTCAAGGTCGTAGCCTGGTATGACAACGAGTGGGGCTATTCAAACCGCCTCGTAGAAACAGTCATTAATATGGGTAAGACAATCGGGTGAAAGTCTTTCTCGGCGCCGACCACGCAGGATACGAACTCAAGACCGCACTCTACGAACACCTCATCCATAATGGGTATGATGCCGAGGATATCGGTGCCAAAACCCTCCAGGAAGACGATGACTACCCGAAGTACGCCTACTTCGTAGCCACCAAAATCCTCGGCGGCGAGGACGATGACCGTGGTGTGCTCATCTGCGGATCGGGCCAGGGCATGACCATGGCGGCCAACCGCGTCAACGGTGTCCGCGCAGCGCTCGCTTGGAATCTGGAAAGTGCCAAAGCCGCTCGACGCGACGACAATGCCAATGTCTTGGTGCTTCCGTCACGGTTCATTGACACTGAGGAGGCCATCGCCGCACTCGACTCTTGGCTCAAGGCCGAATTCAAGGCCGATCCCAAATACCAACGCCGTCTCGACGAACTCGAGGAGCTCTATGGCTAGCGTAGCCCCCACCATTCTCGCCTCGACGCCCGAGGAGTACGCCCGCCGCATTAATAATGTCAAGCTTTTTGCCAAGCGCCTACACATTGACGTAGCCGATGGAGTCTTCACGGATGTCAAAACCATCGGCCTCAGCCAAGTCTATGATATCGACGGTGTACCCTTTGACCTCCACCTGATGATGATGCACCCCGAAAGCCAGATCGAGCATATCTGCTCACTAGGACCGCAACTTGTCATAGCTCATTTCGAAGCTCCTTTCGACCATAAACAGTTTTTTAGTGAGCTCAAAGAGATGGATATCAAAGTCGGATTGGCCGTTAACGTAGAGACCACCATCGAGCAAGTCCAGGGTATTTTGCCCGGCATCGACCACCTGGTCGTGTTTACCGGCAAACTCGGTCACAACGGCGGCGAATTCCGGGGCGATTGTCTGGAAAAGATCGGCCAGGCCCGCTCCATCAATTCAGATTTAGAGATAGCCGTCGACGGGGGAGTCAACCAGGAGACCGCGCGGCTGGCCATCGACGCCGGCGCCAACCTCCTGGATGTCGGTTCGTTTATCCATGACGCCGAAGATCCGGAGATTGCCTACATTGCCGTAGAAGCCATTGCCGAAGGTAACTCATAAGGCTTATGCTTGAAGCATGCCACGCGTAGAGTATTCCCAATCCGAATTACAGTCGCTGGGCCTTCAACCGAAGCGCCGCCACCCGCGACAAATCAAGAAGTCACCTGTTCCGCCGGCCTTCTGGATACTGGGCTTGGCGATAATCTTGTCGATCTCAACGCTCCTGGTTCACCAGCCGGTTAGCATCATGGGCCAGCCAGGCGGCTCGTCAACCATCATTGAAGCCAATGGCACGGTCGCCCAGACCACGGTCATGCCCGACGGAAACCAGACCACACTCAAAATCCAAAATTCCGGTTGGCCGGTTAGCTACTATACGATCAGTTGTTATGGCGTTGACCCAGAGTGCAAGGACGCCTCCCAGCTTAACGTCGTGTCGGCTTTTGCCAATCTCGTCTTCTGGTTGCTAGTAGTGTTGGCTGCCCGCTTCGCATATGTTGCATTAGTTTTTGCCTTTAATAAGCGTCATCATTAAACACCGATCTTTTCAACAGACTTCCTGCTAGTCATTTGAGTAGTAAACAGGTATTGTTTTGTTATATCGTATAAAAACCAAAACCAACTTATGCCGGAAAAGGAGACGGCCCTAGCTGTAATGACAACCCAAACTGACTATCTCGTGCCTTTTTTCCAAAACACCGCGGATGATACCCATTGCGCTCAAGCCACCGTCCGTATGATCCGCAAATACTTCGAGCCCCAACTCGACTTTACCTGGGACGAGCTTGACCGCGGCACCGGCAAAACCGGCCTCCACGCCACCTGGCGCATGGCCGGGCTTATCTGGCTCCAGTCCGAAGGCTACGACGTCCAAGTAATCGAAACCCTCGATTACGCCGCCTTTGCCCATGCCGGCGTTGCCTATCTGTCTAAGGTTTACACTCCTGAGGCCGTGGAGTTCGAAATGATCTGGACGGATCTGCCGCTCGAACGTGAACGGGCCAAAACTTTCACAGATCTAGTAAGCATCCAGAAGCGTTCGCCTACCCAGGCCGACATCGAGCAGTTCCTACTCCAAGGCTACCTAGTGCAGGTCACCTTAAACAGGAACCGGTTAAACGGCTGGCCCGGGTATCACGGTCACGCCGTGCTCGTGAAGGGCTACGATGCCTCAAGCTTCATCGGCCACGATCCAGGTCTCCCAGCCATCCCAAACCGCGTCATCGACCGGGAAACCTTTGAAGCCTCTTGGACCGACCGCCATTTGGTAGCAGTACGCAAAAATTCAACGAACTGGTCAGATCAAGCTCCACTAATAGACCGAAGCGAAGGCAGCGCCAATAGCCATGAAGCTATTGCTCATTGATGGTGATAGCGATACGCTGGCCCAGGCACAAAAGCTAGGCGCAGCGGCCGGTTATCACGTCACCACGGTACAGCATCACGATCTTAACCGGATCAACCCAGTCGGCTGGGACCTCATCATGCTGACTGGCGGCTTTTGGCATATCAATGAGGGCCAAAGTGAGCACATGCGAGCCTACCATAACGAAATCGAGCTGATTCGCAAGTCCACAGTTCCTATCGTTGGCATTTGTCATGGCATGCAGATAATGGTTATGGCGTATGCCGGTAAAGTTACCAGGTTTGAGGAGCCGGAGTATGGATCTCGCCAAATTAGCCTGACCACGGCCGGCCAAAAGCTACTGGGCCTGCCTGAACGTATAACCGTATTCAAAAACCATACCCGGGCAGTCCAGTCGCTGCCCGCCGAATTCGAACTACTAGGGAAGTCACCAGCCCATGCCGAAATCATCCGGCATCGCAACCGGCCTATAGTGGGTGTGCAATTTCACCCGGAAATCCAGCAGCCCGGCGTGGACAGTGTAGCTATGCTCAAGCGTTTGATCGAAATTGCACGCACAAACGCTATCCATTCGGAAACCACCGCAGAACTCGCTTAAGTTCTCGCCAAACCGTGCATAAAAGGTTATGGTTATACCATGACGCACAAAGAACTCGAACTCACTGCCAACGACATCCGCCAGGACATCATCAAGATGCTTGTGGAAGCGGGCAGCGGTCACAGTGCCGGTCCTCTGGGTATGACAGATGTTTTCACCGCCCTATACTTCGAGGTCCTAAACCATCGGCCCAAGCACCCGGACTGGCCCGAACGCGACCGCCTGTTTCTTAGTAATGGTCACATTGTACCGGTCCGCTATGTCACCATGGCGCATGCAGGTTATTTCCCGCAAACCGAGCTAATGACTCTCCGTAAATTCGGCTCCCGCCTACAAGGACACCCGGAGCGGGTCCGGCTGCCCGGGCTTGAAAGCACCAGTGGGCCACTCGGCTCGGGTCTCAGTCAGGCGGCCGGCCACGCGCTGGCCCTACGTATGGACAACTCGCATTCACGCGTGTATTGCGTAACCGGTGACGGCGAGCTCGACGAGGGCAACGCCTGGGAAGCCATCATGTTCGCAGCCGCCAAAAAGCTCAACAACCTCACCGCCATCGTCGACCGCAATAATATCCAGATCGACGGCCCGACCGAGCGCATCATGCCGCTGGACGACCTGTCAGCCAAATGGGCGGCCTTCGGCTGGCACGTCATCGAAATCGATGGCCACAACATGCAAGCCATCATCAGTGCCTGCAATTTGGCCAAAGCTGTAGTCGAGCGGCCTACGGTTATTATCGCCCACACCATCCCCGGCAAGGGCGTCGATTATATGGAATACGATTACCATTGGCACGGCATGCCACCCGGCCTCCAGGACACGCCCGGTGCCCCACCCAAAGCCGACCAGGCCAAAGTGGCCCTGCACGAACTCCGCACCCTCGGTGGCCGTATCCGATCAGAGCATGAGTAAGAATTAAGACAATACACACTCGTCAATGACCATATTGCATTATCGGTTTTTGTTCGGTATAATTCTTTTATAGCAAAGCCTATACTGATAAATCAAGGGGTGCATATGCCAACAGTCGATTTTACCTTAGATGATATAAAACAGTTGCTTGATCAGCGCCTTGACGAGCGCTTTGTTGCCGAACGCGAGCACACCCGTCAAATGGTCCGCAAAGAGGTACGCGAAGAAGTTCAAGATCAATTCAATAGCTTCATCAAGCACACATTCCAGCCATTTGTAGATCACGTCGACGAGCGCTTTAATAGTCTTGAGCGGGACGTTAAGGGGTTAAAGCGTACCGTGCGAAAGCACTCGGCGGACATTACCGAGCTTCAGGCGGCAGCGGGTCTCTAGCGCAAGGCTGCCATAACCACTTTGTCTTTTTGGTGGCTAGCTCGTATCATAAGATCATGATTGATCCCAAAATGCACCTCAACCCCGACCTGCTCTCACCTGAGGTCAAGCAAGAGCCTATCCGGGCCGGCTTCGGCCGCGGCCTGGTGGAAGCAGGCCAAGCTAATGCTAGCGTTGTCGCCCTATGCGCCGACTTAACCGACTCCACCAAGATGGCCGATTTTGCCAAGGCCTATCCCGAGCGCTTCGTCGAGATCGGGGTAGCCGAGCAAAATCTCGTCACCGTGGCGGCCGGCATGTCTCTGGCCGGCAAAATCCCGTTCGTTTCCAGTTACGCCGCCTTCTCGCCCGGCCGCAACTGGGAACAAATCCGCACCACCATTTGTCTTAACGAAGCCAACGTCAAGATCGTCGGCTCACATGCTGGAGTCAGCGTTGGGCCGGACGGCGCCACCCACCAAATGCTCGAGGACATCGCCCTCATGCGCGTCTTACCTAATATGACCGTCATCGCACCATGCGACAGCATCGAGGCCGAAAAAGCTACCAAGACCATCGCCGCCATCTACGGGCCGGCCTACATTCGCCTGGCCCGGGAAAAATCGCCCGTCGTCACCACCGATAAAACCCCGTTTACCTTAGGCAAGGCCTACATCCTGCGCAGCGGCACCGACCTTACCATAGTGGCCTGCGGTACGTTGGTCTACTACGCGCTTCTCGCCGCCGAGGAATTGGCCGCCAAGCACAACATCGAGGCAGAAGTTATCAACGCCGCCGTCATCAAGCCGCTCGACACAGTCACCGTTCTTGCCAGCGCCCGCCGCACCGGCGCAGTCCTCACCGCTGAAGAAGCCCAAATCGCCGGCGGCCTGGGTGGCGCAGTGGCCGAGGCTCTCGGCGATGGCTATCCCGTTCCATTGACCCGCGTTGGCATGAAGGACCACTTCGGCGAATCCGGCACTCCCGAAGAACTCATGGAACATTTTGGCCTCACCGCGCCTGGCATTATCGCCAAAGCCCTCGAGCTGGTTAAGCGCAAGAAAACTTGAATTTTGTTATAACTTGGACCAGGTTATCGTGTTATCCTTAGCGCATGAGCGATGACTTCAAGCACGGATCATTAAACTTGGTCCAAAGGAATAAGGTTGTATTCACCGCCTTTTCCAAGCGCAACTTCTATCTGCGCTCCGCCATTTCACAATTCGTGCTCGGGCTTGGACATACGCCGGTCAACCCGTTCATGAACGTAGATTACAACCTGGCCGGCCTCGTGGACAAAAATCTCATCCGTATCGCCAACAACACCATGATCTCAGCAGCCGACGAGCTTTGGGTTTTCGGCCAGGTTAGTGACGGCGTACTGGTAGAGATATATTTGGCCAGCCAGGCTGGAAAACCGGTACGGTATTTCACCACGGTCTCCGATGGAGTCGACTTTCGCGAAATCAGCCTCACCGACGTTCGCCTCGAAGATGTTTCACCCTGGATGTGGGAATGGATTATCGCCGGCAAACGCCTGGATCGCTGGCACCCTCGGCTCAGGTTCAAAAAGACGTATCCGTTAATATATCCAGCTTACTCCAAGCGGAATTTCTTTTTGCAGATGCACATCAGCCAATTTTGCCTGGCCAACCGGGTCGTACCCCTCAACCCCTTTATGCTATTTCGCTACTTTTTGGGCGACAGTGTCGCGCGTGAAACCGTTTACCGGGCCAACAACAATATCGTCCTTCTCTCTGAGGCAGTCTGGGTATTCGGCGAGATAAGCAATGGGGTTCTAGCTGAGATCAAAATCAAACGCGACCAAGGTCATCCCGTACGCTACTACCAGATCGGCGATGATTTTCCGATAACCTTTCGTCGCACCAACCCCATCCACATGGTCTTTGAGGACCCCCAGCTAGACAAACATCGTGGCATCATCGTGGCCTAGACCTGCCGGCCATCCCCATCCCTCTCCGTCCGCGGGTCGCTTGGCCCGCGGACGTTCCCATGTCATCCCATGCGAATTAGCGTTACAATTATGAGCAATAGCATCCATGACATAAGGATCCATAATGAAATCCAACACCGAAGCTGCCCGGGCCATGTATGCCCGCACTCTGGAAGAAAAATTCGCCCTCGGGGCCTTTAATGCCGATAACCAGGAAACCCTCATCGCCGTTGCCAAGGCCGCGGCCGCCAAGAAAGCTCCGGTGCTCGTTGAGGTCAGCCAAGGCGAAGTCGAAGCCATGGGCCTGCACAATGTGCGCTGCCTGGTCGATAACTACAAGGCCGAGTATGGCATCGAAATGTTCATCAATCTCGATCACAGTCCCAGCGTAGCCGACGCCAAGGCCGGCATTGACGCCGGGTTCGAATTTATCCACATCGACTTTAGCCAAGCCAAGCGTGACGCGACCGAAGCAGAAATTGTGGCGGCCACCAAAGAGGTTGTGGAATATGCCAAAACCACTGGCGCACTCGTTGAAAGCGAGCCACACTACTTCGGCGGCAGCTCCAACGTTCACAAAGAAGACATTGATTATGAAGAAGTCAAAAAAACCTTCACCAAACCTGAAAATGCCTTAAAGTTTATCCAGGATACCGGCATTGATACCTTCGCTGTGGCCATCGGCAACCTGCATGGCCTCTACCCGGTGCCCAAACAACTAGACCTCGCCCTGCTCGAACAAATCCGCGTTGCCGTACCGGGTTATCTCAGCTTGCACGGCGGCTCCGGCACCCCCGACGACCACTTCCGCGGGGCAGTCGGACATGGTATCTCCAAGATCAACATCAACTCCGAAATGCGCAAAGCCTTCCGGGCTACTCTCGAAGAACAACTCAAAGCCAACCCGGACGAGTATGCGGTGGTCAAACTCATGCCCAGGGTCATTAGCGCGGTCCAGGCGGTGGTTGAGCATAAAATAGATGTCTTTGGCGCATCCGGGAAATCATCCTAAACGCTGGCCATAATCATTAATCTAGTATTCCATCGTCGAGAAATTATGCTTTATAAACCCACCCCGGCTGCCATGCCCAAGGGGCTATTACGACATCTTCAAGCTTTTTGCCTAAAAGATGTTCTTCGAGTCCATACTGTGTTGCCCGGTGGCCTATGATCATGACCGTTTCATCATGGTGACTTGCTTTCAGATCTATAAGGAAACGCTTCATCCGTTTTGAAGTGTCCTTATAACTTTCGCCGCCCGGAAATGGCCTATCAAGGAAAAGAGCTTTTTGAGCCTCAACTTCTTTCTTGGGCGCTTGTGTTAAGTCGCCATAGTCGCATTCGCGCAGCCTAGAGTCTATAAATATAGGGACAGAACAATCTTTAAAAGCGATCGCCGCGGTTTTGTAGCTACGCTGGAGGTCTGAACAAAAAATAGCGCCGGGAAGACTACCGCGATATCTGTCTCGCAGTTCAGCCGACTGCCTTAGCCCCAAGTCCGAAAGATCAATATCATGCCAACCGGATGATAACCCGGCCTCATTATCGAGTGTGGTGGAGTGAGCTTCAAAAATTATAGTTAGCATGAAGCATATTGTAGCAGCTACGCAAAAGCAGCCGCGCCTGGCCTCTTAAATGTAACCGCCTGGCTGGGGTGAATGGCTTTGGTCGAAAGTTACGAACTTTTGCGGCGTAGCCATTTATGGCCGAGGGTTACGGCACCGGCAAACAGAGCGCTAACAAATACGAGGTATAGAAATCGCACATAAATATGATGGCGGACCGGGATAAACCCGGCCGTGGTCTGGTTCATGAAGAACGCCAAGTAGCCTATGGTCTCATAGCAGACCACAACCAAGCCCGGCCATACAGCAAGTGCCAGCCACTTGTTTCGGTTCTTAAGAAAACGTGTGGTTAAATAGGCTGCGCCGACCAGAGCCGTGGCAGCATGGAAAATGAGCTGACCTCTATCAAAAACTAGTCCAGCTATTAGCCAATAGCTAACCAGGACCG
>JBGTMQ010000026.1:0-27000 GCA_041743505.1 Candidatus Saccharimonadia bacterium
TGTGTAAGCTGGGGACGGGACATTTCTGCCTCCTTACAAGGTGTTAATTAGTTGCTTCGACAACAACTAGTCTACCGAGTTTGGGCAGGGTGTCCCTTTTGTTTGGTGGTTATGGTGCGTTTTGGGGTGGGATGCAAGTACTTATGCTTGACCCATTGTACTTTATGTGCTAGAATAATGTATTCTGAGTATGTGTCTTCACGCAGAAAGGTATGTACATGTCCGCTGATTTTTGGCCCCGGCGTCCGATCGCACTTCCCTATGGACTGATTAATGCGCACGGGTGGCTGAGTGATGAGGGCATCAGCCGGGTTCTGGAAGTCGTTACTATTGACGTTGGTGCGACGCTGACTGATCCAGTTGTCATCGATACCGAGGAGCAGCTCCGTCTTATCGGGCTGGTTTATATCGGTGGCGATGCTATTGGTATGGGCCAGCTTCTGCTCCAGATCAAAAACGAGCGGGCCGAAGGTGGGGATGTACTCGATAATGGTCCTCACTTGTATTTGGCTGCCGTGCCCTATCCCAGTGGTTTTGGTCCGTCTACTAAAGGCATGATAAAGACTTACACCCCCGCTCAAGCAGGCAAATTGCTTGATGATCTGGTTGAGCGGATCGAGCTTGCGCTTGGTCTAAGCCCAACCAGTGAACTCAGATAGCCACTGATTTTTTGCCCTGAAGGGAGCCGTTATTGCGGCAAACCCTTCGGGGCTTTGCCATGTCAAAACGTGCGGCTAGAGTTTGCGGTTTATGTTGCCTCGAGACCGGCTTTAACCTATCATTGCGCTTATGGAAGAAGACAAAACAACACTTGAGGCGATCCACCGCCTAATGCTGGAGCTCGCCGAAACGCGAGGCAAGATGAAGACTGTTAAGGACCAGCTCAAGGATATTGCTGAGCAGAATGATGAATTCCGGGCTATCCAGGAAGAGCTTAAAGAAGCTAGCGTGAAGCGCCAGACGGCTAAGAAACTGCTGGAGGCGGATAAAGATTACCAGTTAGTTAACTCTGAGCTCGAGGAGCTTAAGTTTAAGTTTAAAGATTTGCAAGAGATTATGAGTCATCATCTGGTGACGCACTTTAGCGAGACAAATGAAACGCAGGTCACTACGCCCGAGGGAGATACACTGCAGGTGGTAGTAAGTGCGAAATTAGGCAAGGAAGTGGCCGGGTAGTAAATTAGGCTAGTTAAAATAGTAACGGCCCTGAAATTGTTTCAGGGCCGTGGTGGTTGGCTAGCTTTCATCACCGGAGGGCGAGTTTTGTTTCGAATTGGGCGAAGCTTGCGGCAATGAGGTCTGGCGGGGTCTCAAGCGATGACAGTTGCCCCCTGCTGAAGCGAGTTGTGATGGCGCAGGTGAAGAGACCAGCGGCTTTGGCTGACATTATGCCGCGGGGATCGTCCTCAAAGGCTAGCACGCTTGTCCGGTCACTCTGGGGAAGACCGAGACATTCAAAGGCCAGATCGTAAGCCTGCGGGTGAGGCTTGGGATGGGTGACGGTTTCCCTCGAGATAATGTGGTCTTCAGGAAAGAATCGAGTAAGGTTTGCCATCGTGAGGAAAATTACTATTTCTGAGCGGACGGCCGTGCTGGCAATAGCTAACGATTCTTGAAGGCCGGTCGCCGCCAATTTTTCTACGAACTGTATGGCGCCTGGTACCGCTTTCCCCTCGGTTTTAAGAAGACTTTCATGCAAATGAATCTTGAGCTTGACGATCTCAAGTAATAACTTGTGGTCCGGCTCGATGTCCTCGGTGGTAACGAGTCCGGTCATGAAAAGAATGTTCCAAACTGCTGCGTCAATCGTATGGGACTTGGCCGTCAGGAAGGCCTCAACATTTTGCTCGGACGTAAACAGCTGGAGCGGTATGATATCGAGGTATTCCCCGACTTGATGCACTGCAGCTAAACGTGAGCGTGAATGCAGGCTTAGTGCCGGCACTCGGGAGTTATTGTCCAGGAGGGTGTCGTCAATGTCAAAGATTGCACCCTTTATATCATGCAGATTGATGGGCATGGAATCGAGTATAGCATTATGGGCGGCGGTTGATGAAAATAGTAACGGCCCTGAATTGCTTCAGGGCCGTGTTTAGGCGGTAAATGGGTGGCGGTTACGTTCTGGCGAAATAGAACATATTGATGCAGGTAGCCAGGTCATCGACGAGATTCATGACTATCGCGTCGTTCGGGGCGACCCATTTATACGCCTGGTGTTCGTGGTGGTTAATCGCTATGAGTGGCTTTTCTGACATAGCCAGGTGGTACATGTGGTATGTGAAGCAGTGCTCCGGATGCTTCACATAGACGCTCTTGAAATACTGGGCATTGGACGGCCTCATTCTCAATCCGGTTTCTTCATAGACTTCTCGCAGCAATGCCGCGATTAGGTCTTCGTGACGGTTAGCTTTGCCGGCTGGTACACCCCACTTGCCGCCTTGGGATTTATGGGGGTGCCGGTGGAGCAATAGTATTTGGCCGTCGTGTTCCAGATAGAGGCTAACTACCTCGAACTCGGAAGTGAAACCCGCTGGTATGGTTATACTTAGCATTAACCAACCCTAACATGGTCGGATGACAAGCGGCTATGAGCTCACCCGTTACTTGTGACCGGTTGTCTGTTTGACTTTGTTGGTGTCATTGATGTGGCAGCCGGCCCATAATCCGCGGCTGTTTGCGCGGGCGTCAGCTTCGAGGGCACGGAACTCTTCGAGTTTCGTGATTGGAAAGACCGTGTAGGCAAAGCCGTAGCCATCGCGGATGAGGGCGGCATTGTAGAGTGTGCCATCGGGTAAATAGACGTAGCGCAGGAGCCGGCCGTACTTGTCGCGGTCGGTGTTGGTGGGGTCGGGTTCGAGGCGGACACTAGCTCCGTTTAAAGCTTGCTTGGTATGGGCGCTGGCTGCTTCGCCGAAGCACTGGACCGGCTTGCGGGGATCTTTGACCTCGGGCGTATCAACCCCTAGTAGCCGGACAGATTCATTGCCGGCCGGTGTTTTAACTACGATGGTGTCGCCGTCATTAACGCGTACGACCGGGTAGAGACCAGGCTGCTGATTGAGCAGGGCGGGTACTGATAGGTTCGGCAGCGGGATGTGGCTGAACTGGTTTACCAGAATTGTCAGGAACGCAGTGGTCAAGACTAAAAATAGGGTCAGGGCAAATCCATACTTAACTCGGCTGCGTCGGCGTCGGCGTTTGGGAAGGTGTGGGTGATCGCGGTTAAATTCGGTGACCATGGCTGATATTATGACACATTTGGTGGTGTTAGGCGGGATTTTGGTACGCTCGAGACATACGAGTTGCCCGCGAGCCAAAACCGCCAGGGCTTGCCGGCGGCGTTGGTGATGCCGATGCGCGGGCCGGACAGGATTTCGGTTGGAGGTACGGGTTGTTTTGGTGGTTGCAACTGCAGTAGTTGGCCAAGCTGGTTGCCGCTTAGGGTGCGCTCTATTCTGAGCGCTTGCCCTACCCTACCCGGGCCGGTGGTCAAGAGCCGGGGGTTGGTTTGATTGCGGCGTTGCTGCATGAGGTCAAGGCCGATGGTGGGCTCCAGGGCGCGGATTAGCACAGCTTGGCCGTGGCCGGCTGGTCCGGTGACGAGATTTAGGCAGGTATGCAGACCGTAGCTGAGGTACACATAAATGGTACCGGCGGCGGCGAACATCGGGGCAGTGCGGGTGGTGGGGCCGCGGAAGGCGTGGCTGGCCGGATCCCCGGGGCCATGGTAGGCCTCGGTTTCGACGATACGGCCGCCGGCTAAGCCGTCCGGGCTGCTTGAAATTAACTCCCAGCCCAAGAGGCCGGGAGCGGCTTTTAGTGCATCCTGATTGAGCAGTACATGGACATCTATCATATGATACTATTCATACGTTAAGCGAGGAGCACTAATGCTCAAAGAATTTAAGCAGTTTCTCTTGCGTGGCAATGTGGTTGACTTGGCGGTGGCAGTGGTTATTGGTGCGGCCTTTACGGGAGTGGTTAACGCGCTCGTAAAGGATCTTATCACGCCGCTGATAGCAGCCATAGGTGGTAAGCCGGATTTTTCGGCGCTAAGCTTTACGATTAATAAATCGGTGTTTGCGTACGGTGACTTTTTAAACCAGCTTATTTCGTTTGCAATTATCGCTAGCGTAGTGTTTTTCTTTGTGGTGCAGCCGATTAACCATCTTATGCGGCTGGCGAACAGGGGTAAGACCGAGGATCCGACTACCCAAAAATGCATCGAGTGTCTTAGTGAAATCCTAATAGAGGCCCGGCGCTGTAAGCACTGCACGTCGCCGGTGGTTAAGGTGCCAGCAAAGTCGCAAAAGGTATCGCAATGAGGCAGTTTGGCCCCAGAGCCAGTCATGATCTAGAGGAACAGATCCGCCGGGAGGCGGTGGAGTTGTATGATACCGTACCGGAGAAACGGGCGGTTAAGGGCGAGGCTTTTGCCATGGATGATGCTGAGCAGATTGTGATCTATGAAGTTGATATCCGGTTGCCTGAGGGCCAGCGCCTGCGGATTGCTATGACTGAGGCGAGCGCCAGACCTCCGTTTGAATGGCTGACTGAAATTACATCTGACATTGGTGAGCCGGGAGACTACTTTAAGCATTATCTTATTCGCGATACTGATATTATGCTGGCACAGCGCAAGGAGCTAACCCCAATTGATGATCAGGAAGCCGAGTTGATTTTGCATGATTTGGCGATAGGACGAGAGGGCTTAGCCGAGGCGAACTGACAATAAAATACCCCGGATCCTGTGCAAGGAGCCGGGGCGGGGTTAGGCTAGACGTCGGAGCTTGCGAAGCCGAGCTTGGTGCGGCCATAGTCGACGGCTGCCCGAAGGTATGGCTTGGGAGCATAGCGGATGAGCGACGTGATGTCACCGAGGGCGTTAAGCTTTAGCCGGCCGTCGGCTGGGAGGTATTGTGGCTCTGGTAAGCTTGCCAGGATGTTATCTTCCAGCCGACACTGCCACGGACCTTGTGGCCGGGTGAAGCCGTCTTTGTACATCTGCGCTAGTTCCAATACCGCCATAGCCGTCCAGGCTTGCTTGGCCTCTGGAAGGCGGGTGGTTTTGAGCGCACCAGCTTCGGTGCTGATAGCTGACTGCGGGCGCATGAGCAACCGGCCATCGGGTGTAACGATGAAGTACTCATCGAGATGCCGGGCTGCCTCCAGACTCTTGAGCGTCCGGTCCGCCAGGTTCTTAGCCAATAGCGGGAAGCCGTGCTGGAGTAGGCCGCGGATGAAGATGAACGTGTCGATTGGCCAGACGGTCCAGTGACTGTCATAGTCGATAACCGGCACGGCGCCTTCACCGGTGAGTGAGCGGCTGCGGATGCCGGCGTCGGTTAAGAAGTCGGGACCAAAGTAGCGGCGGATAATGCTCTCGACTCGCACCATGTAGTCGCCGGCCTTGTGGGCATCGAAATGTGGCGTGTCGAGCAGCCAGGCCTCGTTGCTGGCTGGGATATCGACCCGGCTGGGCTGGCCGTTGATGAGCTCGACTACCGGAGCGTAGCCGTCTCCGGGAAGCCAGAAGATCTCTTCCAGTGCGTACTTCATATCTGGAACTAGGTCAGCGTACCGATCTGTGATGCCAATGTCCAGATGAGGCGCCTGCTTTAGGGCCTCGATTGACCAAGCTTGTAACTCGGCGTAGGCCAGCGGCCAGATGTAGCCGGCTTGACGGCCGTCCCGGTAAGGATACGCGAGTGGTGAGTCCTTCCAGTCCTGGTGGAACAGGCCGAGCGGATTACGCCGCTTGGATACGACCAGGCCGGTCGGCCGATGGACTGAACGGGCGATCCAACCGACGGCGGCTGAAACAATGTGGGCAAGCGGTAATTTGGTGCCGTCGCGGCGGACGACTAGTTCGCGCAAGATAGCCCGGCCTTGTTGAGCGCAGTAGGCCGTGACCAACCGCACAAACAAGGCGGTAGTGTCGGCGGCCATGTAAACCAGCCAGCCGTGTTTGTTGCCGCCCCACATTTTGGACCATAACTTCAGATCCTTGCCGGCGTTCTTGAGCGGGTGCAGCTCGTGGTGCATTTTGCCGGGTTCCTCGAGTGTCCGCCAATTGCGGCGGATTCCTACCTGGGCAGCTACAGCGAGAATGACCTTGTAGGCAATCTCCGGCTGAGTGTTCAGACGGTAGTAGGCGTTCATGAGGTTATCCCGGGCGAAGAATGCTTCGCCAAAAGCTATTCCCTCACTGGTGCCGAGGCCGTATTGGTTGGTGCAAAGCCGTTGCCAAAGCGATTGGGCGTCGCTTAAAACTGATGCAGGTACTTCTTGTACTGACGCCATTTCACTCCCCTCTTCGCAGTAGGCTTGACGTGTGTGATTATGCCATATTTTGTGTTTTCTTGCCAGCGTAAGCGTTGTTGTCGCATTGACTTAATATATGATATTTAGTATAATATAAATGATCGTCTACCCCTATTTGCATAAGGAGTGACCGTTGAACGATCGTGCTGATGAGCCAACCGAAGTCTTGCCAACGATTGTCAGTGAGGTAGTTGCTGAGCTGCATCAGAAGCTTGGGATCCGGCCGGATGTCGAGCAGTTGAGTGGCGGCCGATGGCGAGTGATGGTAGCCAATAGCCGGGTATGCGCGACAGCTGTCTTTCGGCGCTCGAGTGGCGGCCGGACACACCGGACCGCCGCGACATTGACTGTTGACAGCTGTTCGCGTGAGCTTGCGGCTGACGATGATCATCTGGTTGAGATTTTTAACTATCCAGATGGGAAGAAAGCAGCCGGCATTGAACCGATGCCGCCGGCCTGCTCTCTTGACGCGGCTCCGGTATTGGTTAAGCATCAATATCACATCATCCATAGCCGCGTTGGTGACAAATGGGATGTCCGACTTGGCCGGTCCGGAAACCAGTACACGGTTGGGATGGAGTCCGACAAGGGCGTGCTGCGACTGCATTTTAGGCGAAGTCGCGGTAAGCATTGGGCCTTTGATCCCAAGCGGCCGATCCAGGTGATTATCGATGGTGAGGATCGTTCCAAAGAGATCAAAGGAAGTGTGGGACGTGCAGTAGCGCTGTTCATAGAGACCTCGGCTGGAGAATCATCGCCGGCCAAGCCTTCAATCAATACGCCGGCTGCTCCAGCACGGTCGAACTCTGTGGCGACTCGCCGCGCGACCGTTATTCGGGTTTGATTTACGGCCGTTTAATTCTCGTTGAGGGTTAGGCGGCTATTATTTTTAGTGGTTGACCGCCTTCCCCGCACTAGCTATTTAGTTTGGGTCATAATGCTCTCATGACAGAATTTATACACATTACGCATCCATTTGTTAACGTTTTGAGTTATTCCGGGACTAAAACGGTCAATCTACCCGGTAGAGCCCGGAATTCGAGGGGTGGTTTGAGAGCTGTTAACTCCCCGTCCATGGTTAGTTGGACAGTTTGGTTGATTTCCAGGGTGCAGCTGTCGGCGCTGTAAGCCTTAAAATAGGTTAGATTATCGGTCCGGCCGAGGAATATACGGAAGGCTAGATGGAGGAACTGGAGCCGGGTTTGGCTATTGAGGATGTAGACGTATAACAAACCGCCTGCGAGGTCTTGCCGGTTGAGCAGACCGAGCTGTTCGACCTGGTAGTCGTTGTTGCCGATAATTACCAGGGCTGTTTGGTGGGTGGTGCGCTGGTTGTTGATTTGGAGAGTTAGCGGCCAGGTGCGATAGCGAGCAAAGGCTTGGACCAGGGCTACGGGGATAGCCAGCCATTTGCCAATGCGGCTTTGATAAAACTGCCGGCGCCGGACAAAGAGCGGGTGGAGGCCGAGAGCGGCGCTGTTCATGAACAGGCGGCCGCTGACAGAGGCGCAGTCTATTTGCTGGGTTTTGCCATGGGCGATAATGCGTGCGGCGGCGGTTAGGTCGATTGGGATGCCGGCGTCCTTGGCGAAGTGGTTAAATGTGCCCATGGGCAAGACGCCTAGAACGACACCGTCAGATTGGGCAACAACTGCGGCTATGGCCCGGATGGTGCCGTCGCCGCCGGCTGCCACGATGATCCGGTAACCTTTGCGGATAGCCTGTTGGGTGGCTGTATCGATTCGGTCCTCGGTTAGTTGGACTGTGACCGGGTATTGATGCCCGGCAAATGCGGCTTCGATGTCGCGCTGGCGCTGGCCGGCCTGGCCGTCGCGGGATTTGGCATTGAGCAAGACGATAGTTCGTGGAGTTGTCATATGGCGGCCAGACGGATCACGATTATTAGTATGGCCGCGCCCAGGACCCAGCCGGCGAGAACGTCGGTGGGATAGTGGGCGCCCAAATACACTCGGGAGATGCCGATGCAGAGGATAAATAAGGCGAGGATAGCTAGGGCAATCCAGTCGAAAGGTTGGGGTAGGCGGGTTTTGGCTAAGTAGCCGAGCAGGCCTAATACCAGCATGGAACCGAAGGCATGTCCGCTGGGGAAACTATAGGTATGCAGGCCAAGCGTGGCGGCGGTTTCCGGGCGAACGCGGCGAATTAGGAGTTTAAGGAGGGCAGAAAGTGGCAAGGCGGCTAGTGCGAAAGCACCGGCGGCTGCTATTGGCATGGAGCGGCGCCACCAGCCTCCGGCCATGAGGGCGGTAGCAACAATGGCCATTACCCATGGCGCACCGTAAAGCGTGCAGACTTCCATGATCGGACGGATCCAGGCCGGAAAAGTGGTTATCCAAACAATAATGGCTTGGTCGAAGGAGTGGAGAAATGTTCGGATTGCAGTCATGTGGTTATTATAATACGGCCGGCTTAACTATGACCGTTTTTGAGTGGAATGCCACCCTCGCCAAATTCGTTGTATATCTGGATTGTAGTCATGATGACGGCCATGAGAATCGGGCCGTAAATAACACCCAGCACGCCGAAGAACTGGAGACCGGCAAAGGCTGAGAATAGAGTCAGGATGGCCGGTAGTTGCGCTTGTTTGCTGACGAGGACGGCACGAAGGAGATTATCAATATTGGTGGTAATGATAAGGAAGACTGCCAGGATGAAAAGCCCTTGCCAGATATTGCCCAGGAGTAGTTCTAGTAAACCAATGGGGACCACTAACAGGCCGCTTCCTAGAGGGATAAAGGCTAAGACGGTAAGTATTACTGCCCAGAATACCGGATATGGGATGCCGGCGATGGTAAATGAAATTGCACCGATAAGGCCTTGGACAATGCCGATTACGAATGTACCGTAGACCATTGAGCGGCCGACGGCTGACATGTGCGCCAGATATTTATCGTTGAGGGGCGGAGCGAATGGGCTGACGCGTTTAATCCAGGCAACGAGCCGGTCCTGGTGAAGGAACAAATAGACCAACAGTATCAGGTATAGCACCAATCCGGTTATGAAGTGGACCAGGCCGCCAAGAGAATCCTTGATGAAGCCGAGGGCAGCATTGCCAACTGTTGGCACCATGCTGCGGAGCGAGCTAAGAGCGCTTTCGGGCGACAGTTGCAATGACTTACTGTCGGGCAATTGAGCGGTGATGTGGTTGATGGTGTCTATGCTCTGGTGCACGATCTGTGACAAGTGGTTCGGGTTATCCAGGCCGGCTTGGCGGGCATTGGCAAAGAATGTCAGGGCCTGAAAGTACGAGAGTAGTGCAACAAGCATTAGTGGTACGACTACGACAATGACTGCAGTTAAGACTGTAAGTGATACCGCCAGCTTGGTTCGGCCGCGTAAATCCTCTACGAGACCGCGGTAGATGGGGTTAAAGACAATAACGGTTAATACGGCGAGGCCGGCGATAGCTAAGAAGCTGCCCAGAAAATAAGCTCCGGCGATGAGGGCTCCAACTAGCATGATATTAGCGGCCAAATGGCTGCGTCTGGTATCCGCCGTTTTCATATCACAAGCATACCGTAAATGCTTATTTGGTGCCAATGATGGGTTTTGTGCATAATCACAATACGGACTGACTTATGTATCGAAGCTTGTGTATGCATACAACATGGTATACTTAAGCAAAATCTATATTGTTATTAGTGCCTGTTAACATAAATGAGGATACATATGGCAGATCGAATTGTTGAAACACGAGACGCAGTGGTAGTGAGTGACCGGCCGGTAGCACCGGGAGGAGCAGCTGCGACAGTAGCTTCTCCCTATTCCCGCACAGCTCGAATTATTAGGATTATAACTAGTATTTTGCTCGGCCTTTTGGCTATTCGGTTTATGTTGTCTTTGTTGGGAGCTAACCAGGAGAATCTTTTTGCCAGTCTTATTTATGGAGTAACATATCCTTTTGTGATGCCATTCTTCGGATTGTTTGGCTATGACATGCAGTATGGTGTGGCCCGGTTAGAAATAGAGACACTGGTGGCGATTGCCGTGTATGCCCTGGCCGGCTATAGCATTGCCCGTTTGGTGGCGGCTAGTAAAAATCGGGCTTAAATTGTTTCCGCGTCGGTTATAATACCGGCTATGAGTCAAATTTCAGCGGATCAAATTGGTGTATTGCGTGACGCTACGCCAAATGTGATGCAACTGCGACTTCAGGAGCTGGAGGTTACCCAGTATTGGGGAGTTATATTTTCGCCTAAAGGTATCGCTACCTTGACCCGGCAGGATATGACCGGGTTTATGAGTTACCAGCAGAATAAGCGCTGGCGGGAGATTTCGCGCGAGAATGTGACCGCGGATATGGACCGGCTACGGGTGGCATTAACCGTGTTGATTGATGAATCACGGCCGATTGTTGAGCGGTTGAATAGCTTGGAGCCAGGCCGTGGTGAGCTGGCGGTGCCGCATTTGGGTAAGGCCAAACTGACGCCAATTTTGTTGGTGACTTATCCGAAGCAGTACGGAGTGTGGAATGATTACTCGGAGCGGGCGCTGCGCGGGTTGGGATTGTTTCCGGAGTTTACTGAGGGTGCCAGGTTGGGTGACCAATACGCGGCCGTGAATGACGTATTGGTGGATTTGGCGGCTAAGTACCGGGTTAGCTTGTGGTGGCTGGATATGATTTTGGAGAAGCTGGCGCGGTTAGTGCGCTAACTATAGAAGTAGGGCTGTTAGCTTGAAATGCGATGGTGCAATAAATCCAAGAAAAAGCGGTACTTGTCATAGACTAGCCAAATGGCAAGTGCGGCCAGGCCGGGAAAGATAATATACAGTTCAAACGGTTTGCCGGTGGTTAGGCGTAAACTTCGAAGCGGCGGCAGGCCGAGTTTGATTGGCAGTGGCAATAAGAGCGGCACGCCTTCCTTGGTGAACATGTCCATAACCAGGTGCGATATAACTCCAATCATAAAGGCTAGCCAGACGAGATGTGTATCGATGCCGGGCATGATGGGGCTGAGGAAGGCAAGTAACATTTGACTTAAGAAAGATAAGACAACTAAGCCCAGAATGGAATGGGTGATGAACCGGTGGCCGCCCATCATGCGGGTGATCATGCGTCCGACCACGCCGCCGACCGGCAGGTTGCGCCAGAACGGTGCCGTTGGCTGGTCGATATCCGGAGCAATGCCGCCGATCATATTGGCTAGTAGTGCCAGCATGGCGGTAGCCAGTGTTAGTTGTGCCGGCGGGTACAGTATTACTAATGCCAGCAGTGCGGTGACGGCGGCCATGTCGTGAGTGCGACCGGTCATGAGGAGTAAGTGTGGGTAACCATGAGTCTATTATAGCGCTTGTGGTTAGGGTTAGGTAAAAAGAGAAGGGCCTCGCTTTATGCGAGGCCCCTGGTGGGGTGCATTCAGGACGAAGCCGGTTGCTCGCATCTTCGGCCGGCAGTTTTGCTCTATCCAGCGCGTTGATCGGTGTCAGCCAGATGTTGTGCTTCAGACTCAGCCTGAAGTTGCCGGAATACCCAAAGCGGATAATGTTGCCGGGGAACACCACCATCGTCTCGGCGGGTTTCACCGGCTGCAGCCATAGGTGGATTAGTCAACTTAAGTCTAACCCAATAGGATGGTCGTCCTAGGAGACATTCCATCCGCCAGGCGGTTAACCAATTACCCCCGGGGGGAATGTCGCGGGGCTTGGTTCCGAGCAATTGGAGAACTTCCGGTGGGTAGTAAGAAGCGGATCTTCCGGACACCGGTGACCGGCACTTTGACGCTTCGTAGCCGGCCTGACGGAGGCGTCTTGCGACTGCATTCTTGGACCACCCTGTTTCCCGAACCAGCTGGTGAATATTTTGCCAGCCCGGTTGAGGTAAGGGTAGTTGGAGCCGCCGGAGTAGCTTTAAGGTGTTGGGTGAGATGGATGGCACCAGGCGGTTTTTGGTGGTCCGGCGGATTATTGGCTGGCTCATGTTGTGGTCTTCAAGTGCCTTGCGAATCCATTCGTCGGAGCAGCCTAATTCCTCAGCGGCTTGCCAGATGGTGAAGTTATTGCCGAGTGCTGGGCGGGTAAGAATATATCGGGCTTCTTTCCTGAGCTGGCGATAGCATAGTGGTGGGTAGTGCGGGTAGGCTATAGCGTACTTGGATCGCCGGTCTTGGCGCCATTCTGGTCCATAGTCCATATTGGCAACCCGGGTTCGAATCCAGGTCCGGCTGATGCCCAGTCGTTTTGTCATCTCTGGGATGGTTTGCCAGTTCTTGGCTGGAGGATACATCCAGCCGGGCTTACGCGGCGGTAAAGAATGACCCACTAGCGCTACCTCCCTGCCGAATTCAGCTAGGCGAATGCTATCGGATTCGTGTCTAAGCTGATGAAGTACCCACATTGGATAGTGCAGGCGGGTTGTTCCGCTGTCGTCTAGCCGGGGCTCGCCGGCTACAACGAAGGCCGGATGGGCTAGCCTTGGTTCAAGCCAGTGGATTGTCCGGTTCAGCTGCTCGCCCATCCGGGTGGCTGTATACCAACTGCCGCCGGCGGAATGCTGCTTAACCTTTTTCCCGAGTATAGCTAGTACTTCCGGTGGAAAGTAACAACCGGATTGGCCATAGCCGGGAGAACGGCATATAGCTGGCTCATAACCCGCTTTTCTTAACCGGCCAGCTATGGTGTCGAGTGGCCAACCGGTTTCTAGGTGAAGCTCGTATAGGTTTCGCCAGCCCGGCTTAGGCAAAGGTAGCTGGAGCTGCCTCAACTTTTTGAGGGTTGTCCGGGTAATTGACATCACAAGCCGGTTGTTGGGTGAGCGGTGGAGTCTGGGTTTCGTGAGCCCTTCTGACTTGATTGTCTTGACGATCCAGCCGCGGCTGCGGCCTAGCTCTTCGGCTGCTTGCAATAGAGTCAGGCCATCACCTAAAAGCGGGCGTTGTAACAGTTGTCGAGCTTGTGGTTTCAGCCGTAGAAAGCATTGAGGAGGGTAATGCGGATAGACTCTACTATTACCATGCTCCCTACTCTCCCGCCATTCCGGTTCGTAAGGTAGCTTGTCGATATGGTCCTTGACCCAATCATAGCCGACTCCAAGCTGCGCTGCCATTTCGGGAATCGTTTGCCAATCTCCAGCCGGTGGATACCTGTGACCGGCGACGCGTGGTTCTAAGGTACGAGCCAACGTTCTACCTCCTTGAGATCGGTGGGCTTGAGTATTACTACTATCAAGAAGTTTGGCATTCTGCAAGTCCTGGGTGCTCAATGAAATAAGCCGCCTCGGTTATGAGGCGGCTGGCCGAGCCTAACTGGCACGTTGCCGGCTGGTCAGCCGGACTGAGCTGTCGGATTCAGCTTTCATCTTCCGGAATACCCAGGGCGGATAGTGACGGCGAATCGAGTTAAAATCGTCGAGCCGCAATTGGCTGGCGGCAAAGATGCATGGATGGGTCAGCCGCGATTTTAACCAACGGTTGTGCCGTTCAAGCAAGCCTGCCATTCGTTCAGCGGTCATCCAATCCCCGCCCGGTGGAATGTGGCGGGGTTTAACGCCGAGGATTGGGACGACTTCCGGTGGGAAATAAAGCGCCGGTCGGCCGCAAACCGATGAACGCCGGCGGGAAGGCTTGTAGCCTCGTCGTTTTAGGCGCGCGATGATCGTTCTGTGGGACCATCCGGTTTCATGCATAAGTTGGGTGACATTTCGCCAATCTTGTTGCGGTAGCGGTACTTGGTAGTTACGTAGCCGCTGGAACGCCTCACGCGTAATTGATAGGGCCAGCCGGTTATTGGGCTTACGGCGGACTTTGGGTGGCTCGAGCTTTAGTCGCTTGATAGCCGAGAAAAGCCATTGATCTGTGCAACCAAGCTCTTCGGCGGCTTCGAGTATTGAGAGGCCTTGGCCGATGTTGGGATGCCGAAGGTGTGTTTGTGCCTGCCGCCGGAGCTTGGCGAAACACTCCGGCGAATAATGGTGACTGGCTCTGGTATGCCCCGGACTTTGGCGCCATTCCGGCTGGTGCGGTATGGTTTTGAGCCGAAGCCGCATCCAATCTTTGCCGACCGAAAGGCGGCGGGTCATTTCGCTGATTGTTAGCCAATCTCCAGCCGGTGGGTAGGTTCGGCCGGGTTCATATCGAAGTTGCGGGTGGGTCAACGCAGGATCTCCTTACCGATTGTTTGCGCTGGCGCTGGGCGTCAGATTCTTGTTTGAGTTCCTCGAGAACCCAGGGCGCGTAATGACGGCGGATGACTCCGCCATCGTCTAGCCTAGGTTCACAGGCAGCAACAAAGATTGGGCGGGCGAGTCTGGCTGCCATCCAATAGGAGCTGCGGTTGAGCGTGTCCCCCATTCTCCAGGCAGTTTGCCAATTTCCAGCCGGGCAAATGTATCCTGGTTTTTGGCCGAGGGCCGAAATGACGAGGGCTGGATAGTAAAAACCAGATTGTCCGGTTGGCGAACGATGCCGGGACGGCTCGTAGCCGGCTTGCTTTAGCCGGCTGGTGATGGTGTACTTTGGCCAGCCGGTCATCCGGTGCAGTTCGGTCAAGCTCCAGTAATCTGGGGGCGGCAATGTCAATTGCAATTGCCCGAGCCGTCGTAGTGTAGCCTGAGTTATGGTCTGGATGAGACGGTTATTGGGTGCCCGGCGCAGTCTGGGTCGTGGTAGGTTGTGGCGCTCGATGGCTTTGAGAACCCATTGTCGCAGACGGCCTAACTCTTCAGCAGCTTGGTAAATTGTAACCTCGGTGCTTAGTAGTGGGACCTGTAACATGTCGCGGGCCTGCCGCTCAAGCATTCGAAAACACTGTGGTGGGTAATGCAGGTTGATGTGGCCATGACGCTCGTCTTTGCGCCCCTCAGGCAGGTACGGTAGCTTCACTATTCGGGCTTCAACCCATTCCTGGCTGACGTTTAGCCGTTTCATTATTCCCTTGACAGTCAACCAGCCTCTAGCAGGCGGATGAGTTTGCAGGCTATTCACCTCCATGTGTTGAGTGTGGCGCTTCGGATTCGGCTTTGAGTTTTTGGAACACCCATGGCGGGTAGTGCTGCCGGATAGCCCCGTTATCATCCAAGCGCTGTTCAGCGGCTGTTGTTATGGCAGGATCGGCTAGCTTTGATTGTACCCAGTTGTGCCCACGGTGGAGCGATTGTTCTATCTTTCCTGATGTTAGCCAGTCTCCGCCCTGGGGCAGACAACTTGGCTTTGTCCCAAGGATTCGGGTGGCTTCTGCTGGGTAGTAATAAACTGGTCTGCCTGCCTCCGGTGAACGGCAAAGGGTTGGTTCGTAACCCGCTCGAGAAAGACTGCGAACGATCTTCTTCTTAGCCCACCCTGTTTCCAGCCACAACTGGGTGATATTTCTGGCTCCGGGCGGCGGTAGAGGTAGTTGAAGTGCGCGTAATTGGCGCAATGTCGCCGGGGTAATGGCCAGTGCTAGACGGCTGCCAGATGCACGCCGCAGTTCGGGTGCTTGTAGTCCATGTTGTTTAATGGCCCTGAGCACCCATTTATCGCTGCAACCCAGTTTATCAGCCGCCTGCCTGATCGTATGATACGCTCCTAGCGCAGGCCGGCTTAGCCATGCTTGTGCCAGTGCCTGGAGTTCTTCTAGGCACATTGGCGGGTAATGCAGATATATGGCGTTGCGGTGTGATTTTCTATATTGCCGCCACTCCGGTTGATATGGCATTTCGGCGAGTTGGGCTTCAACCCAGGGCCGGCCGATCTTTAGGTTAGTTGCCAGCTCAGCGACGGTGTGCCAGTCCCCTGCTACGGGGTAAGCCCTGACATCGGTGTGTGACAAGGTGCGAGCCAACATTACCTCCTTAGGGTCGGTCAGCTAATTATTTATAATTAGCAAGAAGTTTGTCTTGGCGCAAGGTCTACTGGCCGGGCCAGATGATTGGCATATTGGGGCGGACAGCCGTCCACATGAGCCACCGGCGCAAAAAAAACGGTACATTTAGCTCACGCATGGCCCGGTTGGTAGCTTCGGCAAGAGGTTACTCTTCTCCGCTTTCCAGTAATTCCAGAGGCTTAATAGTTGGTAGTGCCCGGTTGGTAATTCCCTGCAAGTCGCCATACATGCCTATGGTGTTATCGATAACTGACCGGATAGCTTTTTCCTGTCGAGCCCATTTAAGTGTGTACGAACGCTTCTCTTTTTCCAGCTCGTCCTGCAGTGTAGAATAGCTTTCGATAATTGCCTCTACCCGATGTTTGAACTCTGGTCCGATTAAGAACTGATATAGAGCCTCCATCTTGGCGTCTTTGCCGGCATTCATCTTATTGGCTGAATCGACTTGCAGGATGGTAGCTCGGAGGGCCGTGGCTAGCCGAGTGGCGAGCTTTGGTGCTACTACCCAGACATTGCCCTCGATATGCCGCAGGTCGCCTATATCGCCGGGTGTTTCAGCGGATACGATAACGCCGATATTGGCGCCGGCTTCACGGATGTCCTGCTTGAACTTTCCTACCCAGATCGGTTGCCATTTGCCGTTTTTGGTTTCCCACAAGATGCTGCCGCAGGCGTCACCGATTTGGCTTTTAACTATCTGCTTGACGTCGGCGCCGCGCATGCCTTTTTTGACTTCGATAATGTCATCGAACGGGAATTCCTCCCGCAATGATTGCTCAAGATCCAGCTCCAGTACCTCACCTTGGTTCTGCTGTGAACCTTGCTGGAGTTTGCGCTGCAGTTCTTCATTGACTTTGATGGCATCGGATAATTGTTTGTCTTTTTCGAGCAGGCGCATTCGCTGGCCTTCCTGGGCCTCTCGCCGCACACTATCACGGATTTTGCCTTCTTCTTCGGCGAATTTCTTTTGTGCTTCAAACTGGGCGTTTTCTTTGGCTTGACGCTCGGCTCGCAATTCGGTCATCATGTCGCTCAATTGTTCGCGTAATTTTATGCCGTCGGCTTTGCCGGCTTCAGCATCTTCTTTGAGCCGGGCTACTAGCATTTCTTGCTCGGCAATAGTCCGTTTTTGAGCTGATTCGGCTTCCGCTTGCAGGCGTTTCTTGGTGAGTTCCATCTCGGACTCGGCTTGTTGGCGCAACAATTCCTTTTCACCGGCTAGTTGCTTTTTGGCTATCTCAAGGGCGCTGTCGGCTTCTTGTTTGGCTAGGTGACTGGCTTCAGCGCGGACTTTGGTTAGTTCGGTGGCATGTTTTTCGTGCTCAGCTGCTAGCACCTGAGCCTCAATCTGCCCCTGTAGAGCCGCGCTGATTTCGATTTCTGTTCCACAACTGGTGCATTTGATGGTAGTCATGGGGGCATTATATCTGAAATATGCTGTGCGAACAAATACCGAACGTCGTATAGCTCGATGAGGGCTATACTTTTATTGTAATAGTTCATGTTTCATTGTATTGTATTATTGTTTTCTGTTCTTTGACCTAGTGTAAGATTTGTTCTACAACTTCCGGAGGCTGTAATGAGTGAGCTTGAAAAGGCAGTTGTTCAGCGCATGCTAAGAGTGCCGGCAGTACCTGATGCACCGGGTGACGCCAATGCCATTGCCCGTCAGCTTGATGCTGCGTTGATGAAGGTCGGTTTTAAGTTATCAGCGGAATTGTTGGCGCATCTGTCGAGTTGCCAGCCTGTGAAGGTGACGGTTGCAGCAACGGTGATCCTTGATGCAGTACGTGAACTGGTGGGCGATCATGTTGCTCACCAGTCGTACTTTCGGGATTTCCCTGACAATATGCCCGACACCATGGAGTTTTGGATTGAGTGTATTCGAGACGCGCTTGATGACCCTCGATCCAGTTCGGTAGTGCAGGCTCAGCTGACGGCTGGATGTGTGAATTTGCTTGATTTGCCGCGATATGGACGGCACCAGCATTCCTATGAGGAGATGTTGGCGGCTCATGACGAGCTTGTCCCGTTGCTGGAAGAGCGGTTTACGCTGCTACACCTGGGTTTGACTTTGCCGGAAGAGGTACAGGCTTTGTACGTCATGCTGGCTGGTAGCACGATTCCGCTCAGCGCATCAGACCGCCAGTTGCTAGATAGTGTGGCCGAATTTTGCGTGGACGGCGATCAGCCTGACTCAATCCCCATGCGTGAGAACCGGGCTGTCATTAATGAGGTATTGCTGTCGTATGGGAAACCGCTTTTGGCCGATACGGTTACCGATATTCTGCGGCTCGCCTGTGCGCTTTCGGACGGCGATGTCACGTTGGAGCAGCTCACCCGGTTCCGGTCGTTTACGCGGCAGGAGCGGAGGGGGCTTATGGCTGCCCTACAGCGGATTATCTCAGTCGACGAAGACAAGCTGGCAGATGTGTACCGCCACCTTGAGCCGTGGAAGCGACTCGGCGAGCGGTTGCATCCTCATGAGTACCAGCAGTGGCCACTGGCCCAGGAAGTTTTTGCGGTGGCCCGCGGCGACAAATGGGTCCTGACGTTGCCGGCTCGAGTCGAACTGGCCTTTAGTGAGGATGAAGTGACCCGGGCAGTGTCGATCATGTCCAGCTCTCCTGGTATGGTGATTCGTAACCTTGACCGTGTATTGCGCGCCCCGTACATCCATGATGTGAAGTATCTCCTGGCACGGGTGGAAGGGATCCTCAGCCAGGTGTCCGGTCGGGTGCTGTTGTCGGCGCGCGAACATTTTCAGAACCGGATCAAGCGCCCAAATGCCCGGATTTTCTTTAACCGCCTCGGTGGTGCTTGGGCAACCTTTAGCACTCTTGCGCCGCTTGATGACGAGATCGCCGGCAAGGTAGTGGTGATGCTGGACCGCGAGATTTCGCGCCGCATGCCGGCTAGCGAATGCCTGGTAGTTGATCCCGTGGCCTGGCCTCTGGCTATTCCGTTGTCGGATAAGTCCAAGGCGTCCGGGTTTGGTATTATGCCACGCGGTTCTGTTGTGCCGGTGACGGCCGGTCATGTGCGGTTCTTTATTCACTGGAAGCAGCATGACCGGGTAACAGATTTCGACCTGTCGGCGCTGTTGCTCAATGACCATTTCCGATATGTGGGCCATTTGTCGTATACGCGACTGTCGTCACTTCATGGTGTTCATTCCGGCGATATTACTTCGGCACCCAGTGGGGCCACGGAGTTTATCGACGTTGATTTGTCGCAGGTTCAGGTTCCGTACTTGGTCCCGCAGGTCAACATTTACTCAGGAGAGGGGTTCTTTGATGTCGAAGAGTCCTTCTTTGGCTTCATGGAGCGTACTCCTGAGCAGTTGGGCCAGCCGTTTGAAGCCCGGACCGTGCGCATGAAGTCCGATCTGCGTGGTACCGGCCGCGTAGCTTTGCCACTGGTGTTTATCCGCGGTAAGGACGGCAAGTGGTCGGTCAAGTGGCTGCATTTGTACATGAGAGGAAGCGTAGCCTACAACCAGGTCGAGTCCAATGATGTCAGTACGGGCTTGTTGGCCCGGGCGGTTGTTGAGCGCAAGTACCTGAGTGTGTCCTACCTGGCCGACTTCATGCGCATGAAGGCTGCGCGGTACGAGCGCTATACTCCAGGTATGCTCATTGAGCCCGATATGACCTATATTGGGCTTGAGCGTCCGGAGAATGCGGCGCCTGGGGCCAGAGTATACGACCTGACACGGCTGCATGAGTTGACGCCGGCGTAGTAGTATGGTACTTTGTTTTCCACGAGGCTATGAGGTGGCTTCCTTCTCAACCGTTAACTAGCTGCTTCGCTTTCCTCGGACTGCAACACAGTACGGAACCATCCGGCCCGGCATCGCCCCGTCGGGTCACTGTTCACTCCAGATTTCGCTGGATTGGGCCTGGAACGAAAGTTCCGGGCCCTCTTTATTTTCTATCAAATGCAGTATAGTGTATTTTCGGTGCAGACGGCGCTGGAGAGGGTCTCTATACATGTCGAGACGTCACGCAGGATCACTTACTGTCAAAGAGCAACAAGTGGCAGATGCTATGGCGGCAGGGTTAACAGATGCGGAAATTACGGAAAAGCTAAAAATTAGCCTAAATACCCTCAAGTATCATCGTAGTATGATCAGAGCAACGCTGTTGGGTAATGCGGCAATTGAAGCGGAACAAGCAAGTCCCAGTAAATGAGAGCATGGTGCCGTCTGCACTGCTCTTTTTACGTTTGAATCCCTCCCCTTACCGCATGTGAGACCAGGGACGTGCGGCGTTGCTTTAGGAGAGTGATCTGGTCAGTAATGTAGTTTTTTAATTGATTTATTGTGTCCATTTCTCTATCCAGATATTGAGCAATGGCGGCTCGGTTTGATTTAGGTGGCAGTGAGATGGATAAGCCCATGAGCTGGCCGGGTTTGATGGCGGGATAGGTTACGCCGGCACTGTTAGCGGCAACTTGGGCTAGGAATGAGCTGGATCTTAAGGCGTAGTAGTAGTATTTTGCGTGGGTTTTATTGTGCGGGCGTAAGACGGCGAAGGCAGTTGAGGCGATGACGCCGGCGGTATTGTCGTCGATGAGAGCCATGGTTTCGAGCTCGGGGCGGATAGTGCTGACGATGATATCCCCTGGTTTGACGAGACGGCGGGCGCGGGTGGGAGCGGTGGCAAATTGCAGACGCTCGCGTTTGATGATGCCGGCGTCTTTTTGGACGCTTGAGATATCGACGTAATCGAACTTGAAGCTTGGATTGGTGTTTGGGTTGAGGGTATCATCGTTAACGGAGAAGAGCTCGCTGAGGCGTTTGGCTGGTCCGTGGTTGGTGGCATGATTGATGATGGCCCGGCGTTTTTCTTCGAGGAGGTTGAGGAGTTGGTTTTGTTTGGTGATGAGATCATCGATTTTGGCGGTTTCTTGATCGAGGTAGGTGGCGATGGCTTTTTGGCTGCTGAGGCATGGCTGCGGGATTTTGAGACCGAGAAGGGTTGGTTTGGTGAGGCCGTTTCTGGGGCCGGTGCAGAGATGAAGTAATTCTTTAGTTTCGTCGAGGGCTAGGAAAAAATAATAGTAAAAGCGTGAGGAAACGCCTGGGTTGGGACGCAGAATGGTGTAGGCACCGGCTATAATGCCATGTTGCTGGACATGGCCGATGGTGCGCGTGGTGAGATCATAGTCGAACAGGCAAATGACGAGATCGCCGGGCTTGACGATTTGGTAGTTGGTGTGGTTGGCTGCGTTTTTACCCCGGCCAGCGGTGGGGCGCGGAACGATGCCGCCTAGGGTTAGCGATAGGAGTTGATATTGGTTGTGATCGGAGCCGGCAAGTTCTTTGACGGGCGCGAACAGATAGCGAATTGGTGTGAGGGGCCAGTCATGGGAGGTCTGAGGAAGCCAGGAGAGCTTTGAACTGGTCACCGGCTTAGAAGTGTTAGAATTTGTTTGGTGACGATAGTTAGCTCGGCATTGATTTCTTCGAGTGGGCGGGGTGGGGTGTACTGATAGAAGTAGCGGTTGAATGGGATTTCGTAGCCGATTTTGGACTTGGTGTGGTTTAGGTGGGCGCCGGGAAGGTGCGGGATGATTTCGCGATTGAGGTAGTCGTTGATGTTTTGACTGAGCGGTATGTTTTCGCTGTGGCGACCGTTGGAGTGCCCGACGGTGATTTGGGTGTAGCCAAATTCGGTGTTGGCGAGGACTTTGCTGAGGTTATTTTGGGTGAAGTTGGCGTAGAGTTGGTAGATTTGGTTGATACCGGCGTCGGTGAGCTGCTTGTTTTTGTTTCCTAGATTTTGGGGAAGGTTGTGGAATATTGATGAGGCGTCGATGAGTTGGATGTGGCCACGCCGGGCCGGTGCTTTACGGTTGGTGAGGAGCCAGATGTAGGTGGCGACGCCGGTGTTATAGAACATGTTGGCAGGCAGCGCGATAATGGCTTCCAGCATGTCGTTTTCGAGGAGCCAGCGGCGGATTTGGCTGGGTCCGCTACCGGCGATGCCGGTGAAGAGTGGCGAGCCGTTGTGGATGATGGCGGCCCGGCCACCGCCTTCGTGGCTTGGCCGTAGTTTGGCGACCACGTGTTGGAGGAACAGGAGCTGGGCGTCGTTGATTTGGGGGACGCCGCCCGGGAAGCGCCCGGCTGATCCGAGAGCAGCTTCGGCCAGGACGGTGGCCTGGTCTTTTTTCCAGTCGATGCCGTAGGGTGGATTGGCGATGACATAGTCGAAGGTTTGGCCGGGAAATTGGTCGTTCGTGAGAGTACTGTCACGGTAGTGTTTGCCGCTTCCGCCTTTGATGCGACTGGTGTCCTGGCCTCGTAGGAGTAGGTCGGTTTTGGCTATGGCGTAGGTCTGTTGGTTTAGTTCCTGGCCGTAGAGGTGGATGCGGGCTTGGGGGTTGATGTGTGTTTGGATGTAGTCGTAGCTGACGGTTAGCATGCCGCCGGTACCGCAGCAGGGATCGTAGATGTCCAGGGTTTGGCTTTGGCCGGTGAGGCGGGCTTGGTCGGGTTTTAGCAGCAGGCGTGTCATCAGGGTGATGATGTCGCGGGGCGTGTAATATTCGCCGGTGGCTTCGCTCGATTGCTCATTGAACTTTCGGATTAGTTCTTCGAATATGGTGCCTATATCGTGGTTGCTAACGGATTTAGGGCTGAGATCGACTTGGTTGAGTTCTTGCAAGAGCAGGTCGAGGATATTGCTGCTTTTAAGGCGCTGGAGCTGACTTTCAAACCCGAATGTTTTCAGAATATCTTGGATGACCGGGTCGGTAGTGCTGGTGCTTGGCAGAATATCCAGGCGTTTGAGTAGGATGAGTGGCAGTATGACATTTTGATACTCGTACGGTTTCCAGCTTCCGCGGAGAATTTCGGCCAACGCCGAGATTACTGCCGCCTGTTTTTTGGGCGTCGTCATAGATAATACCGCCTCACAGCGTCTCCTTTGGGCAGTATTATAGGGGTTTGAGCGAAATTACACTAGGTAACAGTGTATTTGCCGTCTGTGTCGTACTTGTTATTGTGCCGGCCGGCAAATTTTTCGGCTGGGTATTTGGCCTCGTTTTTGGTCATTTTATGGTCCAAAGCCTTGACTAGGTCGATGTTGAAATGATCACTCATTAATAGGACCCAATAAAGGACATCAGCTAACTCATCGCCGATTTTATGGCCGTTGTCTGCTAGGTGCCGCTGCATTTCCTCCGGAGATTTCCACTGAAAGTGCTCCAATAACTCGCCGGCCTCAAGAGACAGTGAGATGGCCAGGTCTTTGGGGTTGTGGAATTGAGACCAGCCCCGCTCATGGTTGAAGGCTTTGATGCGCTCAAGTAGCGGGCCAAGTTGAGAGTAATCTGTCATGCATTTAGCTTACAGCCTATAATGCGCCTATGGCAAAACGTCGTCGCAGTAAAGCAAACCCGCTTCAGGACATTGTGTTTGTTGGGGCGGTTGGCGTGGTGGTACTGGGACTGGGGTTTAAGTCAGTCATGACTGAGTCGGTGGCCCAGGCTGTCTTGTTGATCACTATCTTAGTTGGTGTTCTGAGTGGGGCTGGAGTTGTTTGGTATAACCTGCGTCAGGCCAGGTTGCGACGCGACCGGGCCCAGGCGGTTACGGGTGAATTGATTGATCATATGCCGGGGGTGGATTTTGAGCGGTTCGTTGGTGAGATACTGCGATGGCAAGGGTACAAAATTACTTTTACGCCTCAAAGTGGCGACTTCGGGGTTGATATTGTGGCCGTTAAGGGAGCCGATAGGTATGCGGTGCAGATCAAACGGTACAAGAAACGGCTGGATGGTGCGGCCATTCGGGAGGCTATAGCCGGAAAGGCAGTTTATGGCTGCAATAAGGCTATGGTGGTGACTAACAGCTCTTTTACCGCAGCTGCACAGGAGCTGGCAACTCACAATTATTGTGAGCTGATTGACCGGAATAAGCTGGCTGATTTAATTATTGACTTTCAGAAAGATATAACGCCCTAAGCTATTTCTCAGGGCGTCCGGGTATATAATAGAGTCATGAAACAGATTTTCAAGACAACAATATTTCTAGCTATTCTAACCGGCTTGTTTATGACGGTCGGGTATTTGGTAGGTGGTCTGACGGGTGCTCTGATTGCATTAGGGCTGGCGGCGGCTATGAACATTGGATCGCTGTGGTTTAGTGACAAGCTGGTGCTAAAAATGCAGGGTGCAGTGCCGCTGGATGAGAACAAGTACCCACAGATTGTAACGATGGTGCGGGACTTGGCTGAAGCAGACGGTTTACCGATGCCCAAGCTGTATATTATGGAGACTCCCCTGCCCAATGCTTTTGCCACAGGACGTAGCCACAAACATGCGGTGGTGGCGGTAACGCGCGGTATTATGGACTTGTTGACGCATGATGAGCTCAAGGCTGTACTGGGGCACGAGCTGGGGCATGTTAAGAACCGGGATATGCTGGTGTCGACGATTGCCGCTACGTTTGCTGGAGCAATTGGATTTGTAGCTGAGTTTGCGTTTTGGACTGGCGCGTTGTTTGGCGGTGGTGATGAAGAAGGTGGCGGTAACTGGCTGGGGACGCTGGTCATGATTATCGTGGCGCCGATTGCAGCCATATTGATTCAGATGGCGGTGACGCGCAGCCGTGAGTTCTTGGCTGACCAGCACGGTGCCAAGCTAGTGGGTAGTGGCAAGGACTTGGCTAGTGCTTTGCAGAAACTAGAGTCATTTAAGCAGCAGATTCCGCCACAGACGCCGACGCCGGCGCAGGAGGCTACGGCTCACTTGATGTTCACCAATCCGTTTACGATGCGGGGTCTGGCTAGCCTCTTCAGCACTCACCCATCAACTGAGCAACGCATTAAGCGGTTGGCAAAGTTCCGTTAGCCTGGCGTTTTTGCCGTTTTTCATTATGCAGCGGTTGACTAATTTGACTTTTTAATGCATAATTTGTTAGTTAATTGTTCTTCCAAATTCTGTCCGAGGAGGACGCTATGACCCGTACGCTGCCCATTCTCCCTTTGGCGCTGGCCTTGAAAGCGGCGCTTAAGTATGCACACCGGCCGGCTTGGTATGGCTGTACGACCGATCAGGAGCTGTTCTTGACGCTTCTGGCCGAATACGAGACGGGTTTGGGTCAGTACGACCGTTGGGTGGATGCTACGGCTGCGCCGACAGCGGCCGAGATTAATGCTTGGCTGGCTGAGCGTGGCTTCGACATTACCCTGGATGACTGGACCGAGGAGGACAGCTTTGGGGTGGCGGCATCCTCAGATGTACGGGTTAACTGGGTAGAAGCCGGCGAGAGATCACTGGTTTTCACCGATAATAACTCGTATCCGGCGTTCGAACTGGACGTCAAAGACGGCGTGGCCGCGGTTTACGTGAGTGCAGACGGTCAGCCGGTGATTGAGTTCCAAACCAAGGAAGGCATGATTGCGCGCATTCAAATGCGCGATGATCCTGGTAGCGCGAACGCATTGGCGGCTGCCGGGCTCAAACAGCACTTGGCTGAGCTGGGTGAGGCGTGGTTGAAGCGCGGAGCTGCCTATGACCAGGTCCGTGTCCCGATGGTGCTGTTGAGTGAGAAGCCCGACCTGGGGTGGCTGATTGGCGCGTTTATGCCCAAGCCAGGCGCACCGAACGCGAAGATCGCTCAGGCTGTGGGGCAAGTCAAGTTTGCTATGAACGAGCTCGGTGCCCGGAGCAAGGAGACCGTGGCTATCCAGGTGGTTTACGAGTCGGCTCTGATGACGACAGTCTTTGAGGTTAGCAAGGCCTTCCTGCTGACCATCGGCTTTGAAGGCGTGCCGCCGGTGGTTGTGGCACACATCACCGAGGAAAACTGGGTGGATCCCGGAAATCTGGATGATCTGTAACTAGCCCTCTCGTTAACTTTATGCGGTGGTGTCCCAATGTGGACGCCACCGCTTTTCGAATGCTTAATACCTTTCCAGATTGATGGACGAGGCTCCCCCATCCAGTTCGATCTCGATTAGGACATTAGCTTGGTCGTAGTCTGTTGTGGTATAGGTATCGCTTGACTGGTTGAGGCCGGCTTCGGCGAAGTTGTTGCTGGACAGGCCGCTGTCGTAGGTGATTTTAAGGCCGGCGTCTTTGGGTACATGCAGTTGTAGGGATGAGGCCCCAATGTCGAGGATTAGCCGCTGGCGAGTGGATTTAGTGCCGAGCCGGATGACGGATGAGGTGGCGCCGGCATCCATATCAAGTTTAGTTAGCTGGATGTCAGACAGATCGAGGTTGGTTTTGCTGGCGCCGGCGTCGAGCGTCAGTTCGATGGGGATTTTGGGCGTGAGGGCTAGATCGTAGTCGAGGCGGTGCAGGCCAAAGATAGCGCTGTGTTTGGGCTTGAGCTCGGTTATGGCGGTGTCGCCGTCACGTTGGTCGGATTGTTGGAAGCTGCTGCGAGAGAGTTGGGCGGTGTAGAGGCGGTTGTTAAATTGGTCCAGGGACTTGAGGTTTAGGGTACCGGCTGCGGCGGTGGTGAAGAAGCGAAGCTGCCCAGCGCCGGAGATGCCGGGGCCTTTGAGTTCGGTTTTTTCTGTTGAGTCGGATTGGTGGAAAATGTTGCCAAACCAACGGCGCTCGGGCTCGGGTTTCGGTGGTACGAGGGTTTGGGCCCACACGGCGGCGATGAGCAGGCCGATGACAATTAAGTCGAAGGCCAAGCCAGCGGGCAATAATAACCGCAGGCCGATGGCGACGATTAGTAACGGCCAGAAAGCTACTAAGTCGATCCAATCATAGGACCACCAATTGTTCATCTGGCCCAAAAAGAAGATGCCTAGCAGCACCAGAACGGCGCCAATAAGGATTGAGCCGTTGGAGCGTTGCATGCTAGCGCCGCCGCATGATTAATAG